>JAPUHK010000099.1 GCA_027297745.1 Planctomycetota bacterium | reverse complement strand
CGCCTTGAGCTTGTCGAGCCGGTAGTTGATGCGCGTGGCGTCGGCCGCGGCCATTTTCAGCACGTCGTCGACGTCCAACTCCTGGTTAGCGGGATCCTCCGCGAAGTCCTCGTAGGCCTGGGCCACGTCGCGCCAGGCCTTCTCACGCACCGCCTCCGACTTCTCGTCGTCGAAGGTCTCGTCGAGCGAGCGAATGCGGCTCTGCGCCAGCTCTCTCCCCGCCAACGCGCCGTGTGCCGCACGGACGGATTGCGCACGCTCCCCCCGTTTCGCGGCGGCGGCCGCGTCGCGGTCGCGGCGCGCCTCTTCCTGCGCGCGCGCGGCCGCCTCCTTCGACGCCGTGTCCTCCAGGAACTCGGGGTCCTTGGTCACGAAGTGGGTGGTCACGCCGATGGCGGCGAGCAACAGCAGCACCAGCGGCACGAGCACGCGCTTGCTGACGCCCGTCTTGATCACCGCGCCCTTGATGCCGTGATGGGCGCAGATCGACTCCAGCTCGCTGATCACCTCGGTGGCGCTCTGCGGCCTGTCGTCGGGGTTCTTGGCCAGCATGCGCGAGATTGCCAGGTCGAGCTCGTCGGGAATCGACGGCTCGACGGACGACGCCGCGGGCCAGGCCTCGTGGATGTGCTTGAGGACGATCTCCTTGGCCGTGTTGCCCGTGAAGAGCGTGCGGCCAGTGATGATCCGGAAGAAGGTGGCGCCCAGGCTGTACAGGTCGGCGCGATGGTCGACATCCTTGCCCAGCGCCTGCTCGGGCGGAATGAAATGGGGGGTGCCGATCACCTCCTGCTTCGTCCCGCCGGCCTTGCGGTCGTGCTTGGCCAGCCCCAGATCCGCGATCTTGACGCGGCCCTTCTCGTCGATCATCAAGTTGTCCGGCTTGATGTCGCGGTGGACGATGCCCTTTTCCTGCGCGAACTCGAGGCCGTGCGCGGCGTCGAGCACCATCAGGATCGCTTCCTCCCAGGGGATCTTGCCCTCGCGCTCGAGGTGTTCCTCGACGGAGCCATGGGCCATGAACTCCATGGAGAAGTAGCTCAGCTTGCCCTCGCGGCCCGCGTCGTAGACCTGCACCACGTTGTGGTGGATCAGCTGGGCGGCGGCGCGCGCCTCGTTGATGAACTGCTCGACGAAAGCGTCGTCGTCCTCGTGCTTCTGCGCCAGCACCTTGACGGCCACCTCGCGGTGCAGCGAGAGCTGCGTTGCACGGAAGACCGTCCCCATGCCGCCGCGGCCGACGACCTCGTTGAACTTGTACCCGCCGATGATCTTGCCCAGCAGCGGGCTTTGAAGCGTCACCCTCTCCAGAGGCGGCTTTGGTGCCGCCGCTCGTGCGGCCGGCGTCGCGTGCTTGACCTTGACGACGAGCACGCTGTCGCCGACCCGGAAGGCGGTGCCATGCGGCAGGCGTCCGCGCTTGACCCGCTTGTCGCCCACGAAGGTGCCGGCGCTGGCCGTGAGGTCCGTGAGAAGGATGCTGCCGTCTTCGGCGCTCAGCGAGCAGTGCTCGCCCAGCACCCGCGGGTCCGTGAGCACAATGTCCGCGCCATCGTCCGAGCCGACCTTATAGGTCTTGCCCGAATCAATAAGGAACTCTCTCCCCTGGTCGGGGCCTCTCGCGACGGTCAGGAATTGCAAGGTTGTGCCTCTGCCGTGGTCATTCTAGCGGGGCGGGTCGCTCAGTCCCCAAATGGGGGCCCCCTCCGCAATCCACCATTCTCGGGGAAGCGCGCTACTTCCGCTCGCCTGGTTCGGAGCCGGCGTCTCAGAGGAGGTCACCCTTCCGATCCACCTCGCGAGCTCGGGGCTACGCGGGCCTCGGGCCCGTGAGGATCGTCCCAAGGCGCAGGTGCGTCGCACCCTCCTCCACGGCGGTCTCGAAATCGCCGCTCATCCCCATGCTGAGGTAGGGCAGCGGCGGACCGTCTCCGCGCCGGTTGAGCTCGTCGCGCAGGTCCCGCAGGGCGCGAAAGGCCGGGCGCGACGCCTCCGGATCCGGCGTCCAGGCAGCCATACCCATCAGGCCCACCACACGCAGCTGCGGGTGCCCGAGGGCAGCCCGGTGCAGTGCTTGGAGATCGGTCGGGGCGGCGCCGCCTTTGGCCTGCTCACCTGAGACGTTCACCTGCAGGAAGATCTCCAGCGGTCGCCCGGCCGCCCCCAGGGCCTCGACCAGGCGGGGCGAGTCCACGGAATGGATCGTCTGAAAAAACTCCGCCGCGCGCCGCGCCTTGTTGCGCTGCAAGTGCCCGACCAGGTGCCAGCGCACGTCGGCCGCAACCGCCGGCGCCTTCGCCAACGCCTCCTGGACGCGGTTCTCCCCGATGTCCCGGATACCCGCAGCGGCCAGGGCGTCTACGACGGCGGCCGGGTGCTTCTTCGTCACGCCCACGATGATCACCGAACGGGTCGCGGCACCCGCCCGTTCGAGCGCTTCCGCGATTCGCCCGCGGACTGCTTCAAGGGTCGCCGGGAGACCTTGCATCGTCTTTCTAACCTACGCTACACACCGAGGATACGGCGATCCAGGGGGTGCGGTTGGCGCTTGACACCCGATTTGGCGCTCTGTATGGTACGCCCGCTCTTGCGCGGTGGGCCGGAGGCACCGGAGGTAGTGGGGTCGTCCCGGCATTGGGTAACCGTGCTCTTCACCCGCGTATCGGGAGGAATCGGCATGCGGCGCTTCTGCCTCTTGGCTTTGTTCGTTTCGCTCATCGCGTGCCAAAGCGCGAAAGGACGGAAGAAGTCCGGGGGTGGAGCCAAGGCTCCGGCCGCGGCGCCTGCGGCCGACACCATGGCCGACCGCGACGCAGTCGAGAAAGCGCTCGCTCAACTGAACGACCACATCGACGGCGTCATCCTGCGCCTGAACCTGGGCAGCGGACAAACTGGTTTCCGCGCGCGCCAGGCGCACACGCTGCGCGACCTGATCATCGTGGAGGGAGCTGGCAACAAGCCGCGCATCTACGCGTTGGAGCGCGCCACGCTCAAGCCGCGCTGGACGACAAATCTGCTCGAGCCGAGCCTTTATCCGGCCGCCGAGAACCAGACCTCGGTACTGCTCATCTCACGCCGCTACGCGCACGCGGTCTCGCTGTTCAGCGGTTCCAAGACGATGCGCTACGTTGGGGGCGCCCTGAACGGCCTGGAGCGGCCCTATCTGCAGCTTCCGTTCGTCCCGACGGGCGGCGGCGCGGCGCAGTCCGACACCTTCTACCTGCCCTCGCTGGGCAGCCCGGACCGCAACAAGACGCTCGAGTCCTTCAGCCTGATCTCCGGCCAAATGGGCTGGGGCTACCGAACTAACGGGCTGTTGGACAGGACGCCCATAGTGGGCGGCGATCCCCGTGATCCGCGGCTTTACTTCGTGGACAACAAGGGCATCGTGACCTGCCTGGACGCCAACAACTACGGCATCGCGCCCGCCGCCGAGCGCTGGCAGGCGGTGCTCGACAACGAGGTGCGGCACGACTTCTTCCTCACCGAGGACGTGCCCGGTGGCGAGGTCGGGGCGCTGTACCTGGTCGACAACGCCGGCATCGTGTACTGCCTGGACCGGGCTACCGGTAGCCGCCGCTGGAGCATCGCCGTGGGCGAGCGGCCGCGTTCGGCCCCGCTGGTCTTCGGCAACCTCGTGGTGGTGAAGATGGAGAGCGGCCTGGCCGCGTTCGACAAGGACAACGTCGTCTACGAGTTGAAGGTGACCGCGGGCCCCGACGAGGGCCGCACGTTCCTGCTGCGCAAGGGCCAGGACTACAAGCTGGGAACCGGCGCGAAGGATGACCTGCACGTCTCCGACCGGAGACTTGGGGCGGGTCAGGCGACGTTCGAGTTCGACGGCGAGGTGCTGGCGGTGCGGGGCAAGGGCATTCTGGTCAACGGCCTGCCGACCCAGGGGCGCACGGATCTGCACGGCAGCGACCGTCTGACGCTGGGCGGTACGATCCTGGAGCTAACGGACCGCGGCAACATGCCGATGTGGAGCGGCAAGCAGTACGACCGTATCCTGGTCCGCATGGGGAACAGGCTGCTGGCGGCCAAGGGCAGCACGCTTTACGTGCTCGACGCGGACACAGGCGAAGAGGAGGGCAGCCCTGTGGCCGTCCCCGGCGCGCGGATCATGCTGGTCAACACTCGAGACGCCAAGCTCTTCCTGATCGCGGGCGACGGTTGGGTTTACGCCTATCTTCCGCGGTAGACTGGTGGTGTGACCCTGCTCGCCTTCGGCCAGATCGGTTTCTGGCAGATTCTTATCGTCCTGTTCGTGGTGCTCTTGCTGTTCGGTGGCAAGAAGCTCCCGGGGCTGGCGCGCAGCCTCGGGCAGTCGTTGACCGAGTTCAAGCGCGGCCTCAAAGAGGAACCGGACGATGACGAGAAGAAGCTCGACGACAGCGACGGCTCGGGTCCTAGCGGACCAGAGGCGTGATCTCGAGGCGATCGCCGCGCCGCACCCACCACCATTCGCCGCCGGGTGAGCGGTAGCGCCGGCCCCGCCGGCCCGCCGCCAGGAACTCGCGCAGGGCCGAGTAGGCCCGCGCCGTAAGCGGCGGGCCGCAGCGCCCGGCCGCGCGCCTGAGCGCCTCCACCAGATAGGCGAAGGTGGGCCGCGGCTCTCGCAGCAGCGTGCGCCGGTCGGCCTGCGGCCGCTGGAGCTCGGCGCGCCGCTCGAGCGTCTTCCGCATGCAGGCCGCCTCGTCCGCCAGCGCGCACAGCAGCGGCACCGGGTCCTCGCCCCACAGCGTCTGCAGGGCGGGCAGCAGGATCGCGCGCAGCCGCGCGCGCGCCGCCCTCAGCTCGCGGTTGGTCAGGTCTTGCACGACAGGGAAACCCCGCGCCGCGGCATGCAGTGCCGATCGACGCTCGTCGAGCGCGGGGCGGACCCGCAGCATGCCGTCCACGACGCAGGCCGGCTGCGGCGAGGCCAGCCCGCGCAAGCCGGTGCCCCGTGCGAGCTGCAGCAGAATCGTCTCGGCGCGGTCGTCCGCCGTGTGGGCGCAGGCGACGGCCGCGCACCCGTGCTTGCGCGCCAGCGCGTGTAGCGCGCGGTAGCGCGCGCTGCGGGCGCCGGCTTCGCCGGGACCGCAGCGCAAGCGCGTGCGCACGAGCGGTACGCCCAGCGCGCGGGCTGCCGCGACCACCGAGGCGCGCTCGCGCCGCACGTCCGCCGCACCCCGCAAGCGGTGGTCGGCGTAGCCGAGCACGATGTCGGCGCCGCGCAGGCGGGCCGCCAGGCCGACGGAGTCGGGGCCCCCGCTGAAGGCCAGCAGCGTCCGGCAATTCGGTAGCTCCAGCACCGGGAGTTAGGATACTGCCCTCGCACTGGGAGGGCGCGTCATGGTTCGAATCGGCATCAACGGCTTCGGCAGGATCGGGCGCGCCGTATTCCGCATTGCGCATGCGGCCGGCGACGTCGAGGTGGTCGGCATCAACGACCTCACGGACGACAAGACGCTGGCGCACCTGCTGCGGTACGACTCGGTGCAAGGGCGCTTTCAGGGCGAGGTGCGTACTGAAGAGGGCGCGCTCCTGGTGGACGGCAAGCGTATTCCGTCGATGGCGGAGCGGGACCCCGCCTGTATCCCCTGGGGGGATCTGGGGGCGGAGGTCGTGGTCGAGTCGACCGGCGTCTTCCGCACCCGAGAGGCGGTGTACAAGCATGTCCTGGCCGGCGCGAAGAAAGTCGTGTTGACGGTGCCGCCCAAGGACGAGATCGATGCGCTGATCGTGCTGGGCGTAAACGACGACGTGCTCAAGCCCGAGCATTGTGTGGTCTCGAACGCTTCGTGCACGACCAATTGCCTGGCTCCGGTCGCCAAGGTGCTGAACGACTCGTTCGGCCTCGTGAGCGGCGTGATGAACACGATCCACGCCTACACCAACGACCAGAGCCTGGTCGACTCGCCGCACAAGGACTTGCGCCGTGCGCGGGCCGCGGCGATCAACGTCATCCCGACCACCACCGGCGCCGCGCGCGCGGTCGGCAAGGTCCTGCCGGAGCTCAGCGGGAAGCTGGACGGCTTCGCATTGCGCGTGCCGGTCGCCACCGGATCGCTCGTGGACCTCAGCGCGACGTTGCAAAAGACCGTGACCGTGTCCGACGTGAATGCCGCTCTCAAGGCCGCGGCCGAGGGCCCGATGAAGGGCATCCTGGCCTACACGGAGGAGCCGATCGTGTCGACGGACATCATCGGCAATACGGCCTCGAGCATCGTCGACTCACTGCTCACGATGGTCATGCAGGGCAACCTCGTGAAGGTCGTGAGCTGGTATGACAACGAGTGGGGGTACAGCGCACGCGTGGTGGACCTGGTCCGGCGTCTGGCGCAATGAAGCTCGGTGACCTCGAACCGCGAGGGCGGCGCGTTTTCTTGCGCGTCGACTTCAACGTTCCGCTCCACGACGGGGACGTGGCCGATGACGGCCGCATACGCGCGGCACTGCCGACGATCGAGCACCTGCGCTCTCGGGGAGCGCGCCTGGTGCTGGCCAGCCACCTGGGCCGGCCGCGCGGGGAGCGCACGCCCGAGCTCAGCCTGGCGCCGGTGGCGCAGCGTCTGAGCGAGCTGATCGGCGCGCCCGTACCGCTCGCAGCGGACTGCATCGGCGCGGAGGTCCAGGACGCCGTCGCCGCGCTGAAGGACGGCGAAGTGCTGCTGCTCGAAAACCTGCGTTTCCACGCCGGCGAGACGGCGAACGATTCCGGCTTCGTGGACGGCCTGTGCGCGCTCTGCGATCTCTACGTCGACGACGCCTTCGGGACCAGCCACCGTGCGCACGCTTCCGTCACCGGTCTGCCGCGCGCGCTGGGGGGCGGCGCCGCCGGCCTGCTGGTGCAAGCGGAGCTGGATGCCCTCGGCGCGTTGCTCCAGGATCCGCCGCGGCCGTTCGTGGCCGTACTGGGCGGCGCGAAGGTTGCCGACAAGATCCCCGTCCTGCACAACCTGCTCCGCCGCGTCGACGCCTGCGTGATCGGCGGCGGCATGGCCTACACCTTCCTGCAGGCCCGCGGTGTAGCCGTGGGGACCTCACGCGTCGAAGCGGAGCTGCTCGACACGGCGCGCGAGATCCTCGAACGCGCCCGGGCGTCCGGGGTCGAGCTGATGCTCCCCTCGGACCACGTGGGGGCCCGCAGCTTCGAGGAGCAGGCCGAGGCGCTGACCATCGACGAGGTGGACCTTGCGGAAGACGTGATGGGCCTCGACATCGGGTCCGAGACTGCGCGTCGCTACGCCGCCCGCGTGGAAACCGCAGGCGCGGTCCTGTGGAACGGCCCGATGGGGGTCTTCGAGTGGCCCGCGTTCGCGCAGGGCACCCGGGCCGTAGCCGAGGCCATGGCGCGCTGCACGGGTACGACCGTCGTAGGGGGCGGCGACACTGGCGCAGCCGTCCGGGGCTTCGATCTCGCGGAGCGCATGACCCACATGAGCACCGGCGGAGGTGCCTGTATGGAGATGTTGGCGGGCGCGACGCTTCCGGGCATCGCCGCCCTGGAAGGGAGTTGAGAATGGTCGAAAAAGTAGTGCCCGTGCCCGAGGCCGTCGAGGCCGCCGCGGCGGTCCCGGGGTGGCTGCTCTTCATCCACGTGCTGGCCGTGGTTCTCTACGTCGGCGGGTTGCTGACTCTGACGCGCATGCTCGGCCATGGCGTTCGCTTCGAGACCGCGGACGCACGCGCCTCGCTGTACCGCGTGCTCAAGCGCATGTACCTGTTCGTGGGGCTGCCGGGCGTGTTCCTGTTGGTGGGCTCGGGCCTCGCCCTGCTGCTGACCGATCCCGCCGGCAAGGAGTACATGAAACAGGGCTACTTTCACGTCAAGCTGACCGGCGTGTTGCTGGTGCTCGTGGCCGACTTCATGCTGATGCGCAAGCTGTTCGCGATCGATCCGGCGGGCGAGCAGCCGAAGGCCGCGATCTTCAAGGCGTTGCACGGCGTCGTGGGCCTGGGCCTGATCGCGGTGCTGGTCGCGATCTACTTCATCCGCGGCTAGCTTACGGCCCGAGGCCGAGCGAGGAGATCCAGCGCGCGGGCGCGCTGGCGGGGCGCAGCCAGATCTCTACCGGCCCGCGCAGCGGCGGTGGGTCCTTGGTTGTCGAGGGATCGAACGGGGCCACTCCGGTGTAGCCCTGCGTGGTGGCACGGTCCGCGCCCGGCGGGATGAACAGCACCTCCCAGCCGACCATGCGGCGCGGAAACGCCTCGCGCAGCGCCTCGTCCATGCGGCGGCTGAGCGCCGCGATCTCGCGCTGCAGCGTGGCGCGTTCCGACGCGGGGACCGGATCGCCCGCGGGGTCCAGCTTCCGCTGTAAGCGGGCGCGGGTCTGTTGCAGATCGCGGTAACGGGCCACGTTGTCGGCGTGCAACTCCGCATAGACCCCCTCGAGTGCGTGACGCGAGGGTGCACGCCCCAGCGCCCAGACCGCCAGCAGTGGCACGAGGACCACGAGTCCGGTCCAGAGGATGCGCTTGCGCGTGGGCGGCATAGGAGCGTGGGGCCATAGCTTACAATCCGCGCCTTGCTGAAGATCGCGCCGTCCCTGCTCAGCGCCGACTTCGGGCGTCTGCGTGAGGAGATTGCATCGGTCACCGAAGGTGGTGCCGACCTGCTGCACCTGGACGTGATGGACGGCCACTTCGTGCCCAACCTCACGTTCGGGCCGTTCATCGTGGAGGCCATCCGCCGGCTCACCGACCTGCCGCTGGACTGCCACCTGATGATCTGTGACCCGCTGCAGTACGGACCTCTGTTCGCGAAGGCCGGGGCCGACATCGTCACCTTCCATGTGGAGGTCGAGGGTGACCCCGCACGCACGTTCGCCGCCATCGAGGACGCGGGTGCGCGCGCCGGCATGGTGGTCAACCCCGACACCGACGTACGCCTCCTGGAGCCCTGGCTGGAGCGCTGCGCCATGGTCCTGATCATGTCTGTTCACCCGGGCTTCGGGGGTCAGGCCTTCCTCCCCGACGTGCTGCAGAAGATCCCGGTGCTGCGCAACGAGCTGGGGTTCGAACGGGACATCGAGATCGACGGCGGGATCGGCCCTTCCACCGCGGGCGCTGCCAAGCAGGCCGGCGCGAACGTGCTCGTGGCCGGCAACGCAATCTACGGCCAGGAGGACCGAACCGAGGCAATCCGGGCCATCAGAGAGGCCTAGGGCGCGCCCGGCCTCCGTCCTGACGAGGAGCTCTCAGACAGACCCTGGAGACCTCCGAGGGCGCGCAGCGGGCGTGCGGATAGAATGGCGGGCTGCCATGGGCTGGAAATTCCGCAAGAAGAAGAAGGACATCCCCGGCGGCGTCTGGCTGAAGTGCCAGGGCTGCAACACCATGCTCACCCGCAAGAAGGTGGAGGAGGTGTTGGGGACCTGTCCGGAGTGCGGCTTTCACTTCAAGATCGACGGCCGCCGCCGGGTCGATCAGCTTCTGGACGAGGGCTCGTTCGAGGAGTTCGGGTCGGACGTCGCGCCGGTCGACCACCTCCAGTTCTTCGACAAGGAGCCGTATACCGAGAAGCTGAAGAAGACGCAGGACAAGACCGGTCTGAGCGAGGCTGCCACCGTCGGCCGCGGCCGCCTGGACGGCCGGGACATCGTCTTCGGCGCGCTCGATTTTTCCTTCATGGGCGGCTCGATGGGCGTCGTGGTCGGCGAGCGGATCACGCTGGCGGCCGAGGTCGCCCGCGAGGAGCAACGCGCGCTTCTGCTGGTCGCCACCTCGGGCGGCGCGCGCATGCACGAAGGCGCCCTGTCGCTGATGCAGATGGCCAAGACCAGCGTCGCGCTGGGCCGTCTGGGCGAGGCGGGCATTCCGTACATCTCCGTGCTGGCCGATCCGTGCACGGGAGGCGTGATCGCATCGTTCGCCGCGTTAGGGGACATCATCCTGGCGGAGCCCGGCGCTCTGATCGGCTTCGCCGGGCCGCGGGTGATCGCCACGACCATCCGTACCAAGCTGCCCGAGGGCTTCCAGCGCGCGGAGTTCTTGCTCGAGCACGGCTTCATCGATCGCATCGTTCCGCGCACGCGCCTGCGGCAGGAGATTTCGTGCTGCCTGCGCTACTGCACGCCCGGCGTGCGCAGTGCCGAGCCGCAGCCGGAGCCGGCGGGCGAGCCCGGAAGCTGAGCGGCGGGTCCCCCGAGGCGGGATCAAGTGCCGTTCTTGCTTTGCCGACCTTCAGTCTTATAAAGACGAATCCACGATTCCTCGGTAGCTCAATTGGTAGAGCCACCGGCTGTTAACCGGTAGGTTGTTGGTTCGAGTCCAACCCGAGGAGCCATTCGACGCGCCCGGAAGACCAACGGGTTTTCCGGGCTTGCGCAAGCCCACGCACGCCACCTCGCCGCAGATCTGCGCCGGCTCGCCTACTCGATCTCGAGCTCCAGCATGCGGCCGCCGTAGATGCCTACGCTTTCCCGGCGGATGGCTACGCGTTTCGGGACGCTCGAGCCGACGGCGTCCGCGAAAGCGTGCGGGTCGAGCGTAGCCGCCCCGTTCACCGACGCGATCACGTCACCGGCCTGCACGCCGGCGTCGGACCACGGGGAGCCGCCGCGCAGCGCGGTGACCTCCACGCCCTGCTTCCGGTAGGAGGGCGCGCTGCCGGGCCGCGGGATCTCGATCATGTACCAGCGGACCTCGATGCCGGGGTCTGAGAGATCCCGGGGTGCCGGGCCGCAGCAAGCGCACAGCGCCAGAGCGGCCGCCGCAACCAACTTTCGCATCGTCTCGCTCCTTTGACTGCGTTCTTGGACGAACCGCGCGCGTGGGGGTTCGGGGGCTGGCTCAGATCTCGCATCGGGGGGTCGGGCGGGCTAGTCTTCGGACCCATGGCCAAGGTCACCTGGGACAACCGCACGCTCTACGAGAAGTCCACCGTCGGCACGTGCGCGATCACCGGGGCGTACGAGGCCGGTCGCTTCTTCACGCGGGACGGGGAGCGCATCTTCGTCGGCGAATCGGCCCAGCCGCACGAGGTCGAGGACTTCACGACCTTCAAGACGGCGCTCACGACCGTGGAGGACTTCAAGCGCGGCTACGCCAAGAAGGACTGGGTCGCAGCGCGCGTGGCCCTCATGAATCCGCCCAAGAAGAAGCGCTGAGCGCCCGGGCGGAAACCCGAGCAGCCCCGGCCGCCTGCGCGGTATGGGTGTTGCCCATGGCCGTGACGGACGCCTCCACGGACCCCGCGCAGCGCCACTGGTTTCAGCGGCACCGCCGCTCGACGCTCGTGCCGATGGTCGCGTTCGGCGTGGTCCTTGTCGAGCCGCGGCGGGCCTCCCCGTCGCAGGATGGGGGGTAGGATGAAGCCGTGCACCGCATTTTGGCCCTGATGATCCTCTTGCCGGCCTGCAGCAACCGCGCCCCGCGGCCGGAAACTGCGGCGGCGGGCCCGGCATCCAAGAGCCCGGAGGCGACGTCCATGAGCGACACGGTCCACAAGACCCCGGAGGAGTGGCGGGCGCAGCTGACGCCCGAGCAGTACCGCGTAGCGCGCGAAAAGGGCACCGAGCCGGCCTTCACCGGCAAGTACTGGGACGCCAAGGCGAAGGGCATCTACAAGTGCGTCTGCTGCGGGCGGGAGCTGTTCAGCTCCGAGACCAAGTACCGCTCCGGCACGGGCTGGCCGAGCTTCTACGAGCCGGTGGACCCCAAGGCCGTCAAAGAAGTCGCGGACCGCACCCTCGGCACGGTGCGCACGGAGGTCGTCTGCAGCCGGTGCGACGCGCACCTCGGCCATGTCTTCGACGACGGGCCCGATCCCACCGGTCAGCGCTACTGCCTGAACTCCGCCTCACTCCACCTGGAGCAGGGGAAGCCCGCCGAAGAGGCCAGAGAAAAAGAGTAGGCCCCGGTTTTCATCCTCGTGATCGAGGGCGGCCGCATCCTCGAGGAGGGC
>JAPUHK010000098.1 GCA_027297745.1 Planctomycetota bacterium | reverse complement strand
TGGTCGCGGGGCCAGGCTTCGGCCTGCCACGAGGAAAGTCCGGGCACCGCAGGGCAGGGTGGTGGCTAACGGCCACCGTTCGCAAGGATAGGGAAAGTGCCACAGAGAACAGACCGCCAACCCCGGCCCTAAAGGCCGGGCGGCAAGGGTGAAACGGTGGTGTAAGAGACCACCGCGGGCAGTGGTGACACTCCCGGCACGGCAAACCCCACCCGGTGAAAGGCCTAGTAGGGAGGAAGGGGCGGCCCGTCCCGCCATAACCTCCGGGAAGGCCGTTCGAGGCGGCGGGCAACCGCCGCCCTAGACAAATGACCGTCCACGACAGGACCCGGCTTAACGCCCGCTCCTCGGGATCCTTTTCAAGCGGGAACGGGAACGGAAATGGGAACGGGAGCGCGCGCCTACTGCGGGGCGTTGCCCCACTTCTTGCGCTTGTTCTTGTTCCACCACTTGCGCCATTCGGCCGGGTGGCGCTGCCGCGTGTTGCTGAGCAGCTCCAGGGTCTTCTCGAACGGCTTGGCGATGATCGCCCATTTCTTCTGCGCGCGCCGCCGCTCCACCTTGAGATCCGGTTTGACCGAGTTCTTCACGTTCCAGGTGGAGTCCAGGATGTTCATGACCACCTTGAACAGATCCTTGCGCGTCGCTTCGGGCGCGTAGCGGTAGGCGCCGATCGCGCTGGCGGCGGCGGCCGCCACCGTGTCCTCCTTGTCGCGCAAGAGCTTCGTCAGGTCTTTGCTCGCAGCCTTGTCCACAGACCCCTGCAGCGCCCGGCAGATGCCGATGCGCACGGCAGGATCCTTGGCCATGCGGTGGTCCAGCAGCAGCAAGAGGTGCTTCGTCACCTTCTTGCTGCCGATGCCCTGCAGCGCCATGAAGGAGGCCTCCAGCACCTCCGGCGGCTTCTTCGGCTTGCGGGCCCGGATCAGCTTGAGGAGCGCCTTGGCCTCGGCGTCGTTCCCCTTGAGCGCGCCGATCTCCTTGAGCAGGGTCAGCGCCGCGTCCGTGTTGCGCTGGGTCAACAGCTCCTTGAGCTCCGGAACCTTCTCGGCGTCGGGGGCCGGCATGAGCAGCAGGAGGGCGGTCAGGAGCGCGGTCATCACCCCATTAGAACGCCGCGCGGGGCCGCATGGGAGCGGGGCCCCTCAAATTGACAGCCTCCCGGGCCCGCCTTACGTTGGTGCGCTCCGGCCGGCGGCCCGGCCAGCCGATCTTTTTACCCGAGTGAGGAGTAGGTCAATTGGTAGAAAGCCTGACTCTGAATCAGGAAGTTGCAGGTTCAAGTCCTGCCTCCTCAACCAAGGGCCCCATCGTCTAGCGGTCAGGACGTAGCCCTCTCAAGGCTAAGACCGGGGTTCGAGTCCCCGTGGGGTCACCATCCGAGGGGTCGGCATTTCGCCGGCCCCTCGCCGTTCGGGGGCGGGCCGGCGGGTAGACTGCAAACGTGCGGCGGTTGTTGGCAGGGTTCCTCGTGTGGGTCGCGTCCGCGGCGCCGGGCTCGGCTCAGGAGGTCGACCCCGAGCGCGCCCGCGCGCTGGTGGACGGGCTGCAGAGCGACCTGCAGGAGGTGATCGCGAAGGTCGCTCCTGCCGTCGGCGCGGTCACGAACTACGCCGGCACGCTTGACGAGAAGACCGGCAAGGTCGACCTGCGCCCGCGCGGGCAGGGCAGCGGCCTGATCATCACCCGCGACGGGTTCTTCCTCACCAACGTGCACGTCGTCACGGGCGCTTCGCGCATCACGGTTGCGATCGAGGAGGGCATCTTCGAGGCCGATCTCTACGCCGACAGCAGCGAGGGGTACGTCAAGGGCGACATCGCGCTGCTGAAGTTGCGCGGAAAGAAGCGCTTCCCCTTCGTCGATTGGCACAAGGGGGACTCGGACCGCCTCGAGCCCGGCGCGTTCGTGTTCGCCATGGGCAACCCGTACGGCCACGCGATGGACGGCAAGCCCGTCGCCACCGTCGGTATCGTCTCCGGGAAGGGCCGCGCCGCCTCCGAACGAGGCTACTTCTACGTGGACGCCCTGCAGACCGACGCCGAGATCAACCCGGGCAACTCCGGCGGCCCGCTGTTCGATTCGCGCGGCCGCTTCGTCGGCATCAACGGCCTGATAGCCTCGCGCCAGGGCAGGTCCAACTCCGGCGTCGGCTTCGCCATCCCCATCAACCAGGTGAAGCTCTTCGTGCGGCGTCTGCTCAAGGAGGAAGGCGGGTCCGTCCAGTACGGCTATCACGGGCTGGTGCTGGCGACGACGCCGAAGGAGGACGGGGCGGTCGTCCGGTACATCCAGCCGGGTTCGCCCGCCATGGAGAAGGGCGTGCGCTGGAGGGACGTGATCTTCAAGGCCAAGGGCAAGCGCATCAACAACCGCAGCGACTTCGTGAACGTGGTGGGGCGGCTGCCGGCGGGCAGCGTGGTGACGCTGAGCGTGCGCCGCGGGCGCAACGTGAAGGTCTTCCGCTTCAAGCTGACCGACGCGCCGGCGTCCAATCGTTCCGGCCCGCCGCTGAAGGGCTACCCGCTTTCGCAGCGGGGCTTCCTCGGCGCCGAGTACGCAGGCGCCGACGGTGGTGCCGTGCTCCTGACGCGCGTGCTGCCGGGCGGGCCGGCAGCGCGCGCCGGCATGAAGACGGGCGACGAACTGCGCAAGATCGGCGGCCAGTCCGTGACCGGGCCCACGCTGGTGGCGGGCCTGCTCAAGAGCTTCCGCAGCGGTGACGCCGTACAGGTCACCTGGTCCCGGGAGGGGCGGACGCAGCAGCGGCGGCTTACGCTGTGCAGTCTGGCCGAGGCGGCGGGGGTGGAGCGTTGAGGCGGCCTGGGACGGCCGCGCTCGTGGCCTGCGTCGCGTTCGCAGCGTTCGCAATCGGGCCCGTGGCGGCGCAAGAGTTGCAGCAGGCGGAGAAGGCCGTCATGGCCGCGGCCAAGAAGGTACGGCCGTCGGTCGTGACCGTGATCACCCCCAAACAGGGCGACTTCGACCTGACGGGCGTGGTGGTCGCTTCGGGCGGTGTGATCCTGACGCTGCGCACGCCCCTGCTGAAGGACGGTGTGTTGCCGAAGGCTGTCGCCGTGCGCTTTCCGGGCCGCGGCGCGACCGTCTCCGCCAAGGTCATCGACAGCGGCGAGAAGACGGACACCGTCTTGCTGGAAGCGGGCGGGCGCTATGGCAAGCGCATCAGCGTCGGCCGCAGCGAGGACGTGAGCCTGGGCCAGTGGGTGCTGCTCGTGGGCAACGCGTTCGGCGCCGGGCGCGAAAGCACGCCGACCGTGAGCCTGGGCATCGTCTCGGGCCTGCACCAGGACCGCACCGGTCTCGCCAACGTCCATGTGAGCGCGCTCGTGAACCCCGGTTCGCACGGCGCGCCGGTCGTGGACCTCAGCGGGCGTCTGGTCGGCATCACCGCCGGGGTCGTGACCGCGGACGGGGGGCAGAGCATGGTCGTGCCCTTCGATCGCGTGCGTGCGGCCTACGTCGCGCGGGCCAGAAAGGGACCGGGTGCCAAGCTGCTGCCGAAGCATCCGCCGCCTGCGCGTCGGCAGACCCGGATCGGACACGCGTACGGCTGGGTGCTGGCGCGGGCCGCCGGCAAGGGCCAAAGCGCGCTGGTCGGCGTGCGCAGCCGGAAGCGTTCGCAGCCCGCGGTGCCCTCGAGTGCTCCGCCCCTGCCGGACGGTCCCGACCTCGCACCGCCGGGCGGGTCCGGAGGCCCGGGTGGACCTCCCGGCACCCGCCGGCGTCCCGTACCCAAGCCCGTCGCGGGAGCGCTGGAGGGCATAGACCGCTCTTCCGGCGTGATCGTTTCCGCGGACGGCATGGTGATCTGCCCGTTGCGTGTCACGGGTTGGCCGGATGCCGAGCACGACCTGACCGTGGACCTGCTGGACGGGCGCCACCTGCCCGCGCGCGTCGTAGGCACGGACGAACGGTTGCGGCTTGCGCTGCTGAAGGTGGACGCGCAGGACCTGCCGGTGCTCGAGCCGGCGCCGCCGGAGACGGTGCGCCGGGGGACGCTGTGCATCGCCCTGGGCTTTCCGCACGCCGCCCCCGAACAGGCCACGCCGTTGGTCACCGCGGGCGTGATCTCGCGCACGGGAGCGCTCGAGAACCTGTATCCGGGCTTCGGCGCGCTGCAGACCGACGCGGCCGTCAACGGAGCCAACCGCGGTGGCCCGCTGGTCGACATGCGGGGACGCCTGCTGGGCGTCTTGCTCGACGTCAACGACACGGAAGGATTCGGGTACCGCTTCCGCGCACGCGGACGCTATACGGGCAATGCCGGACTCGGCTTCGCGGTTCCGGTTCCCGTGCTGAAGAGGATCCTGCCGCAGCTGGAGCTCGGCCGCACCCTGCGAGCCGCCTACCTCGGGGTCGGTACGCGCTCCGTCAAGGGGGGCCTGCTGGTCATGTCGGTCGGGAAGAACAACTCGCAAGGCGAGGAGACGGCGGCGCACCGGGCCGGGTTGCAGGAGGGCGACGTGTTGCTCTCGATCGACGCCGAACCGTTGACGTCACCGAGGCAGCTGCGCCGCTTCCTGGCGGGCTTCGCCGCGGGCGATACCGTGCGCATCGCCCTCGCGCGCGCCGGCGAGCGCAAGACGATCCTGGTGAAGCTCGGCTCGCCGTAGGGGTCGCAACCGACAGGTTGGCGAACTGCAGGGCGCACACATAGGTGCGCCCCTACAAGGCAATCGAGCGCATCCCTTGTAGGGGCGGCCCTATGTGGCCGCCCTCCCGTTCGGGCACCTGATGGTGTCCTACAACCGCAGGCGGCCGCTGTAGTCGTCGTCGAGGTGGATCTCGTCCACGAATCGGACCATGCGCGGGCTCTTGGAGGTCATCACCAGCGAATGCGTGCGACAGCCGCCGCCGAAGAAGCGCACGCCCTGCAGGAGCGAGCCGCTCGTGACGCCCGTCGCGCAGAAGACGATGTCGTCGGACGGCGCCAGATCCTCCGTGTGGAAGACGCGCGTGGGATCGTCGTAGCCGGCGGCCTTGATGCGCTCTTCGTCGCCCGGCTTGGCAGGCTTGAGACGCGCCACGATCTCCCCACCGAGGCAGCGCAACGCCGCGGCCTTCAGCACGCCCTCGGGCGCGCCTCCCGTGCCGATCACGGCGTGCACGCCCGTGCCGCGCAAGGAGGCCGCGATGCCCGGCGCCAGGTCGCCGTCCGTGATCAGCTCGATGCGCGCACCGGCCGCGCGCACCCGCTCGATCAACTCCGCGTGCCGCGGACGCTCGAGGATCACCACGAGCAGGTCCTTCACCTCGCGGTTCAGGCTCTCGGCGATCACCTTCAGGTGCTCCGCCGTGCTCGCGTCGATGTCGATGCGGCCCTTCGCCGCGGGACCGGCGACGATCTTGTCCATGTAGACGTCGGGTGCGTTCAGCAACCCTCCCTTGGGCGCCGCCGCAATCACGGCGGTGGAGTTCGGGGCTCCCGTGGCGCACAGGTTGGTGCCTTCCAGCGGATCGACGGCGATGTCGATCTCGGGGGTGCCGGGAGCGCAGTTGCCGACCTGCTCGCCGATGTACAGCATCGGCGCTTCGTCGCGCTCGCCCTCGCCGATCACGATGCGTCCGGTGATCGGCGTCCTCTCCAGCTCTGTGCGCATGGCTTGCGTGGCGAGCTCATCGGCGTGATGGCGGTCCCCGGTCCCGGTGGCCCGGGCGGCGGCGATGGCCGCCAGCTGGGAGACGCGCAGGAAGTGGGCGGGGAGGTGCGGCTGCATGCGGGCAGACTAATCCCTGGGCGCGAAGCGGTAAAGACTGCGGGATCCAGGCGCCGCCGGTCGGGCGAAGCTCGCGAGGAGGTTCCTGCGTGCTGTTGGAGCTGACAGCCGGGAAGCCCGACAGCTTTACAGGATGCGGCTCGTACGCGCCAGCAGCTTCCAGCCCCCGAAGAAGTTGCGGTGGCTGGTGTTCTCCACGAGCCGGCTGAGCGGGTTCGTCTCGCCCTGCATCCCCACGTAGCCGAGCGCGATGACGGCCATGCCGCGGATGTCCTTGTCGCTGCGCTTGGTCAGTCTGAGCAGCTTCGAGACGGCGCTCTGGTCGCGCAGGTAGCAGAGCGCGAAGACCGAGTTGGCCACGCCGTTGCGTTCCTTCGTGTCCCAACCCCTCGAGAACTTGCGGACCAGCCGGCTCACGTCGCGCTTGCCGCCGAGCACGCCGATCGCCAAGGGCAGCTGACGCAGGACCTGCTCCTTGTGCTTCTTTCGTAGCTGGTCGTTCAAGTCCTTGATCTTGGTCGTGTCGCCCATCATGGCGATCGCCAGCATGCCGTAGCCGCGTGCGTCATCCTTCCAGGCCGTGCGCGACACGAGTTCCTGCATGATGAAGTCGTGCTGGTCCGTTGCGCGCAGCATGCCCAGGCCCATGCACAGGCCGGAGATGGTGTAGTGCGTGTTGGACTTCTTGCGGATGAGCTCCGCCATGAGGTCCTTGGCGTTGTCGTCGCCGGCCACGCCGAGCGCCAACGCGGAGGACGAGCGGACGTAGCCGTCGTTGTCCTCGACGTGCTCCCGCAGGTGCTTGAGCAGCTTCTTGCGCTCGTCGCTGTTCGGGTCCAGGCGGGATGCCAGGTCGCCGGCCGCGAGCAACGAGAACAGCTTCGTCTGTGCGTTGCTCGCCTTGTAACCCCTTGTGATCAGCGTCTTCACGGCGTTTTTGGTGTCCTTCTCGTCGCCGCTGTAGTTGGCCAGCGCCAGGACCGCGGTCCACTGGACATCGACGTCCTTCGAGCCGATCGCGCCGGTCACCTGCTTCAAGCCCTGCTGCAAGCGGCCCAGCGCCGTGATCGCCTGCACGATGAGCGTGCCGTCGCCGTTCTTCCGGCCCAGCTTCTCGAGCTGCTTCAGCGCACCCTTCTCCTCGAGCAGCGGAACCGCCGCGGGGCCGTACAGCCCGAGGGCGTGGATCGCGCCCAACTCTGTGTCGTCTGGCTTTGCGCTCGCGTTGCGCGGCAGCGCTGCCGTGAGCGCCTCGATCGCAGGCTCATGGCGGGCCAGGCCGAGCGCGAGCGCCGTGTAGCCGCCCTCCTCGGCGTTGGTGCCGCTGATCTTCTCGAAGTGGCGCAGCAGAAGCGCCCCCGCATAATCGTCCCCGGTCATGCCCAGGGCGAGGATCGCGCTGTAGATGAACTCACGCTGCGCGGGCTTGTCGCGCGGCGCTTTCGCGAGCGCCTTGGCCAGCGCGCGCACGACCAGGTTGTTGGAAGCGCCTTCCTGCCTCTCGCTTTCACCGGCGGGGACGTAGGCCACGCGGCCGAGCGCCGTCGCCGCCTCGGTGCGCACGGCGATGTTCTTGTCGTCGTGCAGGATGCTCCGGAGCATCGGGAAGATCTGTTTCTTGCGCAGGCTCGGGGAGACGCGGTTGATGTCGCGCGGCGGGTACTTGGCGCCCGCGCCGAACCAGTAGTAGGCGCTGCCGAGGTTGACCCGGCCACGCTCGTTCGTGCGCGCCAGGAGTCGGTCCTTGTTGTACTCGTACCACCACTGCCACAGCTGAGCTCCGACGAGGAGGGCCTTCTTGCCCGAGGTGCGGGTGTCGATCCCGGCGTCTTTGAAGGGGTCGTCGCCCTCGGGCGTCTCGTTAGGGCCTTCAGCGCCGTCCCCTTCCTCGGGGGCGGTGACCCTCTCCTCGACAGCATCGGTCTCACTGTCCTCTTCCTTCTCCGCGGCGGTCAGGAACTCCCTGGGTCCCCGGTAGGCAGCGCCGATCCGTTCAGCGTAGGCTTCGGGCGGCAAGACCCACAGGATCGTGCTGAACAGAGCAAGCGCGAGGGCGATGGGGCGATGCAACATGGTGAGGATCCTCCGGCCGCAAACGTGCCTTCGAGTATAGCCATGGCAGCCGCTTGAGAGGACGTGCGACGGGTGGTCGAGGTTCCCCCCGGCGAGACTTCCAACCCCGGCGCGGATCGACGCTGCCCCTTGAAACGGCTTGACTTACGGACGCCCCGGCGGTTACATCAAGGCCGTCGATCAGCGGTTTCGGGCCCTTGAGACCGTGCCCGCCGGAGTGCACAAAAGGGCTAAGATGAAGCCGTGACTTTCTGGAGCATGCGCGCGGTTTGGACCCTTCTCCTCGTGCTCGGCCTGGGCGGCGGTGCATTTGCGCAGGACGGCGGGAAGGCGGGCAATCAACAGCCTGCCGAAGGCGGCAAATCCGAAGGCAAGCCGGAGGGCAAGCCCGAAGGCAAACCGGACCCGGCGCCCGAGGCGAAGCCCGCCGACAAGGAGCCGCCCGTCTTCGTGATGAACCCCAAGCTCCACAAGGATCTGGCCAAGCGCCTCGGCGAGTACTTCCGCCCGGGCAAACGCACGCGCGCCGAAATGCTCGACAAGCTGCGGGCGTTCATCGAGAAGAAGTCGCCGCAAGGGAACAGCCTGCTCG
The DNA here is from genome assembly GCA_027297745.1 of Planctomycetota bacterium. Taxonomy (GTDB): domain Bacteria; phylum Planctomycetota; class PLA2; order PLA2; family PLA2; genus JAPUHK01. The sequence continues at coordinate 3,859 of JAPUHK010000098.1, read as the reverse complement.
AGGACGTGGCCACCCTGACGAAGCTGGCTAACGAGAGCCGGCTGTTCGAGCGCAGGGTGGGCAAGAAGGGTCAGGTCGTGCGCGTCAAGGTTCCCCCGGAGGTGCACGGTTTCCCGACGGGGCTCGGCACCGTCTACTACCGCCTCTACCTGCCCAAGAGCTACAAGCCGAACACGCTCTGGCCCTTGATCTTCTGCCTGCCGGACAACCGGGCCTGGCCGGACGGCACCAAGTACATCAAGGAGATGTGGCTGCGCAATCCCGCGACCGCGGCGGACTGGATCGTCATCGTGCCGGAGCCGCAGTCCAAGGGCGACGCCTGGACCAAGGAGAAGTCTTGGGCGCGCGCCATGATCTCGCTGCGCCACGCGACGGGCACCTTCGACACGCCCGTCAAGCGCGGGGGCGGGCCGGCCGTCGATCTGCGGCGCATCTTCGCGGACGGCAACGACGCGGCGGCGCTGGCAGCGGCGCGCTTCCCCGAGTTGTTCCTGGGCGTCGTGCTGCACGGGGCCAAGGGCCGCGCTGCGGGGGCGCCCAACCTGCGCATGATCGGCGGCGTGTCCGGGTTGCCGGCCTACTGCGTGTTCCGCAAGCCGAAGAAGCGCTCGAGTGAGCTGGCCTTCGCGAACAAGATCCTCGCACGCAACGGCAAGAGCGCGATCGAGCAGGCGCCCGAGGGCCAGGATCCGAGCCTGCTGGGCACGGTGGGCAAGATCGACGCCTGGATGGCCGGCATCAGCGCGGACGGGCACGTGGACCAGCCGGCCACAGTCGACTACGTCGTGCACGACGGCTCCTTCCAGCGGGCCTGGTGGATCACGGTCCTCGGACACGATCCGTCGCACAAGCCGCGCCCGATGGTGCTGGCGGTGGCGGACCGCAAGACGAACACGGTGACGATCACGTCCGAGGGGCTGCTGCGCTTCGAGATTTTCCTCAACGACGCGCTCGTCGACCTGAACAACGAGATCACGATCCTGATCGAGGACGGGGGGGAGCCGATCGAGTTCTTCAAGGGTAAGGTCGAGCGCAGCCTGAGCGTGATGCTCAACGAGCTCGTGGCCAGCAACCATCCCTGGCGCGTGTACCCGGTGCGCTTCGATGTCGACATGCCCGCGCTGCGTGCCCAAGAGGCCGAGCGCATCGCGGCCGCAAAGGCTGCCGCAGGCAAGCAGGGCGGGGATGCAGCGCCGGCCGAAGAGCCTGGCGGCGACGACAAGGGCAAAGAGAGCGGCAAGGGCAAGGGCCTGTCTGCGCCGCCCAGCAAGGCCTCGTCGAAGTAGGCAGCCGGTCTGCTAGCCGCTCCCGGTCAGGAACAGCCAGAGCCACGCTACGCGCGAGCCCGCCGAATACGTGCGCCGGAAGATGCGCACATTGCGCCACTTGTCGCCTACGTCGTCGATCCGGTCTATCTCGTAGTCCGTGCGCTTGTCGTACTTCCGGTAGTTACCGATCCACACCCTCCACCCGCGGATCGTGAGCTTGTCGGTGAGCTCGGGATCATCCATGCGGGCGGGCTGGGGGAGCCGGTTCTCCAGGACGGCGTAGATCTCGTCCGCGTCGGGAGGCGGGCTCTGGAGGCCCGAGTACACGCCGTAGCCCACGGCCGCGAGCAGGGCCAACACGAACGTGACGGCTAGGAACTTTCTCATCCCTGTTTAGGTTGCATCGACCGGGCCCCCGGGGATCTTGAGGCGGACCGCAGCCGGCTATTGTGCGCCGGTGGGGGCGGGGGGCCGGTACACCAGGTGGAAGCCCTCTTTTCCGGGCAGGGGCCCGGCCACCTCGCCGGGTTTGAGCTCCGGCACCTGCACGCCCGCCCGCTCCAGCGTGTCCGGCTCGACCCCGCCGCCGCACGAGCCCGAGGCGCCGTCCTCGGAGTGGGCCGCCGCCTCGAAGGGGAACCAGGCGCGGCTCTTTGCGACCTCTTTCCTGATCTTCTTCAGCAGCTTTTGCGCCTTGCTCTTGCTGCGCTTGATGCCGTCCGCGCCTTCGGCGCCTTTGTGGCGCACGAGGATGTGATGCAGCGTGCCGCTGCGCCCCTTCGCCGTTTGGGGAACGCGGGCTTCGCCGCCGCGCGCCTTGGGCTGCAGAATCCAGTCGAAGCCGAGCGCGAGGTAGTTCTCTTCGGGGACGTTGTGTCCGAGCCCGTCGACGGCGAAGAACGCGCAGGCGCCGCCCTTGCCTCTCTTCTTCTGCACACGCTCGAGATGCGCGCGCACCGTCGGCGCCGCGGACCAGTTGCGGTCCTCGGTGCCCAGGAAGACGCACACGCGCTTCTCTGTGTGCGTGCTGCTCGGCGTGCCCGGTGAGGCGGTGGTCAGACCGCCGGCGAACAGCTCAGGCGCGTGCGCCAGCGTCTCGAGCGTCATCGTGCCGCCCGCGGAGTGCCCCCACACGATCACGCGCTCCGGATCGATCGGGTACTTGCCCACGAGGTAGCGCACGAGGTCGGCTATGTACGCCCGATCGGCCCCGGACCATTGAAAGCCCTCCCCGTGCTGCGTCGTGACCGCCTGCCGCCCTGCTACCGTGAGGCACCAGGCCTGCCGCTCCTCCATCATGCGCCGGTGGAAGTAGTTCTTCGGGTTGCCGCCGGCGCCGTGCAGAGCCACGATCAGGTCGAAGCGGCGGTCCGCGGCGGGTTGCGCCTGCTCGTCGTCTTCGCGCGAGGGCGGCTTGTAGAGCCAACCCTGCTTCTTGGGATCCTCCGCCAGGTGCAGGTGCGTGAGATCCCCGTCGGCGCGCTCGACCACGTCGGGGAGCTTGCCCTTCCTCCGCTTGCCCTTGGCCCCCGCTCCCGTGACAAAGAGCAGGACGAGGAACGTGAGCAGGATGCTGCGGTGCACGGCGATCTCCCTTCGGACGCACGGCAGTGTAAAGGAACCCTGCAGCGCGATTCGCAGCCCCCGGTGCCCCGGCGCCCTGCGCTGCCGTTCGTTGCCCGGCCCTCTTCGTTAGAATCGCGCGGCAGGCCACGACGCGAGAGTGGCGGAACTGGCAGACGCGCAGGATTTAGGATCCTGTGGGGCAACCCGTCCCGGTTCGAATCCGGGCTCTCGCACCATGCTGCAAGTGGAGGTGCCAAGCGGGGTTGGCCCACCCGGCACCATCCCGTGTCGAGACAATGGAGGACATGAGGGGACAGAGGTGTCACCTTGTGGACCGCGATAAGGTGGCAGTTAGGGTGATCGGCGCTCGTGGTCGCGTGCGCCGCACCGGACAGGGGCGCCGTGCGCGCATGTTAGTCCCGGCTTGCTGCACTGGCAGCCATTCGGCATGATCTCGCCAGGGGGTGAGGGATGCCCAGACGTGCGACTCTTGCGAGCCTTCTGCTTCTAGCTACCGCGAGCCAGGCCGCGCCGATCCAGTGGACCTCGGCCAGCGGTGGTAACGACCACTTCTACGAGCTCGTGTTCCCGACCGCTCCTGTGAGCTGGACCGACGCTCGGAACGCTGCTGCCTCCTCGAGCCACCTAGGACTGGCCGGCCACCTCGCCACGATCAGTTCCCTCGGCGAAAGCGAGTTCCTGCGCACGAACTACGAGAGCCTGCTTACTGTCCAGAAGTTCGCTACGGGCGACGACCAGGACGGCGACTTCGTTTGGATCGGAATGAACGACGCCGCAGTCGAGGGCGTCTATGTGTGGATAACCGGCGAGCCGGTGACGTTCACTGACTGGGGGCCGTTCGAGCCGAACAACCTTGGCAACCAGGACTACGCGCTGATCCGCGTACTTGAGGACGGCCGCGTCGGGGGCGGCCCTACCTGGCAATGGGACGACAACTTCCTGCTGCCCATGTCCGGCGTGGACCGACTCGGGTACATCGTTGAGTTCGAGCCGATGCCAGAGCC
>JAPUHK010000097.1 GCA_027297745.1 Planctomycetota bacterium | reverse complement strand
ACGATGCGGCCGGGCGTGTTGGCCAGGTCGACGAAGTCAGTGGTCGTGTCGACCGACACGGGCGACCAACCCGTCACCGCGGCGGCGACCGTGGCGCCGCCGGTGCGCACCTGTTCGACCAGCGGGCGGGAGTAGCCGAAGGCCACCACGGGGACGCCCTCGGTGTGGCTACCGGCGAACGTGCCGCGCGCGCCGCGTCCGGTCACGGTGCCGTCGTCGAGCTGGCGCACCGTGAGCTGGGTGTTGGAGCGGGTCTCGTACTCGATGACCTCATTGCCGACGACCACCGCGCCGAGCGGCGGGAAGCCGCTGGCGTCCTCCACCTCGATCGTGCCGCTGTCGGCGCCGAGGCTGCCGACCAGCGGGCTGGCCAGGCTGGCCCGGCCGATGGCGCGGCCGTCCACGAGCATGGCCATCTTGGACGGGTGGCACCCCGTGGCCACGAGCTTGATGTGGTACCAGACGTCCGTCTCCAGGCCGCCGATCTCCGTCAGGTCCGCGCGGATCTCGCACAGCTCCTCGACGGAGGCGTCATCGCCTATGCCGAACACGAGCTGCTGGGCGCTGGAGTCGACAAAGCACACGACGCGGTTGCGGAAGGTGTCCTCCGCCACGTCGAACAGGATCTGGCCGTTGGTGGAGCGGGGCTGCCACCAGAAGCTCACCATGAAGGGCTGCACCAGGTCGCCCCGGACGGCATCGAGGTCGCCGCTGAGCGAAACCGTGTAGCCGGTCCCGTCGAGGAAGCGGCCCTCGGTGAACTCGTCGAAGTCGAAGTGCTCGGTCGGACGCGGGTTTATGAGCGCGGTCTCGTAGGTCAGCCGCGCCGGCCGCAGCCGCACGTCGCCGTTGATGTCCTCCTGGCTCTCGAGGCCGCCCTGCGCGGCCTGCCCCGACCGCTTGGCCCTGCTTCCGCCGGGCCGCTCGGAGCGCGCACTGGCCGACCCCTGCTCATACGGGTCCCAGGGGAACTTGCGCCTCAGCAGATGCTGGGGCCACTGCGCGTACGGATGTACGTTGGGCGCCGTGAAGCGGCTGGTGTTGAAGGGCCACGAAGTCCAGTAGCGGGGGTCGTTCGTGAACTGCAGCTGCGTATCGAAGTCGCGCTGCGTGTCCCAGACCACAGAGGTCGTCTGCTGCGCGCCGATCTCGACGACGCGCTGCTCCTTGTGCTTGGCCATCAGCTTGCCGCCGCGGTCGTTGATCAGCGCGGTGGCGGTCAGGCCGTAGACGTCGAAGGTGCGGAAGGTGATCGCCGCCGTGCCGAACACGAGCCCCTGGTCGTTCGGGTTCAGGGCGTTGCGGTAGATGGCGAAGCGGTCGCTCGAGCTGATCTTGCCGTCGGTGCGCAGGGTACGCAGCATCGCCTCGAACTCTTGCAGGCTGCGGACGGGCGTCGCGCCCCCGGCGCGCTTGATGATCTCGTCGGCGATGTCGCCCGCCTCCTGGGCCGTCACCCAGTCGTCCGGCGTGTTGAACTGGCGCAGGTTCTGGAACATGGCCACCAGCACCTCGCGCGAGGCCGTGTTGATGTTGACGGGGATCGGCGTCCGGTAGTAGATGCGGAAGTCGATGCCGCTGAAGCTCCGGTGCGCCTTGCCGTACATGTGGACGTTGCTCACGTCCACCTTGCGCAGCATGCCGAAGTCGATGCGGCGCGGGAAAACCTTCATCTCATCTTCGCGCCGGCGCTCGGTCTGCAGCTTGTTCTCGGCTTTCTCCTCGAAGCGCACGACGGTGCCGCGGTTGAAGTAGGCCGTGTTGAGGATCGGGACCCAGTCGGGCGTGTCCGCCTTGCGCGGCAGGGCGGTGTTGCCGTTTTGCGCCTGGGCGTTCGACCAGCCCTCGGCCACGGGGCCCTTCGACCAGATCGTGACGTACGGCTGGAGCTTGCGCTCCCACTCCGCCTGCGTCAGCAGGGGAATGTCCACGCCCTTCGGGGTGAGCTTCGAGATGCCGGCGACGTCGAGGGTGCGGTAGGGGGAGTAGAGGATCATCACCTCGTTCGAATCCTCCGCACCGACCTTCTGGGGCATCAGCGGCAGGTACGTGATGGCCCACGCGGCGTAGTTCACCGCCAGGGCCTTGCTCGTGTGCACGTCCGCCTTGGAGTGCTCCGGCATGTCGGCGTTGAGCCCGCGGCGGCAGCCGGTGAGGCGGTTGCCCTGGCGCGCGTCGTAGGAGATCACCTCGCGGTCGATGAGCACATAGCCCCGGCTGGGGAACTGCCTAGCGTCCTCGAGCGTGATCGTCGTGTCCGACTCGCCGATCTCCTGCGAGACGCGCGAAAGGCCGAGCAGGTTGCCGAGCGCGAAGAACGACACGCCGTTCAGGTGGAACTTGGCGTTCTCGTCCACGACTTCCCAGCCGAGGATCGTCCCGTACGGGTTCTGGATGTCCTCGGCGCGCACGCCTAGCGCCAGGGCCGCGTCGGCGAGCGACGGCTCGATCTCGGCCTGCGAGTCCTGCTCGGGGTCGCTGTTGTTCCCCGTCCGCTGCGCTTCGCGATTGGCGATCTCCACCCGGTCCGTGGTGCGCACCAGGTAGGACTCCAAGAACCGCATGAGGGAGTCGGCGTCGTTTTGCGCCTGCTGCCGCGCGCGGTTCTGCTCGCTACGCTCGTAGCTGACTCGCATCGTGATCAGGAACGGCACCGCGATCACGATCAAGGCAGCCAGCGCCGTGATCACGGTGAGGATGGCGACGCCCCGCTCGCTTCGGGGTGCGTCCGTCCTTCGCATCTTGTTCGTGTGTGTACTCACCGTACGTCCTCCGGCCCTCCCGTGAGCGGCGGCCGCGCCGCCCACAAGGATGCCTTCAGTTCAAACTCCGCCCCCGCGGCCACCGGCGCCAGCTCGATCCGGGCGAACCGGCTCCGGCTGCGGGGAATCTCCCTAGTGTCTTTATCGGCCTCTGGGCCGTCGAAAGCGTCCAGCGGCACAGCCACCACCGTCCACTCCGGGCCCACGCGACGCGTTCGGATCGTGCTCGTCACGGCCTTCCCGGGTCCGCTGGGCCGGACCAGCGTCAGGCGCAGGGCGGACGGCTCGTGTCCCGGCCGCATGCGCACCCGGAGCGCCAGATAGCGCGCCGGGCCGTCGCTCAGCGTCAGCTCGCGCTCGCGCGCGTCGCCGAGCCAGCGGGACGAGCCGATGCTCACGACGTCCGGCTGGCTGTCGAAGTAGCCGGGCATGAGCTCGGTGCCGTAGGAACGAAAGGCGCGCAGCAGCGGGACGAACAGCTCGTCCTGCCACGCGCGGGACCACTCGGGCTCGCGGCCCCTGCGCAGCACGACCCGCTGGCCGGCTGCAACATTGCGCTTCTGTCCGCCGTGGCCGATCTGCAGCGATCCCCGGCCCACGGTGACGGTGACCTCGCTGGCCACGCCCTCGAGCGCGCCGAAGCCGGCGAGCTTCGCGCCGCCGTTCACGACGCGCACGCCGAACGTGGCGCTGCGCGCGTACACGGCGTAGCCGCCCGCACCCAGCGCGCGCTGATGGCCGCGCTGGTAGGCCGTCACCAACAGCGCACCGCGCTCCAGGTCTCCGAGCACACTCTCTGCGGGGTCTCCGAGCTGCACGCTCGTGCCGGGCAGCAGGATGACCTCGGAGCCGTCGGGCAGGCGGAACTGGACGCGCTCGTTCTCGCCGGTACGGATCGTGTCGCCGGCATGCATGCGCACGCGCGACATGACCGGCAGGGCGTCCGCGCCGGCGGTCAGGCGCCGGAAGTCCTCCAGCACGACTTCCGCCCCCGTGCTCATCTGCAGCACGCCGAAGGCCACCAGCAGCGTCGCGGCGATGGCCGCAAAGCGCAGGACGCGTCGCTTAGGCAGCACCTTCAGACGCACGGGCTCGAAGCTGGAGAGAGTGGGCACCGGCCGCAAAGCGTGGAGGCGTTCGCGCAGCTCAGTCGAGATGGGCTCGAGCGGCTCTAGCGGCAGGCCCCCGTCTCGCTTTGAGACGGAAACGCCGGTCAGACCGGCGACAAGGCGCATCTCATCGAGCGTCTCCCGCAGCGCGGGGTCGGTCTCGAGCGCCTTTGCTACTACCGCCGCCTCTTCGGCCGACAGCTCACCGTCGACATAAGAGGAGATTGTCTCGGGGGTTACGTCCATGCAGATCCAAGGGCCCAGCAAACGCTCCGCCGGTCGGAGCAGTTCCGAGGAGTTTAGCCTGCCCCGAACTACATCAGGACATCGGCGCCCAGCAGCTTCCGCAGCCGCTGCAGGAGCTTCTTCTTGGCCCTGTAGAGGGTCTGGCCGACTGAGCTTTCGGGGATCCGGAGCGCCCCGGCGATGGCCCGGTAGTCCATCTCACGCAGGAACCGCAGGCGCAGGATCTGAGCGTCGCGCGCGTCCAGCTCGTCGAGCGCCTTCTGCACCAGCTCCTGCTCCTCCCCGCGCTCGGCCTCGGCCAGAGCGCTCCCCCCGCTGTCCGGGTAGCGGGTGAAGTCCTCGACGGCCCCCGTCTGCGGGCGGCGGCGCCGCATGAGGCGATGGGCGTGGGTGCGGGCCAGCACCCCCAGCCAGGTCTTGAAGGAATAGGTCGGGTCGTACTCGCGCAGCAGCCGGTAGTCCTGCCGCGTCAGGGCCATGAAGACCTCCTGCACGACGTCCTCGACATCGGTGGATTCGGAGGCCGCCCCGAGCAGCCTCAGATAGCGCCGCGCGACAGCCTGGACCGCCGGAGCGTATAGATCGATCAGCTCCTTCCAGGCGCCCGGCTCGCTGCGGATGCAGCGCTGGACGAACTCATAGTCTCTGCGCTTCGGGGGCACCGAGCAATTGTAGCGCCCGGCAAGCCGCGGGACGGGAAGGTGAACGGGAACGGGCGCGTACTCCCCAGCCGGGAGGGGGAGTGGGAGCGGGATCGCAGTCTCTACCCCGGAGCCATGAGCCATCGTTCAGAAGCTGCGTTTAGACACCCCTCGGGCAGGGCGTGTTCCTCAAGCATCGCTCCCTCTCCCGCTCCCACTCCCGCTCCCGTGTTCTCAATCCCCTCCCGTGATCGCGGGCGCAGGAATGTCGAGCTCGGGCGTGGCGCGGGCCAAGAACAGCACGGCGAAAGCCGTATCCACCTGGTCCGACCACCACTGCGTGTTCTGCCCGCCGGGCGGCCGCATGCGCTGGTGCTGCGGCCAGGAGCCGTTGGCACGCTGATCAGCCAGCAGCCTCCGCGCGCCCTCCACGTACCAGTCGTGCGTTCCCAGGTTCTCGACGCCCGCCAGGCGTGCACAGCGTTCCAGCCCGTAGAGCCAGTAAAAGGGCCAGTTCCCCGGTTGTCCGGGGTTGTCGTCTACGTCCCAGTGGGTAGTCAGCCAGGCCAGGCCGTCATAGACGGACTTGCGCAGCTTGCGGTCGCGGCTCGCGTTGAGCCACACGTCCCCCTTCAACAGGTGGCGCCCGACGGCGACGACCGCGATGCCGGCCGAGGTCATCGAGCCGGAGTGCGGATAGACCACCAGCTTGACCTTGCCTGCGACCTTGCGTTCGTGGTCGGGCATGTAGCGCCAGCCGCGCGCCCGGTCCTTGGACGCGGTCTTGACCCATTCGCCGTAGCGCTTGTCGGGCATGGGCAACACGCGCCGCACGGCCGGCCCGCTGGTCTGCTGGCGCGCCAGCGTGATCTCCACCACTCGGCGCAGGACCCCGCGGTCCAGCTCCAGGCCGAGGTCGTTCGCGGCCCACAGGCCCAGCACCGCGTATTGCGTATTACTGAGGTCCATCCCCTCCTCGGGATAGCGCCACATTCCACCGGACCGCTGCTTGGACTCCAGCCACAGGAGCAGGCTCTTGGCCAGCTCGAGGTCTGAGGGCGCGATCTTGGGCTTCTTCTGCTTCTTGGGCTTGCGGCCCTTGCGCTCGGCGGCGGCGCGCTTGCGCGGAGGGACAGCGCTGTAGCGCGCCTCCAGAACCATCAGAGTGAGCCCTACCTCGTAGGTCTTCAGCGCGTTGCGCTGGGTGCGCCAGGTGGCGTGCAGCACGGCATACGCCCGCTGCACCTCGGGCGAATTCGTGGGATGGCCCCCCTTGACCACCGCCAGGAGCGCGAGAGCGTGCATGCCCAGGGGGTAGATGTCCCCACGGGCGTCCCCGAAGGCGGGGAAACGGCCGCTGGCCTTCTGCTGTTTCAGCAGCCAGGCGACCCCATCGTCGATGGCCTTGTGCACCCGTTCCAGCCAGGCCGGATCCCGCTTGGGATCCACCCCGGGTTTGACCTTCGGCAGGCCCTCGGGAGGGCCCCCGGCGGCCCGCCCGGCGGCCACCAGCAGGACCAGGCAGAGGGCAGGGAATCGAACAGCCATTTTCAGCCCCCTGAGCGTAATCTGGATCTGGGAGGCGTGCATCCGCGCGCTTTCTATAGCACCAGCTAGACCGGTCCAAATCACCATGGCAAACGCCTCGTCCCTGCCCCTGCGGCGCTTGTTCGGTATGGCGCGCTCGCGGCGCGATCCCGAGCTGCGCACGGAGGAGACCGCGCTATTGCGCAGGGTCCAGAACCGGGACGAACAGGCCTTCGACGAGCTCGTCCAGCGTTACTGGAAGCGCGCCTTCTGGATCGCCTATGACGTGCTGTACGACCACGATCGAGCCGAAGACGTAGCTCAGGAGGCCTTCGTCAAGGTGCACCGGGCGATCCACAAGTTCGAGTTGGGCCGCGACTTCGCATCCTGGATGCACCGCATCACGCTGAACCTCGCCATCGACCACCGTCGCCGCAAGCAGCGCGACCGGTCGATCGTGACCGACAAGGTCACGGAGTTGGTGGACGCCCGCAAGGCGTACGTCGAAAACGAGGAGCAGGCGGCCACCATCGAGCGGGTCGAAACGGTGCTCCAGACGCTATCCGACAAGTACCGCACTCCGCTGGTCATGAAAGACATCGACGGGCTCTCGGTGGACGAGATCGCCCGCATTCTGGACGTGTCCTACTCGACGGTGCGCTGGCGCCTGCACAAGGCCCGCAAAGTGTTCCGCGAGCGCTGGACGCGGCTGCTGCGCAAAGAGGAACGAGAACTTCGCTGATGCAACTTGGACGGAACAAGCTCGAACGACTGCTGGAGGACTACGTCGCCGGGGATCTCGAAGCCCCCCGGATCGCGGAGGTCGAGGCGCTCTTGCAGCGCGACGCCAAGGCGCGTGCGCTGTGCGGGGAGATCCGCGCGGCCCGGGACGCGCTCGAGCCCCTGAGGGATCGCCCCGAGCCGCCGGTACCCGTGGAGCAGGTGCTGCCCCGCATTCGCCGGGCGATCGCCGCGGCCACGAACGCGCCGGTCTACCGGCCGCGGCTGTACCTCGAGGGCGAGGGCACGAAGTTCTACCGCCGCCTCGCGGCTGCGGCCGGCATCCTGCTGGCCTTCTCCGTGGGGCTGCTCACGTGGAACCGGTTGAACTTCGAGGCCCCTGAGAGCAGCACAGTGATCCACGTGCCGGACCCTGCTCCGGAGAAGATGCCTATGGACCGGCTGGTCCAGGCCGGACGCCAGCCGATGAACGGCGTCGAGTTCGTGCAGTTGTTGCGCTCGCTCGGGGTCTCCCCGGACGAGGCCGTGATCGGCCCTGAGGCGGCGGGAGGCGTGCTGCCCGTATCCCACAAGCGGGCCCGCTCAATCAGGATGATCGAGAGCCGCTGATGCGGATCTTCGCCGTCTTCGCGCTCGCCGTCTCCGTGGCCTACGGCCAGGAGTTGAGCGCCCAGGAGAGAGCGCAGCGGGCGGTAGTGCGCGTCGAAGCGGTGGAGCCGGCCTTCGAGCGCGTCGCGACGCTCATCCGTCAGCGCGCGCCCGCGGCAGAACTGCGCCGCGTCAAGCTGCAGCAGCCTTACAGGCTGGTGACCTCGGGCGTCGTCATCTCGTCGAAGGGCGAGATCCTGACCACGGCGCTGCACCCGCGCGCTCAGCTGCGCATCGAGGTCACCTTCTTCGACGGCTCGCACAAGTGGGCGCGCCTGGTCGGCACGGACCCGCGCAGCAACCTCGCTCTGATCCGCGTCGCGACTCCGGTGGCCCATCATCTCGACCTGGCCACCGGGGAGCCCAGCGAGGGCACCAACGTGCTGATCGTCGGCGACGGCGATGCGCTCGAGGGCACCACGCAGATGGGGGCCGTCGCGGCGCGGCACGTCACCGTGTTCATTCCGGACCTCTACGGCGTCGACGCGCAGCCCATGCTGCCGCTGGCATCGGTCTTCGCGGTGCCCGTGCGCGTCGGCGACGCGCGCCCCGGATCGCCGTGCGTCGATAGCAACGGCCGCATGCTCGGCTTGCTGATCGGCCGCTCGGCGCCCTTCCGGCGCGTCTGGCCGGATGCGCAGGGGCGGCAGCGGCCGCTCGAGTACGAATACTGCTTCGCGCTTCCGGCGGCGCGCGTGCAACGGATCTTGCGGGACCTGCGCGGCCCCCACAAGCGCGTCGTGCGCTCCCACTGGGGCGTGCAGCTCACGCGGGTGCCCGCATCGCTGCGCGCGCACTTCGAGTTGCCGACCTCGGCGGCTTCGGTGATTGGCATCCTACGGGGCGGGCCGGCGGGCCGCGGCGGCGTGCAGCTACACGACGTGCTGTTCTCCGTCAACGGGGAGACCCACAAGGGCTTCTATCAGCTGGCGGAAGCGCTGTCCGACTGCAAGCCGGACACACCCGCCAAACTGGGCGTGCTGCGTAAGGGCAAGCGCATCGAGCTGACGGTCACGCCGAATCGCCGAGAAGCCAAGTAGAGCCGAGGTAGCCAAGCCCGAGGCGGGCCCCGAAGCCAAGACGGCCGGAGCCTTCTTGGCTTACTTGGCTTCTTTGGCTTCCTTGGCGCCGGCGGCCGGCTGCAGGGGGGCCGGAGTGCAGGTCATCTTCAGCTGCACCGGTCCCTGCCCGTTGATGAAACGGTCCCTCTCGTTGCCGAGGATCGCGCCGCGCACGCTGAGGCTTCCGGCCAGGTCCACCGAAAGCAGGCGCTGGTTCTTGATGTCCAGGTGGATATCGCCGGCGAGGCTCACTTTGGCGTACAGGTGGCGGTCGCGCATGCCCTCGATGTTCCAGTCCACGTAGAGACGCGCGCACTCGACGCCCTCGAACTCGACGTCCTCCTCGTAGCGTATGCGCATCGTGTAGCGGTGGCCGGTTTCGAGGTAGGCGGCCATCTTCGTGCTCAGGTCGCCGGCTTCCGCCTTCCACGAGTCGCCCGGCTTGACGGCGTAGTCGGGCATGGCGTCGCGCCACGCGAGCTCCATGGCGATCGTGCGCCGCACGATGCCCTCGATCGTGCCCTCCCCCTCCTTGAACTTCAGCTCGATGCGGCGGCGGCGTTCCCGTAGCACGAGGGTGCGGCCGCTCAAGGGGCTGCGCACGACGCGCGCCTTCTCCTCCCCGGCCGCGCGGACCTTGGTGTACAGCTTGAGGTAGGTGCGCTCGAGGACGAACCCGCTGCGCTCACCCGCGCTGCGCACGCTGTCGACGAAGCGCTCGGTGCGCTGAACCGACTCCGTGGTCGTCTTCTCGCGCCTGCCGCTGGTCTCGGTAACCGTGAGCCGGTACGAGATGGTGTTGGCGCGTGTGTAGCGGTCGCCGGCCTTGAGGCGTATGCGCAGGAGCTTGGGCTCCGGCTCGGCGTCGGGACCCGCGGCCGCTCCGACGGCCAGCACCAGGATCAGCGGGAGCGCTCGCGACAGTGTCACACCGTCTTATCGGCGTGGCGCGGCAGGCGGTTGAGGGCTTGAAAAGCCCGATTTTCCGGGGATTTGGAGCCCTGGCAGGCGCAAAACAGCGAGTTTTGCACGCAAGACGCACAGCGGCCGGCCCACTAGGGCAGGGTGCCGGACACGGGAATCTGGAGGCGGGGCGTGTCCGGGTCGTCCGTCTCCACCACGATCATGTCGGCGAAGCGGCCGGAGGGCAGGCCCACGCGCAGCCGGAGTCTGAGCTTCGGCGCCAGGCCGGAGCGCTTCAACACCTCGACCTCCACGTGGTCCCCCTTGGCTACGGCACTAATCACGCTGAACTCACTGGAGGTCGTGCTGACCAGGCGCACCGTGTGCTCGACGCGTGCGCCCGGGCCCAACCGGCCGAACTCGACGCGCGGCGGGTCGCTCACGATGGTCCCCACGATGACGAAGGGATAAAAGGTCCACACAAGCTCATGGCCGCTTGGCTGCAGCTGAATGCGCACCCGCACCTTGTGCGGGCCCAGCCGCGCGCCAGGCAGCAAGCGCACCCGCAACTCCTGGCGCAGGGCAGGCTCCTCGCTGCCGCGGGACACGATCTCGAAAATGCCCTCGTGGCCCGTGATGCGCCCGACCGTGAAGGGCTTCGAGCCCGGGCGCGCCACGACGACGGTCGTGTACTCCGGTCGCAGCTTGCGCACGGCGCGCCGGTCCCGCTCCAGGTCCTTGGTGAGGTAGTACGGGGCCTCGACGCGCCCGTGGACCGTCGTCTGGAGCAGCGGCGCGTTTACCGCGTTGCTGCGCACGCTCACGACGTAGCGAAACGTGCCCGCGGTGCTAGGCGCGCGCACGCGGCCCCGGACCAACAGAGCCTCGCCCGGCGCGACGGTCTCGCCGCCCTGGACCGCCTCGAGGTGAACGGCGGCGGGGTGGTCGATCTCCCACTCCTCGACGACCAGCGGCTCGGTGCCGTAGCTGAACACCTCGAAGGCGAACTCGTGCACCTTGCCCGGCGCGCTCTGGCCCACGTTCGTGCTCGGCTGCCCCTGCGCCTTGCGCACGATTGCGTAGGCGCCTTCGAGCTGCGGGCGCACGGTCTCCCCCTTGAAGGGAAAGGTCACCCGGATGTCGGCGTTGTTCTCGGCGTAGAGCGTGACGCTGCCCTCGAAAGGCCCGACCGGCGGCGGCGGGCTCAGAATGAGGAAGACGAAACCCGAGCCCGCGGGCGGCAGGTCGATCTCGCCGTCGAGCCGAACTTCCATGCCTTCGGGCGCGCCTTCCTCGAGGCGCGCGCGCAGCAGCACGGCCTCGGACGCGCGCGACTTGACCTTGATCTTCCAGGTGCGGCTCGTCTTCACGAACTCCGTACCCTCTTCCTTGGAGCCCATGGCCATCTGCCCCATGTTCAGGAAAGCGGGGTACCCGCTGAGCGTCGGGAAGGAGATCTCGAGCGGGCCGCTGTTCGAGCAACCGCGCAGCCCGAGCAGCAGCCCGAGCGCCACGAGCAGCACGACGATGAGCACCCTCATGAGTCGCCAAGAGAGCCAGGGAAGCCAAGATAGCCAAGAACGACGGTGAGCAGCCTCATGCGACTATGGTAATAGCCAAGCAAGCCAAGAGGGATCGAGGCGCGCGGTGCGTCGTTCCCTCTTGGCTTTCCTGGCTTTCCTGGCTACTTCGCCTTGACGACCATCAGCGTCAGGTCGTCCTCGAGCACCTCACGCTTGGCGTACTCCACCACGGCGCGCACGAGCTGATTCACGATCTCGGCCGCAGGCCGCTCCTGCAGGCCGACGATCAGGTTCTTGGCGCGCTCCAGGCCGAACAACTCGCGGTCGGGGTTCATGGCCTCCGGCAGCCCGTCCGTGTACAGGAGCAGCATGTCCCCCGACTGCAGCGGCGCGGTTCCGCCCGTGCCGTACTCGACGCCCGGCACGACCCCGAGCGCCGGTCCCGTCTTGCCGAACTCCTCGAAGGCGCCTGCGCTCTTGCGGTGCAGGAGCACCGGGTTGTGGCCGGCCGACGCGTAGCGGAACATCCCCGTGTTCGTGTCCAGCTCGCCGAAGAACAGCGACATGAACGACCCCGGCGGCATGTCACGCTCAAGGAAGTCGTTGACCGATCCCACGACGAGCGCAGGGTCGCTCTGCTTGTAGGCGAAGGCGCGCAACAGCGCACGGGCGGTGGTCATGAACAGGGCGGCACCGATGCCGTGGCCGGAAACGTCCCCGATGACCAGACCGACGCGGCTCCCGGGCAGGGCTATGTAGTCGAAGTAGTCGCCGCCCGTCTCCTCGCAGGCGCGGTTGAAGCCCGCCATCTCGAAGTTGCCCTGTTGCAGCCCTTCCTTGGGCAGCATCCCGGTCTGGATGTCCCGCGCGATGTAGAGGCTCTGCTGCATCTTCTGCTTGTCCAGGAAGGCCTGTAGCAGCCGGGCGTTCTGCAGCGCCATCGCGCACTGCGCGCCCAGCGTCTTGAACAGCTCCAGGTCCGACTGGGTGAACCCCTTGTTGGTCGCCTTGCTGTCGACGTAGAGCACGCCGATCGTCTCCTCGATCGTGTTGAGCGGCGTGCACATCACGCTCAACAGGCGCAGGTCGAGGATGGACTGCCCCAGCGAGATGGCGTCTCCGCCCGCGGCGTCCATGAGCGTCACGGCCTCGCCCGTCTCGAACACCCTCTTGGGCACGGACTTGCTGTGCTGGACGTTCGGCGGGAGAGGGTTGCCTTGCTTGTCGCGGGCCACCTCCAACTCCAGCTCGCCGGCGTCGTTGCGCAGCAGCAGCAGGCCGCGTTCGGCGCTCATGACGGCGATGGCCTTGTCCACGATCGAGCGCATCACCTGCTGCAGGTCGTGGTTGCGCGACACCTCGGCGATCGTGTCCAGCAGGATCGCCACGTTGCGCGTGTCCTTGGCTTTGTCACCGGTCAAGAAACCGGTCTGAACGCTGCTCCAGCTCTCCGTCACGGTTTCCTGATCTTCGAGACGGTGACGCGCGTGCCCTGGTCGGGATCGAACTGGACCACGAGCTCGTCGACGATGCTGCGCACCAGGAACAGGCCGCGACCGCGCGGGGACTCGAGGCTCGGCTTCTTCTTGGCCAGCTCCTCGGCGCGGTCCGCGAACTGCTGCCCCCCGCTGCCGACGTCGACGACCTCCAGCCGGTAGCCGTCGCCCGTCACCAGGACGGTCATCTCGACGCGGTCCCGGGAGGAGTGCGAGCCGTGCTCGATCGAGTTGTTGACCAGCTCGGTGACCACCAGGGCCAGCGAATCGGCTTCCTGCTCGTCGTACTCCGCGTAGTCGGTAAGGGCCCGCAGGAAGTTGCGAATGGGTCTCACGAACAGGGAGTTTGCCGCCAAGGTGATCGTGACCGCCTCGCTCTCGGTGCTGGCCTTCTTGGTCATAACGAGCCCGGGGATGGTATCCCCCACGCGAGCCGGCTTCAACGGTCTCAGTCCGGCACGGGGCCCGGGATCATGTCCCTCGCGGCGCGGCCGCCGCGCTCCAGCTCGACACACGCGGACGGCGGAGACCTTGGGCCTCCAGACGTGCGTAGCAGCCCCCCGCAGCCCTCAGATAGCGCCTTGAGGCGGCCGGGTCGGCGTGCCGCAAGCCGCTTCCCAACGCCCACAGAAGCTGTGCGGGGCCCTCGCCCGCGTCGGGACGGCCCGTGTATGCGCGTGCGGCCCGGTGGGAGCGCCGCCGCGCCTCCTCCCGCCGGCCCTCTAGGGCGGCGATCTCGGCCAGAATGCGCTCGGCCGCCGCACGGTCGAGCGGGTCCCGCTGTTCGGGCGCGAAGGCCAGCACGGTCTCCGCGGCTCGGCGTGCCGTGTCCACTGCCCCTTGGCGCAGAGCGACCTCGGCCAGCGCGAGGTGCGCGGCCACACGCGGGCCATGCCCGGACAGCCGCGCGGCGTGCGACACCGCCCGCCGGGCCCACACCGCCGCACAGCGCAGGTTGCCGCAGCGCAGGTGCAGGTGCGCGCGCTGGGCACGGCTATGCGTGCGATGGATTTTTCTTTGCGCGCCGGGGGGCTCGCCGCGGTCGGCGCGCGCCAGCGCCGTGCGTGCCACCGCCGGATTGCCCGAGTCGACCAGTGCCTGCGCGAGGTCGCGCAACGCCGCGAAGCGCTCAGGCGCGTGCAGGCGGTTGAGGCCCTCGAAGGCGGCCGCCAGGTCCGCGACGGCCAGGTCGGTCTTGCAACGCGCGCGCAACACCCGGCCCGCGTAGTGGCGCGCATGCGCCACGCCTTCCGGATTCCCGATCTCCTCGGACAGGCGCTGCGCACGGCGAAAGTCCCTTAGCGCGCGATGCGGCCGGCCACGCGCCTGCTGCACGCGCCCCCGCAGCAAACGCGAGCGCGCCATGCCGCGCCGGTCCCCCATGACGCCATAGAGCTCGACCGCTTCCCGCGCCCGCCGCTCGGCGCGCTCCAGGTACCCGCCGTCCAGGTCCACCTCCGCCAGGCCCTCGAGCGCGGGTCCCCTGCGGCGCCGGTCGCCTAGCTCCAGCGCGCTGCGTTCCGCCAACGCGAAGGCGCGGGCGGCGGCGGCCAGGTCTCCGCGCGCCAGCGACAAGGCTCCGTGCAAGGTCACCGCCTGTGCGGCGGCCGCCCGGTTGCGCGTCTGCTCCGCCAGCAGGCGCGCCCGCACGAGGCAGTCGCTGGCACGCTCGAGCTCACCCCGCTCGAGCGCCAGGCCCGCGAGCGCGTTGTACGCGAACGCAAGCGTGTCCTTGTCGCCGACCTCCTCGAGCGCTTCCCTCACGAAACCGTAGGCGCTCCGCGCGCTGTCGTGCTCGCCGCGCGCCTGGTGGATGCGCCCCATGGCCATGTAGGCGCGCGCCAGGGAACGCTTGCCGCCCACCGTCTCTCCACCGGCGGCGGCCTCGGCATATACGCGGAGTGCGCGTAGCCCGGTCTCGTAGTCGCCGCTCGCCTCGCAAGCGCGTCCGTACAGATAGTGAAAGCGCGCGCGGGTGTCCGCCG
This sequence comes from Planctomycetota bacterium, assembly GCA_027297745.1. Classification (GTDB taxonomy): domain Bacteria; phylum Planctomycetota; class PLA2; order PLA2; family PLA2; genus JAPUHK01. The sequence continues at coordinate 8,077 of JAPUHK010000097.1, read as the reverse complement.
GCACGTCCGCCCGCTCCGCCAACCCCTGCGCGCCCTGCAGCAGACGGCGCGCCCGCTCGAAGGAGCGCAGGCTCAGGAGCCGTGCGCAGCCGAGCAGGGTGAACTCGAGCGAACGGTCATCCGCGCCGGACTTGCGCAGGTGCTCGGCCACGGCCAGCGCCTGCCGGCTCATGGCCTCGCCGTGATAGAGGCGCAGCATGCCCTCCGCCAGCAATTGGTGCACGTGCCGCGTCCGCTCCGGGGAGCGCTTCGCCACGACGCGCTGCACCGCAGCGGGGAAGGTCGCCCCGCTGAAGCGGTAGCGGTCCAGCCCGACGCCGGCCGGCCGGATCAGATCGGCTGCCTCGAGCTCCGCCAGACCCTGCTCTACGGTGCGCGCCTCCTGCACGACTTGCCGCAACAGCTCCACGTCGAATTCGTCCCCGATCAGGGCGGCCACGCCGACGACCTCCTGCGCCTGCGGACCCAACGCCTCGAAACGCCGCCGCAAGACTCCGTCCAGCGCCGCGGGAACCCAACGCCGCAAGCTCTGCGGCGTGATGTGCCGGGCCAGCTGCCAGTGGCCCTCCGCGCGCAGGATGCCGGGCGGATCCCCCGTCAGCAGGACGCGCAGGATCTCGGTCACGTGGTAGGGGTTGCCTTGCGTCTGCTCCGCGACGGCCTGCAGGAACCACGGTGCCTCTTCGCTGAACGCGTTTCCCGGGAAGCGGGCCTCGAGCAGCGCGCCGAGCTCCGCCGGCGTCAGCGGCGCCAGGGCGTGCACGGTGACGCGCGGGTCCTGGCCCGCGTGGCGCCGCAACGCGTCGAGAAAGACCTCCACCTGCTTTCGTGCGCGCCGCCCCCCCACGCCCGCGCCCGTGCGCACACTGGCGACGATCAGCACCGGCGCCCGGGCCTCACGCAGCAGCCGCGACGTCTCGATCACGATGGCGCGCGCGGCCTTGCCCGACCACTGCAAGTCGTCGAGCAACAGGCACACGGGCCCCTCGCGCGCCAGCGCCGACAGGAAACGGAACCAACGCAGCGCGGGGACCTCCTCGTCCACGTGGCCGCCTCGCAAGAGCTCACGGAAGTAGCGGGCCGTGGCCGGATCCTCGCCGAGTACGTCGTCCAGCGCCTCCGCGATGCGCTGCGGCACGGTTCCGCGCGAGGTGCGGCCCGTCGGCACACCCAAAAGCGACCGGGCCGCGTCGTTGAGCACGCGCATCGGGCGGTGGCCCCCCGCCTCGCCGCGGCCGGCGCCGGTGCGCGCCCCGACGCCCGCAGCCAGGCGCGCGGCTTCGAGCAGCAGGCGCGACTTGCCCGCGCCGAGGTCGCCCGTCCACACCAACAACCCGGGGTCGCCGCGCTGTACGGCCTCCAAGGGCGCGCGCAGCTGCGCGCACTCCCGGTCCCGTCCGCAGAGCGGCGGGTGGAACGCGAAGGTGACCTCCAGCTCGAATGGCGCCACCGCGCAGCCGGCGCGCCCGCCTGCCCCGCGCACCTCGACGCGGCCGGCGGGCATGCGCACCACACCGTCCTGCTCCGCCACGAGCTGAACGCGCAGCACGACGGGAGTGCGTCCTCCGACCTCGCTGCGCACGCGTGCCCTACCGCCCGGCGTGAGCACTTCGACCCCCGCGCCGGGGCGAGGCGCCCACGTCACTTCCACGGGACCCGCGCCCAGGTCGCCGGTCAGCTCGATGCCGACCGAGAACGGCTCGCCCGCGCGCGGGCGGCGGGGTCGGAAGAAAGGTACGGAGGCGGACAGGACGGAAGGCGCCGCCGAAGTCGCGATCGAGGCGGGATCGACATGCCAGTCGTGTTCGAGACCGCGCGCCACGAAGGCCAGCGCGGACAAGACCTCGCGGAAATCCTCGGGCCGCTCGGCGGGCGCCTTGGACACCAGCCGGGCCACCAGCGTGCGCAACGCGTCCGGGACGGACTCGAGCGCGGGCGGCTCGACCTCCAGGATCTTGTGCAGTTGCTCGGATACGTTGCTCCCGCGCAGTGGATTGGCCCCGCTGAGCATCTCGTGCAGCACAAGGCCGAAGGAGTAGAGATCCCCACGCCGGTCCACGGTCTCCCCGCGCACCTGCTCCGGCGCCATGTACTCGAGCGTCCCGAGCGGGGTCGACTCCGAGGAGATCTCCGTCTCGTCCCGCGAGCGGTGCACGCGAGCCAGGCCGAAGTCCGTCACCTTGAGGCGCCCGTCGGGCGTGACCAGGAGGTTGTCCGGCTTGAGATCGCGGTGCAGCACGCCCACGCCGTCGCGCACGGCTTTTTCATGGGCGTGGGCCATGGCCGCCGCCGCTTGCAGGGCGAGATCGACGCTCTGTTCCACGGAGAGCGGCCCCCCCTCGAGCGCGCGCGTCAGCGTCTGCCCGTCGACGTATTCCAGAAACAGAAGCGGGCCGTGGTCCGACTCCGTGAACCAGAGCGCCTCCACCAACCCGGGGTGCCGCCCGAGGTCGATCCACGTGCGGGCCTCACGCAGAAAGCGCCGTGCGTACTTCGCGTCCGCCCGCCGTGCCGCAGGAAGCGTCTTGACCGCGTACCGCTCGCCGGTGTCCTGGCAGGTGACGAGGCACAGCACGCCCATGCCGCCCTCGATTACGCCGTCCACACGGTAGCGGTTGAGCAGCAACGACCCGGCGCGAAGCGCGCCGCGCCCATGATCGTCGGGAGACGTTCCGGATTCGTGGTCGGGGTCCATGTTGGGTCCGGAAGCGCACGGCCTTCCGGCATGCTGGTGCGCCGGGCCGGGACCGGCGCGGCGGGTTCTCGAGCGATTAAGATACCCTCGCCCGTGAGCACACCCAAGAACCGTGCCGTCCTCGGTGTCAACGCCTTCAGCCACGACGCGGCGGCCGCCCTGATCGTGGACGGCCGTCTGGTCTTCGCGGCGTCGGAAGAACGCTACGACCGCGTCCGCCACAGTCGCGCCTTCCCGCGCGGCGCGGTGAGGGCCGCTCTCCAGCACGCCGGCTTGTCCCCCGGGGAGCTGGACGCCGTCGCGTTCCCATGGCTACGCGACATGGCGCGGTTGCGCCGGGCGCTGTACTTCCTGCTGCGCTTCCCGCGCTCGCTGCCGTTCCTGCTGCAGCGGCCCGACGGCCTGCCGGCGCGGCTGAGCCACTTGCGGCAGGTGGCGGGGCTACAGCACGAGCTCGAGCGGTGCGGCATCACGGCTCCCGTCACGTATGTGGACCACCACCGCGCTCACGCGCAGCAGGCCTATGCCTTCGGCCCGAGCGATGGCGCCGCCGTGCTCACGGCGGACGGCATGGGCGAGTGGGCCTCGGCTTCCACCTGGCGCGGCGGCGGCGAGCGCCTCACGCCGCTCGCGCGGCGCAACTACCCGCACTCGCTGGGAAAGGTGTATGCGGCCGTTACGCAGCACCTCGGTTTCTTGCCGGAGGCCGACGAGGGCAAGACCATGGGCCTGGCTGCGTACGGGCGCGAAGCGCTTCTGGAACGCTTCCGAAGCGTGCTGGCACCGAATCGCCGGCGCCTGTTCCGCGTGCGCACTGCGGCGTTCGACTACCCGCTCGGCCACACGGCGCTGGGCGGTGCGCGCTTCGCGCGCCTGTTCGGGGCGGCGCGCGAGCCGGAGAGCGCCATCGCGCCCGCACACGAGGACCTTGCGTTCGCGGCGCAGGCGGTGCTCGAGGAGGTCGTGCTGAGCATCTGCAGCGACCTGCGCGCGTCCACAGGGCTCAAGCATCTCGGGCTCGCAGGCGGGATCTTCCTCAACTGCGCCTTGAACGGACGGCTGCTCAGGGAGTCGGGGTTCGACTCCATTTGGGCCTTTCCGGCGGCCGGCGACGGTGGCGCGGCGGTCGGCGCGGCCGCGCAGGTGGCCGGCATGCCGCGCACGCCGCTGCAGCATGTGTTCCTGGGTGACGCCTTCGGGCAGGCCGAGATCGACCGGGCGCTCGGGGACCGTCCGCGGCGGCTGGTCTCCTCACCCGCCGGCTACGCCGCCGAGGCGCTCGCGCGGGGCCGTTTCGTGGGCTGGTTCCAGGGGCGCATGGAGTTCGGGCCGAGAGCGCTGGGCGCGCGCTCCATCCTGGCCGATCCGCGCAGCCCAGAGGTACGCGACCGGCTCAACCGTGACGTGAAATTCCGCGAGCAGTTTCGGCCGTTTGCACCGGCGGTCTTGCTCGAAGCCGCCGGAGACTGGTTCGTGAACGCGCGACCCTCGCCGCACATGATGTTCACGTTCCAGGCGCGGCCGCGTTCCAGGGACTTGATCCCCGGCGTGGTGCATGTGGACGGCAGCGCGCGCGTGCAGACGGTCGGTCCCGGAGACGGCAACCCGGCCTTCCGCCGGTTGCTGGAGGCGTTCGCGCGCAGCACGGGCGTGCCGGTGCTGCTCAACACTTCGCTCAACGTGCGCGGGGAACCCATCGTACGCACACCCGAACAGGCGCTGGCGCTCTTCGACAAGAGCGGCCTGGATGTCCTCGTGCTCGAGGACCGCGTGATCACCAAGTAGTCGCTCGACGAGCCGTAGGGGCGCACCTACGTGTGCGCCCTCCCGCTCGAATGCCGCTAGCGTGCACTCCCCGTCGCACGCCACCGGTGATCGCACGGGAGGGCGGCCACATAGGGCCGCCCCTACAACTTGGTATTCTCCCGCCACCCCGATGGAGCCCGATCACCTCAAGGTCCTTTTGATCCTCGCGGGGGCGCTGGTCCTGTTCATTACGGAGGTCCTGCCGCTCGGGGTTTCGGGTCTGTGCATCCTGGTGGTCACGGCGTTGAGCGGCGTGTTGACCCCGCAGCAGGCGCTGAGCGCGCTGAGCAGCCCGGCCGTGGTCACGGTCGGCGCGCTCTATGTGGTGACGGCGGCCCTGATTCGCACCGGCGTCGCCGCGGCGCTCGGCCAGCGCATCGTGGCCGCGGGACGCGGCTCGGAGGGACGGCTGCTGCTCGTAGCGATGGTCGCCGCCGCCGCCTTCTCCGCGGTGCTCAACAACACCTCCGTCGTGGTGCTGTTCCTGCCCATCATGCTGGCCGCCGCGCATCAGTTGAAAGTGGCGCCGAGCCGCCTGCTGATGCCCCTCAGCTTCGCCGCCATCCTGGGCGGTACGCTCACGCTGGTCGGCACCTCCACCAACATCCTCGTGGCCGACCTGGCCAAGAACGAAGTGGGCCTGGAGCTGGGGCTGTTCGAGTTCGCGCCGCTCGGGCTGTGCTACGCCGCCATCGGCCTGACCTACCTGTGGACGGTCGGCAGGCGGTTGCTGCCGTCGCGGCCGACGGTCTCCTCGATCACGGGCGGGCGCACGTTCGAATACGTCACGGAGCTGCGCGTGCCCGCGGAAGGGCCGGCTACGACGATGTCCATCGAGCGCCTGCTGCAGCGCGCTACCCATACGCGCCTCTTGCAGTGGGTGCGCGGGGAGGAGATCGTTCATTTCACGCCGGACGCGGGGCTGCGGCCTGGTGACCTGCTAGTCATGCGCGGGCCCGCGGAGGAGTTGGTCGGCCTCAGGCGCGACCTGAAGCTGGAGGCGCTGCCCGGAGTCGGCGCGGAGCCGGAGGTGGGACGCCGCGCCGCCACCTTCGCGGAGATCGTCGTCACACCCGCCTCCCCCATGCTCGGGCGGACGCTCAGCGAGGTGGGCCTGCGACGCAGCCACGGCGTAATCGCGGTGGCGCTGCAGCGCCTGCGGGCACACTTGCGATCGAACATCACCGAGATCCCCTTGAAAGTGGGTGACGTGATCCTCGTGCAAGGCACGCCCGAGAACGTGGAGACCTTGCGCGACGAGCAGGGATGCCTGCTCTTGACCGGCGTGCAGGAGCGCATCCATTTGCGCGGGCGCGCGCCGGTCGCGGTGGCCATCCTCGCGGGCTTTCTGGTGCTGGCCGCGGTGACCGACATCAGCCTTCCGTTGCTCGCGTTGGCCGCGGCGGCCGCCAGCCTCGTCACCGGTTGCCTGGCGACGCAACCGGCCAGCCAGGCCATCGACTGGAACATCCTGGGGCTGTTGGCGGGGTCCATCGCGCTCGGCATGGGCATGCACGAGAGCGGCCTGAGCCAAGAGGCAGCCGACCTCGTCTTGGGCCTGACGCGCGACATAGGCCCGGTTGCCGTCCTGAGCGGGATCTACCTGCTCACCATGGTCACGACGGAGTTCGTCTCCAACAGCGGAGCGGCGGCGATCATGGTGCCCATAGCGATCGCCACCGCCCGCACGCTCGAGGTCGAGCCGAAACCGTTCTTGTTCGCGGTCGCTTTCGGCGCCTCAGCGTCCTTCAGCACGCCGATCGGCTACCAGACCAACGCTTTCATCTTCGGTCCCGGGGGCTATCGCTTCAGGGACTTCGTCCGCGTCGGGCTGCCCCTGCAACTGCTGCTGTGGGTGACGGCCACGCTGCTCCTGCCCGTTTTCTTTCCCCTGCGTCCAACCGAACCAGCGCACAAACAGGCTCTGGTAGGCCTCACAGGGAGTCCAGCAGCCGGGGCACGTGTCCGCGATCACGCTGCGGCGGGCGCGGCGCGCCTCTTCCGCGCGCAGGATGGCCCCGAGGTCGTACGCGTACGCGCGCAGGGAGCCCAGGGGCCGGCTGTAGATCGAGCACGGATAGACCACGCCCTGCGGGTCGACGAACACGGAGCTGCGCAGGGCGGCGCAGGGCACCGGCGAGCGGCCGGTCTTCAGGTAGCGTCCAATGCGCCGCTGATAGGCGCGCTCCAGGACGGCGACGGGGCCGGCACCGCGCCGGCGTTGCTTGTGCAGGATCTCGATCACGCGCGCGGGCGGCTTCGCGTCCACCCCGGCGTTCCGGTAGTAGTGCCCGCTTTCCATACCGAGGTTGAAGTGGAAGTCGCTGCGCTGGAGCCCCTCCACGCGCTCGCAGGCCGCCGCAACCGCTTGCTCCACGTGGTCCGCGTTGCTCGGAAACAGCGTCATCCCGAAAAACGCCTGCACACGCGGTAACGCTGCCTGCTTGAGCGCCCGCATGCCCTCGCAGGCCCGCTCGAAAGCGCCGTCCCGTCCGCGTAACCGGTCATGCAGCTCCGGCGGCCCGTCGAGGCTCACCGTCACCAGCACCCGCCCCACGCCGCCGCGCACAAGCTGCTCGCAGGCGGCCAGCGTGCGCTCCGGGTAGTAGCCCGTCGTCGGGAAGTCGACCAGGTAGAGGTCGCGCATGCGCGCCGTGAGGGCGCCGAGGATGTCGGGGAGATCCTTGCGCATGAAGATCTCGCCGCCCGACAGGTTGACCCACGTCGAGCGCGGCGCGGACGCGAACACCCGCTCCCATTCCTGCGCCGTGAGCTCGTCGGGGGACGGGGTCTTCCAGATCGAGCAGTAGACGCAGCGCGTGGGGCAGCTTCCGTTCAGGATCAGGGTGAGTTTATACGGCAGCCCATCGGGGCTACGGCCCCGGCGCAGGGCGCCTCCGAGCGCCCAGAGCCTCCTCAAGCTCCCGAACTGCATGTCTGCCGCTCTCCCAGGATCTCACTCCGCAAGCGTTTGGGAATGCGAATCTTCTCGCCGCGCTTCTCGACCTCTTTCAAGAGCTGCTTGCCACGCTTCTCCGCCTCCGGGTCCTTGAACAGCTTGGCGATCACGCACTGCGCCCGGGCGGCGAAGAAGAGCAAGCGCGGTTCCCGCTCCCCGCTCTCCCTCCATGCCTGCAGGAACAGGGCGTAGGCGCGCTCGAGGCCGGCCCGGTCGGGCTCCCGGTCTTTCAGAATCGAAAGGTAGAGCCAGCACTGCCCCCGCAGGAACGCGTCGCCGCGCGTGTCCCAATACTCCAGGATCCGCTCGAAGTCCTTGCGGACCCGTGCGGGCTGCTGCGCACGGCGGGCGATCGACCGCACCAACAGCAACCGGCCGCGCTGGTCGTCGAGCGCCTGGAGGCGGGGATCGTCGCGGGTCAAACCGTCGAGGCCTTGCAGGAAATCGGCCGCGTCGCGTCCCATACGGATCAAGGCGTCGAGGTTCTTCTGCTCCGGCAGCGCGAGCTTTACGCAGATCTTCACGATTTGCTCCGCCACCACGCGCACCTGGTCCTCCTCCTCCTCTATCAGCACGCCACGCGCCATGCCCGCCTGCCGGATCTGCAAGGTGACGGC
>JAPUHK010000096.1 GCA_027297745.1 Planctomycetota bacterium | reverse complement strand
TTTTCGTGCTGCCCGGCGCCTCGCACCGGCGCGGTAGCGACAACACCCGCGACCTTGAACTTGCCGTTGGTCGCTTCGCCCTTGCGTTGCGCGCTCCACCGTCCGCGCTCCACGCAGAACGCGTCCACCGGGACCGTGCTTCCGGCCTGCACGACGAAGTCCTGGCCGATCTGGCGGTCCTGCTTGCCGCCCGTGACCACAGTGCCGGCGAGCACAAGCACCGGTACGTCGCCCGTGTTCTCGATCACGAGCGTGCCGACATCACCGCCGGCGGGATTCTCGCGCACTGCGGCCAGCTGTTTCTCTTCCGCTTCCTTGAGCGTCAGGAACGGCCCGATCTCTTGCACGCTGTCCGCGAACACCGGCCAGACGGTGAGATTCGAAACAGCGACGGGTTCGCCCAGAAAGTGGTTCTCATCCAGACGCACGACGGTGCGCTGCTTCTCGCCGTCCGAGCCGCAGCCGCAGGCGAACAAAGCGCACGCTGCGACCAGGCAATAAAGGACCTGCGGGATCCGGGGCATGGCTCCCTCCTTCTCCGGCGGCTCTGCGCGAGCGCACCGGATCAGCGGTCTCGCTATGCACCCTGCCCTACGCCCGTAGGCGTGCAATGCGCGTGCCGTGTCAACAGTCCGCTACACACGCGGTGTGTGTTCGAAGACGTGCGAAATGAAACCGGCGCGGCGTGCTATTTCGAACGCCGCGCCGGATTGCGTGAGACTGGTGCTGGCTACTTGACGGACCAGTCCCGTGTCAGCGCGACCCGTACGAGCTTGCCGTCGCCGTTCACGTCGAGCTTGAAGTAGCAGTTGGAGTTGTAGCCAAGCACAGCCTTCTTGTAACCGTTGTCGTTGCCGGCCGTGGTCTTGTCGATCGTTTCCTCTGCCTCGTCGATGCTGCGCACCATGGCGATCAGGTCATCCGCGCTGGCGATCTTGGTGACCGGCTCGGCGCCCTTCTTCTTCGCCTCCTGGCGGGCGACGTCGGCCTCCATGCACATCGTGCGCACGAAGGCACCGAACTGACCTTCGAAGATGCGCTTGTGGGCGAAGGTGCGCACGCTGACGGGCTTGCCGTCGATGGCGTAGGCGAAGCCGACCAGCCGCATGTCGTCCTTGCCGGCCGCGGTGAAATGCTCGCGCACCGACTTGCCCAATGCGGCGTCCTGCCGCTTGGCCTCATCCGAAGCCAGCTCCTGCGATGCGGCCAAGCTGCCCGAGCTCGCGACGCCGAACGCGACGGTTGCCTCATAGGCCTCCACAGGTACGTCGGAAGCGCGACTCGCCAGCGCGCGGGAAGCGTTGACCGTGGCGACCGCTTGCCAGACGCCGCTCTGGTCCTTCTCGTGCTGACCCTTGAGGCGCACGCCCTTGGTCGCCACGTACTCTGCGGCCACGAAGAGGCCATCGGTGGCCACGCCGTTGCGCGTCCCGCTCCAGCGGCCGTGCTCGACGCAGAAGGCGTCCACCGGCACGGTGGTCTTGGCCTGGATCACGAAGTCCTGGCCGATCTGGCGGTCCTGGTTTCCACCGGTCACGACGGTCCCCGCGCACACCAGGATCGGGAGATCCCCTTTGTTCTCGATCACGAGCTGTCCGACCGTGGCCACGCCCGCTACCTCGAGCTCTTGCACGATCTCGCGTACGGTCTCGTCATTCGCCCCGCTTTCTTCCGCCAGCTCTTGCACGAGCCTTCGGAGACGCTCGCGGTTCTGAACCTGCACGCGCTCTTGCTGCCCGGCGCCGTCGTCGTTGACCACCGCGGTCTGCTGGGCGCCGCCGCCGGCCTCCCGCACCACGGCCAGCTTCTGCCTTTGCGCTTCTTGCAGAGTCAGGAAGTTCCCGATCTCGAGCGGCGTGTCGGCAAACACCGGCCAGACGGTCAGGTTCTGAACCGCAACCGGCGCGCCCAGGTAGTGGGTGTCGCTCAGCCGGGCGACGGAAAGCGCGTCGCCTGTTTGCGTATCTCCCGCGCGCTTGCTGCCGCACGCAGCCAAGAGCCCGAGTCCAACCAGAGCAAGAACTGTCCAGCGTGTCATGGCACCACCTCCTGGGTCGCGTCGGCCCACATCTAGTACGCAGGAACCGGGTCCGATGGTCGTGACCTTTGGGACTCCGTTGCTTAAGACGCGCCGCCAGGCCGGATCGTTCAAGCCCGGCGGACGGCCATGAGCGTCAGGTCGTCCTCGAGGCGCGCGCCCTGGGTCCACTTTGTAACGGCCGCATGGACGTTGCCCAGCAGCGCCGCGGGGTCTTCGCCCGCCGAGGCCGCGAGCACTTGCTTGAGGGGCTCCAGCTCGAACAGCTCGCCGTCCGGGCTGCGAGATTCCGTCACGCCGTCCGTGTAGAGCAGCAGGATGTCCCCCGGCTCCAGCGTGAAGGGCGCGCCGGGCTCGTAGGCCGCTCCCTCCATGATGCCCGCCGGAAAGCCGCCCTTGCCCAGCTCGGCGATCGAGCCGTCCGAGGCGCGGTAGTGCAGCGCCGGGTTGTGCCCTGCGTTACACCACTGCACGTCCCCGGTCTCCGTGTCCGCCAGAGCGAGAAACAGCGTCATGAAGCGGCCGGCGCCCATGTCCGGCACCAGCGCGTCGTTGAGCCGCGAGAGCGCCTCGGTCGGATCGGTGATCGTGCTCGTGAACGCACGCAGGTAGGCGCGCGCCGCGGCCATCAGCAGCGCCGCCTGCAGACCGTGCCCCGACACGTCGCCGAGCACGAGCCCCAGACGCCCGTCACCGAGCCCGGGCAGCAGGTCGTAGTAGTCGCCGCTGGCGTCCTCGCATAGCTCGTTGATGCCTGCCACGGCCAGCGTCCCCCGGCGGGTGTCGAAGCGCTCGGGTTGCAGGCCGCGCTGAACTCCCTGGGCCAGAAGGATCTCGCGCTCCTGGCGTTCCTGTTCGAGCGCCGCCCGGTGCAGCCGCGCGTTCTCCACCGCCAGGGCGGCGTGCACGCTGAGCGCGTCGAGGAAGTGCTCGTCCTCGTCCTCGAAGTCCCCCGACCGCTTGTTGAGCAGCTGGAACACGCCGACGGTCTCCCCGTCGCGGTTGCGGATCGGCGCGCACAGCACCTGGCGCGTCCTGTAGCCCGACTTGAGGTCCCAGGTGCGGTCGAAGCGCGCGTCCGCGTAGGCGTCCTCGATGCGGATCGTCTCGCCGCTCCCTGCCACGGAGCCCGCGATGCCCTGCCCGACGGGCAGACGGATCTCGAGCGTCTGCTCGCCCTGCAGCACGCGCGACCACAGCTCTTTGCGATCGTCGCTGAGCAGGAAGACCGTGCCGCGGTCCGCCTGCACGCCGCCGGCGGCGGTGTCCAGGATCAGCCCCAGCAGCTCGTCCAGGTCGAGCGTGGAGTGCAGCGCGATGCTCGCCTTCGCCAGCCGGCGCTGGAGCTCCAGCTCGCGCTCCAGCGCAAGGACACGGTTCGTTTCGTTCGGTGTGCTCACGGATCTAGCGATGGAAGTGGTGGCAGGTGGAGCAGGAGTCGCGGGCGCCGCCGGGCTTGTGGCAGTTCTTGCAACTTGCGAGCGAAGGTAGCACGACCTCCGCGGCATCGCGATTCGAGGCCATGTCGTGGCAGCTCGAGCACTTCTGGAAGCGGTGCGCCGCGTGGTCGAACCACGACTCCGGTTGCAGGTCGGTCGGGATGGCGGGCTGTGCGATGCCGCGTGCCGCCGCCTCGTCGTCCGCGACCACGTGGCACAGCAGGCAGCCGCCGGCGCCTGCAGGCGGCAGCAGCACACGCAGCGCTGCGGCCGTGCGCGTGTTGAGCGCTTCGGTCCACTCGGGCGGCTCGAACGGTCCGCGCGGCACCGGACTGCGTTTGCCTGAGCGCTCCCGCAGTGTCGCGTCCGCGCGCAGGGCCTCTACGTAGGCCGCCGCGAGGTGCTTTTGAAGATCCCGAGGTTGCAGGCCGTGCGGCGCCCGCAGCTGCCGGAGGTCGACGTCGTAGCCCAGCGCATGGCAGCGTGCGCAGTGCGCCTCGTGCTCGATCGGCGCGAAGCTGCGGCCGGACCGGTCGGGCACGTGGCAGGCGGCGCAATCGAGCGGTCCCTCCTTCAGCTCCGGGTTCAAGTGGGCGGCGTGGCTAAACAGCAGCTGCTGGTCGCCCTGATCCGCTTCGACGTCCGGGTGGTTTGAGAACAAAGTGATGTCGTCGTGCTCTTCGTGGCACGCGTTGCACTGGCTGTCCGCGACGATCGCCAGCGTCAGACGGCCGCGGTGCTCGCGGTGGCAGCTCGTGCAGCCCGGGTCTTCCTCCCGGCCCGCGCCCGTGTGCGCGGGGACCTCGTGGCATACGAGGCAGGTACCGTCCTGCACGGAGCCGAACTCGGCGGTGTGGCAGGCGGTGCAGTCGTTCTCCCATTGAAGATGCCGGACCGAGACGGGACCGGCCGCGAACATGCGCTCCTCCCCCGCGGCCGTCAGTCCCAAGACCCAGACCAGCGCGGCTCCCAACGCGACCAGGTTGGCGATGCGGCGCCAGCGCCGCATCGGGTGCGAGCGCGCGAAGTAGCCCGGATCGATGCGCTGGGCCAACTCCTTGGTCTTGAGGTTCTTGGGCATCAGTAGTAGAGCGCAGCCACGGCGTGGACGGCGGTCAGGAACACCATCGCGTAGGACAGGGGAACGTGAACGAAGAGCCAGCCGTGCAGCCAGTGGTGCATGCGCCGTTGCACCTCGAGCTCCGCGCGCTGCTCGCAAAGAGCCTGGAGGTCGCGGGTGACTCCGTGCAGCTCGGGCGCCAGCGCGGTGCGCAGGCCCTCGAACAGGGTGGCGCGTGTCTGCGGCTCGACCAGCGCGGCGCGGCGGTCCGGCTTGGGCCTGAAGTAGTCCTGTAGATGCTCCTCGAGCAGGCGCTTGAGCGGAGCGCGGTCCGGCCCTTCGTCTTCTTTGACGTCGACAGCCGCCCGGCTCTCCACGACGCGTCCCTGGATGCGCCCCTCGCGCTTGGTCTTGGGCACGGCCGCCTTTTGCGAGCCGGTGCTGCCTTCGATCAGTTGCGTAGCCTCGTTCAGCAGCTGCTCGCACACGTGGTCGATCTGCTCGTAGACGGTCTCCGACTTGAGACTGCGCATCATCATGCGCGGCAGGATGTGCTGCAGGGCGAGCCCGTAGATGCCGGTCACGAACACGATCACGAAGAGCGTCATGAGCACCGACGTGAGCGGCCCGCCCCAAGCGAACCCGCCGTGGAACAGGATCAGCGGGAAGGAGAGCGCGCCCAGCCACAGGTGCCCCTTCATCCAGGTTGCGCTGCGGCCGATGCGCACGTGCGGGATCTTCTTCCTGAGGCCGAGCAGCGCCGCGAAGTAGATGAACGCGGTGCCCGCAATGCCGAAGGCCAGTCCGGGGCCGGAGCCTCCGCGCGGTCCGCCCGGCGTGTTCGTCACATAGAGCACGTACAAGACCGTCGACCCCAGCAGCGTGACCACCGTGAACCAGAGCCACTTGCGGTGCCCGCGATCCAGGATCACCGGTCCTGCTCCCCCATGCCCAGGAAGAACTCGCTCGGGTCCACGCGCATGGCGGCTTCGTGGGGGCAGGCGTACACGCACGCGGGCTCGCCCAGGCTGGCGCACAGGTCGCACGTGACGGCCTTCATCTTCGGCTTGGCACGCGCCGCCTTTTCGCCCGTGACGGGGTCCTCGATCGTGTGCATGTTGATGTTGCCGTAGGGGCAGTTCTTGGCGCACAGGCTGCAACCGATGCACCAGTCCTCGATCACGATCTCCAGCGTCTCGCGCCGGCGGATCGAACCGACCGGGCAGCCGATCATGCATAGCGGGTCGTGGCACGAGCGGCAGGAGGTGGGCACGAGGTACTTGTCGAAGCGCAGCCCGTCGCGGATCAGGCGCGTGATGCCATCGTGGCTGTTGGCGCAGGCGCGTACGCAGTCGTCGCAGCGCGTGCATTTCTCCAGGTCGATCAGGAGCAGGTTGCGCGCCTGCATGAGTCCCTGCTCCAGGAACTCGTCGACCGGCGCCTGAGCCATCATCTCGAGCCTCCGCCGGTTCTCCCCCTCGTGCCGCAGCGCCTTCCCCTGCATGGCGGCACGGACCTCGGGGAAGCGCTCCATCATGAGCGTGAAGTCCTCCTTGCCGAGTTGCACGAGCTCTACGTGGTCGAGCGCAGTGCAGGTCGCCTGCCGTTTTCCGGCGCCGAGCAGCCCCATCTCGCCGAAGTACTTGCTGCGGTGCAGATACTTCAGCACCACTTCTCCGCCTGGGCCCTCCTGCGACACCTTCACGAAGCCGAGCCGGATGATCCAGAACTTGTCCGCCTCGTCGCCCTGCTTGCAGATCACATCGCCCGGCTTGAAGCTGACCAGCTCCACTCTTTCGCGCAGGTGGTCGACGAAGTCCGCAGGCAGGTCCTTGAGCAGGCCTACGCTGCGCAGGTGGTTCTCGAGCGCGCGTTCGCGGTAGTTGCGCTCCAGCTGCTCTTTGAACGGCTTCGAGCCGCGCTTGAGGATGTCGAGGATGTTGCGCAACATCTCCAGCACGACCACGCGCGTCTTCGCGCGCACCGTGGCGCTGCGCGGGTAGAACGACATGCAGGTCATCTCGCCGAACAGGTCGCTCTCTCCCAGCGCGCCTACCGGGTCGTCCATGCTCAAGTCTATGGAGGCGTCGATCGGGATGAAGCCGCTCGTCTCCTCGTCCGCTTCCTCCGGCGAGCGGCGCACGAAGGAGGTCAGGAAGGTCAGCGCCCGTCCGAAGAGACCGCCCGAGCGCGGCGATCCCTGAGCGTGGGCCAGCGGCGAGGCGATGAAAACCTCCGCCTCCCCCTCGAGCACGTAGAACGCGGTCGAGCCGTATTCGCCTTCGCGGCAGATGATCTCGCCCGGCTCGCAGGTGCGGCGCACGACGGCGCCTACGTTCTTCTTGAGCAGCGCCGCGCTACAGCCCTCGAAGACGGGCAGCGCCTGCATGTCCTCGAGGCTCAGGACGTCGCCGCTGAGGCGCCCGGCCGGCTCCTCGGCCGCTTCGGTTGCCGTGTCGGCGTCCGTTCGCCCTGCCTCCGCCATCCGCTCGGCGAATTGTACGAAGACGCGGTGGGGGCGGGACAGGGTGCACTCGGGGGTTGGCCCTTTTTTGAAAGCGTCCGGAAGGTCACAATGGGAGGGATGCGGGCGTGGCCGTTCCTGGTTCTGGGCGCCCTCCTCGTGGTGGGGGGGATCGTGGCGCCGGGTGCTCCCCCGGCGTTCGCCCAGGGGGAAGCCGCCCCGCGGCGTGAAACACACCTCGGCGCGGGCTCCTGCGCCGCCAGCGCCTGCCACGGCGACACGAAGCCCAAAGCCAATGAGTACACGACCTGGATCCAGCACGACGAGCATTCCGAGGCGTACCTGCACCTGACCCGCGGCGACGGTCCGAAGATCGCGAAGCGCCTGGGCCTGTCGCAGCCGGCGCGCGAGGCGCCGGAGTGCCTGAGCTGCCACGCGGCCGCGCCGCAACTCTACGACCACGGCGACCGCTACGACATGCGTTGGGGCGTGAGCTGCGAGATCTGTCACGGCGGCTCCACGCAGTGGCTCGGACCGCACGCGGCGCCCGGTTGGAAGGAGAAGTCCTGGGGCCACAAGACGGCTCTGGGGATGCGCGACCTGAGCACGCCGGAGCAGCGCGTGGCGCTGTGCGCCGGGTGCCACGTTGGCGGCCAGGGCAATCGCACGGTTGACCACGATCTGATTGCGGCCGGCCATCCTCCTCTGTTCTTCGACGCGTCGGCGTTCATGGCGCTCAAGGAACCGCAGTGGGTGCACTGGACGGACGAGACGGACCTGACGCAGCGCACGTGGTTCTTGGGGCAGGTCGCCAACCTGGTCGCCTACCTGGGACGCATCGAGCGGTCAGCGGAAGACGAGAAGCGCTGGCCGGACTACGCCGTGTTCGACTGCTACAGCTGCCATCACGATCTCGACAAGGACGGGCACTACGCCACGACGGAGGCGGTCGGGCCGATAGGCCGTCCGCCCTTCGATGCGGCCTTCACCTCGGTGCTTGGCCGTGCACTGGCCGAGATGAAGCCCGCGGCCGCGCAAGGCCTGCAGACGCTGGGCGAGTCCCTGTCGGCGGCCTACAGGAACCGGGACCGTGCCGCTGTGCGCGAGAGCGCCGCAAGCGGCGCTTCGCAGGCGCGGCAGTTCGCAACGGCGGTGGAGAGCCTCGATCAGGCCGCGGCCTCGCGGATCCTGGCTTGGTTCGACGAGCACCTGGATGCCACCGAGGGTCTCGACCACCGCATCCCGCGCCACGAGGCGTTGCAGATCGCGTGGGCCATCCACGCGCTCGTGCCCAACCGGCAGGCGCAGGGGTTCAGAGCGGCGTACGACGAGCTGGCCGACAGCTTGAGCGCGGACGGCGACTACGACCCTGGGGTCTTCGCCAAGAAGGCCCGCGCCGCCATCGCCGCCGGCCGGTAAACGCAAAGGCGCAAAGGCGCAAAGAAGAGCGGGCAGCGGGCGCGGATCCCCTAATCCCTTCTTTGCGCCCCTTTGCGTCTTTGCGTCTTTGCGTTTGGGTACTCGCGAGCGACGTCCGCGTCGGTCTTGATCGCAGGCACCGTGAACAGCTTTCCGTCCGGCAGCCGGTAGAAGCGTTTCATCTCCTCGAAGGTGAACGGCCGCGCACCGACCCGGTTGAACACGGCCATCTGGTTGCCCGCCTCGTCGACTGCGCGATCCCGGTCGAGGCCGCGCGACACGGATAGCGCCCGCCCCTTCGTCTTGAACGTGGCGATCAGGACGGGATCCGGGCGGGGGCTGAAGCCCTCGGTCCCGGCGACCCTCTCGGGGCTCGTCAGCTGCAGCACGCGCAGACCGTTCTTGCCGTCGGCCAGGTAGGCGAAGAGCGAGGCATTCGTGATGCCGAGCTTTACGTCCAGGCAGTCGTCGATCTTGCCTCCCGCGTCGAAGACCCGGTCGAGCGTGATCTCTTCGGGGCGCTTGATGTCGAAGATCGCGAGTCCCTTCGAGCCCGCCGCGCCGTATGCGTAGGTGCGGGCGAGGTAGACGTTGTGCAGGCCGCCCTCGACCCGGACGCGCGAGACGATCTTCGGCTGCGCCGGGAACGTGCCGTCCGGCTCCGGCGTGATGTCCACCGCCACCAGCCCTTCGTCCGCCGCCACGAACGCATAGCGGAACTGCACCGCGACGGCGCGCGGGCCGCGGATCCCATCCAGCACCGCGGCCACCTTCGGCTTCAGCGGCTCGGCGAAGTCGAGCACGACCACGCCGCGATCGCAGCAGACGTACCCGAAGCGTCCCGCCATGGTGATGTGCGAGGCGCCGTCTAGGATGCCGTCGGGGTTGAAGGTCAGCGCGCGCTCCAGCGTGTTGTTGCGTGGGTTGCCGTCCAGCAGCGTCGCCGCCAGCACCGTCACCAGCCCCTCCTCGCTGTCGGTCACGTACAGGTAGCCGTACAGCATGTGGATCTTCTGCTCGCGGTTTTGGGGGTACTGCGTGCGCATGGGGTCCACCGCGATCGTCGCGGGCGAGGCGACGCACGTCGCGTTCCTCGTCTTGACCCGGAAGCGCTGATCGAGTGGCGAGACGGGCGCGGTCACGATGCGCTCCGAAAACCCCTTCTCGTCGATCTGGGCCACGTCGAAGATGCGCAGCCCGCCGGGGCCGTCCGCAATGTAAACGTACTCGCCGCGAAGCTGCACCACGTTGGCGCGCTCCGACGCGTGGCGCACGTTGAACAGGTAGCCGCCGGGCAGCTGCCGGCCGCGCTCCCGGTGCTGCTCGTAGAAGTCGGGGAACGCGTCCCGGTGCAAAGTCGAGCCGATCACCGCCTGCGGCTCCTCGCGCTCGGTGACTACGATCGCCTCGAGGCCCTTGTCCGTGCCCACGTAGACCCAGCGGAACATGAAGTTCATGAAGCCGGTGCCCTGCGTGAGTAGCTGTGCCATCCAGGCGTTGTTGTCGCCGGCGCGGCTCAGGTGGCAGTCGGTGCAGGTCTTGGTCTCGTCCTTGCGCACGGTGTGCGGGACGTGCGTGCTGAAGGAGATCCCGGAATACCCCTCTGCGGACACGGTCTGCTGCTGGGAATAGACCCACTCGCGGTTGCTGTTCTGGGAGCCGACGAGGACGGCGCAGCTCGAGCGCACGGGCGCGACGCGGTTGCCGGTCACGTCGCCGTCCACCCCGAGCATGAACGTGTCCGTGCGCAACGTCTGGAAGTTGTACGGCGTGAAGTTGCGCGTCACGTCACCTTCGTTGTGCAGCGAGGGCATCTTCTGGTTGGCGCGCATCGGCAGGTGGCAGCCGAAGCAGGACGTGACCCACGACGTGTGGCAGCTGAAGCACGTCACGCGCTCGTTCGGGTGCGCGATCGGCCCCGCCGCGTCGCCCCAGGTCGCGTTGTCGCGCTGGATCGTCTTCGCCAGCCAGGACTTCGGGTTGCGCGTTTCGCCGTCCGCGATCTGTGGGACGTTCCACTCGAGGTCCGGATCGACCATCGAGCTCTGCACGATGCGGTTCCCCACGCGCGCGAAGCGGCGCTTACCCCACGGCGTGCGCTTGCGCATGAGGTCGTGGCCGCCGGGCGGCGCGGCCGGCCCCGCCGTCTTCAAGTCGCTGTAGCGCTCGATCGTCCCGTGGCAGTCGCTGCACGTGATCTCCACCGCGTCGCGCACGCTGCCGTAGAGGTGGCCGTCGCCGTGCACGTCCTGCTCGAAGTGGCAGTCGATGCAGTGCATCCCCTTCTGCAGGTGGATGTCCTTCAGGTGCACGGCCTTCTTGAACTTCTCCGGATCCTCGGGCGACACGATCTCGCCGTGCTCGTCCAGCAGGTTGCCGTCCCGGTCGCGCTTGTACACGTTGCGGAACAGCCAGCCGTGGCCGTGGAAGTCCGCCAGCTGCACCTTCTCCAGCGTGGGGTTCATGTCGGCCGAGTTCTTGAGGAACTCGTAGTCCGACCACAAGCCGCGCACGGCGGCCTCCTCGGGATTGAGCCGCATCCCTTGCAGCCGTTCCTCCTCTGTGGGGTAGCGTTGCTCCTTCGGGTAGAAGCGGTGCCCCTCGGTCTCGTTGTTCCACCACAGCGTGCCCAGGTAGGAGTTCGTGACCGTCGTGCCGGGGTGCACGTGGCAGACGATGCACTGGCTGGTCGGGATGGCGCGCGTCATGCGATGCGCGATCGGGTGGCCGCGCTCGTCCTTCGGAATCGTCGGGTCGGTACTGAACGACAGCCCCTCGTGGCCGTACTTCGCGTAGCTCCCTGAGTGCACGGGGCTGCGGTCGTTCGCGTAGATCACGTGGCAGGCGGTGCAGCCCGACGCGCGATACTCGCCGCCCACGTGGTTCGTGCCCGCGAAGTAGAGCATCGGATCCAGCAGCCGCGTCTTCTGCAGCGTGAGCCAGACCGGGTCCGTGCGGTTCAGCGTGCCGAGCCCGCGCGGGCTCAGGCCTTTGTCCGGCTTGCCCGGCTCCTGCAATGGGTTGGGCGTGCCCGGGAGCGGCGCGATGAAGCGGCCGCCGCGCTCGAAGATGCGCAGGATGTTGCTCGGCTGGCCGACCTCGAAGCGCGGCAGCGGGTCCAGGTAGCCCAGACGGCCCTTGGTCTGGGTCTCCTGCACGGTCACGTCGTCCAACAGGCGCAGCGGCGTCCCGTCCGGCGCATACGCCTCGCCGTGGCGCGGGTTCTTGTAGGGGACGACGCCGTTGTTGTAGAGCGCCGCGCCCCACAGCATGGAGCCCGTGGCCATCATGCTCTTGCGCACGCGCCGCACCTCCGACGGGTGGCAGCCGCCGCACGTGAGGCCACAGACGCGCAGGTCGCCGGGGTTGACGAAGCGGATGAACTCCGGCGACTCCTGGTTATAGCGGGCGCCCGAATGCTGTGGGTTGCCCGCCGACGGCCACCACTCCGGGTGGCGCGGTTGCACGTGCGCGCGCTCCTTCTCTGGGGCCAGCGCGTTGCCGCCGTGGCAGTCGGTGCAGCCGATCTCCACCGCGGGCGACTCGTGCATCGTGGGGGCGTCGAGCAGCCCGTGACATTCCACGCAGCTCTTGGAGGTCTCCTCTTGCATGCCCGGGCGCTGCAGCGGGGGCCGACGGGTCTTGCGCGCAGGGCAGCCCTGCATCACCGCCAGCAGCAGGACGCCGAGGAACGCGAGTGCGAGGGTTCGCATCAGTAGATCAGCACCATCTGCAAGAAGAGGGAGAACTGTACCGAGTCGGTCTCGTAGATGTCTTCGAAGCCCTCGCCCGGGAAGAGCGCGCTAAGCCCGAGGAAGAACTGCACGTTCTGCGTGAGCAAGGGCCGGTACTGCGCCAGCAGCGTGATCTCGAAGCCGATGTCGCTCGAGATGTCGTTCTGGTTGGCGAACGGCTCCAGCGTGGCCGTCGTGTCGAAGGCCAGATAGGAGAAGTTCAGGCTCGTGCGCAGCTCCTGCATCAGCTCCGCATCCACGCCGGCGGTCAGGAAGAACAGGCCGGGGTTCACGAAGTTGGCCTCGCCCTGGATCTTGTTCGAGCGCAGGTTGGGATAGACGCTCAGACGCTGGTTCAACCCGACGCCGAACAGGCGCAAGCTCTGGCGGATCCAATAGGAGGCGGCGCCGCCGGCGAAGTTCGGGTTGTCCAGGATGCCGTCGAAGCCGGTCCCGTCGCCGTCGCCGGGATCGTCGTCGCCCGACGCCCAGAAGAACGAGCCGCGCAAACGGTACCAGTCGAAGTCCACGCTCAGCTCGACGAAGAACATCTGCGCCATGATGTCCACGGGTCGTCCCGCGATCGGGTTGTCGTCGTCCTCGCCGAACACGAAGAAGTACTCGTGGGTGATGTTGAGGCGGCCGATGTGGCCGTCTCCGGCCCAGCCCAGATAGACGGCGTCGATGGTGTGCTGGGACGCGGTGCCGATCACCGCAGGGCGCACCGGGAACCCGTTCTCGTCCACCTGCGGGTCGCCCTCGTCGTGGTTCCAGTGGAACGAGAGCTGCGCCGTGTAGCCGAACCAGATGAAGTCCTGGCGGAAGTAGTTGGCCACGAACACGTACTGGTCGCGCCACTCGAAGCTGTTCAGCTCGCTGTTCGTGTTCTTCTCCAGCAGCGTGAACAGCGCCAGATTGGCCTGCGAGCGGTTGTTGTCCCAGTTCGCGACCAGGCGCGCGCCCATGTTGTTGTCGATGAAGACGAAGCCGCGGAAGTCGGTCACGAACGGCTGAATGCCGACGATCACCGACAGGAAGTCGTAGTTCGGGCTCAGGTCGACCAGATGCTTCTCGATGAACGCCTCCTGCAGCGCGACGTGGCCGTCCGAGCGCGTGGTCCCCTCGCGCACGTCGATGTTGACCGCGTTGTTCTCCTGCAGGTCCAGGTAGGTCACGTTGAAGACCGGCGTGACGCGGATCAGGTAGTCCGGCGGCTTGAAGGCCGTGTTGCCGTGAAACAGCTCGAAGGTCAGCGCGATGTTCTGCTGGAAGAAGTACTGCTTGCCGGAGCCGAAGAAGTCCTGCGTGCCGGGACGCGCCGTGGAGATGGCCGAGGGCGTGGGCAGGTCGCGGTACTCGAGCAGCGTGTCGCTCAACAGCTGGAACTGAAAGAACGTGTTCTGCCCGAGCACCGTGTAGTCGCCCTTGCGCACGTTCTGCCGGTACGGATTCAGCGGCGAGCCGATCATGTACGGGCTGTCCGCGGCCGGCTCGTTCGCCGCCGCGTAGGAGCTGTAGCGGTACCAGGCCGGAGAGGGAACGCGCCAGCGATCCGGGACGGGCTTGAAATCCTTCGAGTCGTAGCCGTAGTCCTCGAGGTCTTGCCGCAATTGCGCGTCGTCCGGGCTGCGCGCCGGCGAACGGCCCGCGTTCCCCAGGGGGCCATGCTCGCCCAGGTCCGGCGTCCCGGGCGTCGCCGGAAGCGCGGGCGCGGCGGCGCTCGGCTTCGTGTCGCTGTGCGGCGGGTCGCCCCCGCCGCTCGCCTTCGGCGGAGTCGCGCAAGCCGCCAGAAGGATCACGCCCAAAGCCCAGAGCCTCTCCGCCACAGACCGCACCGGGGACGGATTCTATGAAAACGGGGGTTGCAGGCGGGGGCCGTTCCCGTTGCGCCATCCCGTCTGCATGCGTAGGCTTTCCCCCGTGTGCGGTCGGTTCTTGTTCCTCCTTTGCGGCCTCGGGCTGGCCGCCTGCGGCGGCGGTGGCGCTCTCGAGTTCGTGCCGCAGTGCGTGGCGCCGATTCCTCTGACCGCGGCCGAAGTCACGACGATCATCACGCAGGCCGCCAACCGCTCGCTGCTCGACGGGGATGCGCACGTGATCTCGGTGGTCACTCGGGAGGGCGTGGAGCTGGGGACGTTCGCGATGACGGGGGCGGGGCCCGCAGCCAGCGCGACCAAGGCGCGCAGCGCGGCCTTCCTCTCCTCCGACCGGCACTCGTTCAACACGCGCACCGCCGCCTTCATCATCGCGGACCACTTTCCGCCGACGGTGGGCCAGACTCCGGGCGGGCCGCTCTACGGCGTGCAGTTCTCCAGCCTGCCAAACTCTGACATCGTGGGCGCGGCGCTCCCCGGCACCGTGCTCATGACCGGTACCGGGCTGAGCGGAGATCCGGGGAGCCTTCCGCTCTACAAAGGAGGTTGCCTGGTCGGGGCGGTCGGCGTCGACGGCGGCGCGAGCGCGGCCGGTGAGGAGCGCTCGGCCTGGTCGGGGGCGCTCGGCTTCCGCCCCGATCCGCTCATCTACGGCTCGGTCATCTTCATCGACGGCGTCAGTCTGGCCTTCCTCGAAGAGACGCCGCCCGACGTGACGCCCACGGTCCCGTTTGGTTCGCTGTCCGGGGCCGTGCTCGTGCCGCCCATGGACGCGCCCGCGCCGCCGGCGTTCGCGACCGCGATGATCGGTGGGCTGACCGTCGAGGTGATCATCCCGGCCGCAGGCACGCCGTTCCTCGACAGCCCGTCCACCGCGCTGCTTGCCGCGGACGTGGACGCCATGATGAACGCGGCCGCCGCGCTCAGCGACCGCTTGCGCGCGGGCATCCGCAGGCCGCTCGGGTCGCCGGCGCGCATGTTCATCGCCGTGGTGGATACGGACGGCGTGGTGCTCGGCTGCATCCGCACGCCCGAGGCGACCTACTTCAGCCTCGACGTGGCGGTCCAGAAGGCGCGCACGGCTGCGTTCTTCTCCTCCAACACAGCGGCCTTCACCACGCGCGGCCTCGGCTTCATCTCGCAGGGCTTCTTCCCGCCCGGCCTGGACGCGGAGCCGCCCGGTCCGTTGCACATGCTCCAGGACAGGCTCAACCCGATCGCCGAGACGCTCGCGTTGCCGCTGCCGAACGGCATCACGATCTTCCCGGGGGGCGTGGCGCTCTACAAAGGGGGCGTGCTCGTCGGCGGCATCGGCGTCTCGGGCGACGGCGTGGACCAGGACGACATGGTGGCCCAGGAGGGCGGCGCGCTCTTTCCCCCGCCCCCCGGCGTGCGCGCGGACGAGTTGCCGGAGGCAACCGTCATCGCCGATCTCGACATGCGCTTGATTGAGATCGGCGTCGCGGCGGCTGTGTCGCCGTCCCCCGGCGCGGCGATGCTCAGCACACGGGTGGCGACTGCCCGCATGAGCCTTGCGGGAGGCCTACAGGGAATTCGCCTCCCCTATGTGAAGTTCCCCCGCCAGCCGTTCCGTTGATCACGTGCCCTTGCCCGTCACCCGCACTCTTCGTACGGATCGGTCACGGGCACAGGGCGTGGGCACGCGTACGGGTTGTCCCGAAGACAGGATCCGGCCATCTAGGTAGACTCCACGCCGACTGAGAGGGAGCGTTCATGCCTACGTGGATCTACTGGGTCGGCGGCGTCGTCCTATTCCTGGTGTTGGTCTTCCTGTACGACATCACTCAGGGCAAGAAGAGCATTCTGCGCAACTTCCCCGTCATCGGGCACCTCCGCTACTGGCTGATCGAGATCGGCCCGGAGCTGCGCCAGTACATCGTGGCGCACAACCGGGAGGAGGCACCCTTCAACCGGCTCGAGCGCGAGTGGATCTACAACTCCTCCGAGCGCACGAACAACTATTTCGGCTTCGGCACCGACGACCAGATCTACGGCATCGGCTACCCGATCATCAAGCACGCCGTGTTCGGGCATCCCAACGCGGCCAAGGTGGGCAACCGGCCGAAAGGGCAGCCGATCATGATCCCGGGCGCCAAGGTGATCGGCGAGGCCCACGGCCGCGCCAAGGCGTGGCGGCCCGCGTCGATCATCAACATCTCGGCCATGAGCTTCGGCTCGCTCGGCAAGAACGCCATCACTGCCCTGAACCTGGGCGCCAAGCTGGCCGGCTGCTTCCACAACACGGGGGAGGGCGGCGTCTCCCGCTACCACCGGCTGGGCGCCGACCTTTGCTGGCAGATCGGGACCGGCTACTTCGGTTGCCGCACGCACGACGGCCGGTTCGACATAGAGCAGCTCAAGCAGACGATTGAGGACGTGCCGCAAATCAGGCTGATCGAGATCAAGCTCAGCCAGGGTGCCAAGCCCGGCAAGGGCGGCGTGTTGCCCGCGGCCAAGGTGACCGAGGAGATCGCGGAGGCTCGCGGCGTGCCGGTCGGCAAGGACGTGATCAGCCCCAGCACGCACAGCGTGTTCAGCTCGCCGCAGGAGCTGGTCGACTTCATCGAGCGCATCTCCGAGGCTACCGGCGGCCGGCCCGTCGGGATCAAGTCCGCCATCGGGCAGCTGGACTTTTGGCTCGAGCTCGCGGAGATCATGAAGAAGACGGGCAAAGGCCCCGACTTCATCACGATCGACGGCGGCGAGGGGGGCACCGGCGCGGCGCCGTTGACTTTCGCCGACCATGTCGCCCTGCCGTACAAGCTCGGCTTCAGCCGCGTCTACCGCATCTTCATGGACGCCGGGCTGGTGCACGACATCACCTGGATCGGGTCGGGCAAGCTCGGCTTTCCCGACCGCGCCATCGTCGCCATCGCCATGGGCGCCGACCTGGTCAACATCGCGCGCGAGGCGATGTTCAGCATCGGCTGCATCCAGGCGCAGAAGTGCCACACCGGCCACTGCCCGACGGGCGTCACCACGCAGAACCGGTGGCTGCAGCGGGGCCTGGTGCCGAAGGTCAACGCGAAGCGCTTCGCGGGCTACCTCGAGGCCTTCTGCGGCGAGACGATGAGCGTCACCCACGCGGCGGGCTATTCGCATCCCGGACAGTTCACGCCGCACGACATCGAGATCTCCGCCGGGCCGAACGTCTTCAAGACGCTGTACGAGATCTTCGACTACGACAAGCCGCACTACGCGCCGGGAGAGGAGCCCCGCTTCAAGGACCTGAACGCGCGCTGCCACGCCATCTTGGTTCCGGAAGCCGACGCGGCGGAGTAGCCCTTGGCCGACCACGGGGGCGCGGCCCACCACAAGCGGGCGCGCCGGCGCGCAGGGCTGCGCTCCTGCCTGTGGGCCGCGGCTGCCGCCTTGCTGGGGCTGGCCGCTGGAGGCCTGCCGATCGTGCGCGCGCTCGAGATGGTCACGCTGGACACGCGCTTTCGCATGTTCGCGGAGCCGGAGACCGCGCGCAAAGACATCGTGATCGTCGACATCAACGAGGAGAGCCTGCGTACGCTGCGCGACCTCCCGGAGTACGGACGCTGGCCCTGGGGTCGCGGCGCGCACGCCAACCTGGTCGAGGTCCTGAGGGTCGCCGGGGCGCGCTTGATCGTGTTCGACATCCTCTTCGACATGCCGGAGCCCAAGGATCCCGAGGGGGATGCGGCCTTCGTGCGCTCCGTTGCCAAGGCGGGCAACGTGATCCTGGCCGCCGCCTTTCCGCCGGACCGGCTACCGTCCGGCTACCTCGATCTGGCGCGCTTCGCGCTGCCGGCCAGCGCCGCGCCCGAGGATCCGTTCGTGGTGCGCGGCGCGCTGGTGCCGTTCAAGGAACTCCGGGACGTTGCGGCCGGTATCGGCGCAATCAACATCGACCCCAAAGGTCGCCGCGTCCCGACGACCGTGTCGTACGAGGGAGGGCTCTATCCATCCCTGGCACTGTGTGCCGCGCTTGCCGAAGGGGCTGAGCTCGAGCCCCGCGTGATCCGCCACCAGCGGGGCACGACGCCGCTCGCGGACAACGGTGAGGTGCTGGTCACCTGGCGCGGACCCAAGGGGACCTACACCTATGTCGAGGCCGAAGACGTGATCCGTGCTTACACGATGCTCTTGAAGGGTGAGGACCCGCCGGAGTGGCTCGAGACCTTCCGCAACAAGACGGTGTTCGTCGGCGCCTCGGTGGCGGCCGCGTACGAGTGGCGCC
>JAPUHK010000095.1 GCA_027297745.1 Planctomycetota bacterium | reverse complement strand
GGCTGAGCGGTCGAAAGCACCGGCTTGCTAAGCCGGCGTACCCATTTAGGGTACCCCGGGTTCGAATCCCGGCCCCTCCGCCAACCTCCGCCCGAAACGCTTCGCCCTTGGGCTACGGCCGGCAAGCCACCTCCTAAGGGTGCGCCTCTACGAGCCGCTGGGCGTCGACACCGGCGCCGCACGCCGTCTCGTGGTCGATCAGGCGTTGCTTGCGCCACAAGCCGCCGCCGTAACCCGAGAGAGAGCCGTCCGCGCGCACGACGCGGTGGCAGGGGACCACGATCGCAACGCGGTTCTGGCCGTTGGCGCGGCCCACCGCGCGGCTCGCCCCGGGCCGGCCGACTCGGCGCGCCATCTCTCCGTAGCTCTCCGTGCGCCCGAACGGAATCTCACGCAGCCGTGCCCAGACGTCCCGCTGAAACGAAGTCGCGGGCACGTCGAGCGCGACCGTGAAGTCCTGCAGCGATCCTGCGAAGTACTCCTTCATCTCGATCTCGAGCCGCTCCAGGTGCTCGCTGCGTCCCGGAACGATCGGTGTCCCGAAGTGGCGGCGCAGGTCGTTCAGCTCGCGCTCCAGCGCGCGACGGTCCACGAACTCCAGTAGCGCAACGCCCGCACCGGACGCGACGGCGATCATCGGTCCGAGCGGCGTGCGCAGCCACGAGGTCTTCAAGCAGCCGCGCGCGCTCGCGGGCGGCTCACCGAACAGCTTGCGGAACGCGTCCCGAAAGCCGCTCTCGGACTCGAACCCCGCATCGTACGCCGCCCCCGTCACGCGCTCGCCACGGCTCAGCCCGCTCATGGCCGTGCCCAGCCTCCACGCCCGCTGATAGGCGTGGAAGGTCACGCCGAAGTGCCGCTTGAAGTAGCGCCGGACGCGCGTCGGGTCCATGCCGCGCGCCCGCAGCGCGCTGTCCGGAATGCGCCTACCTTCCTCGGCCAGCAGGCGTGTGACCCACGGCGGGTGATCGTCTCCGCCGAGCGGGGTGCACACCTTGCAGGGCCGGTAGCCGGCGTGCAGGGCCGAAGACGCGGTCGCCACGAACTCGATGTTTTGGAGCTTCGGCTTGCGCGCGCGGCAGGTGGGACGGCAGAAGATGCCGGTCGTGCGCACGCAAACGAGAAAGATGCCTTCATAGGCCGCGTCGCGCTGCAACAGCGCCTCGTACATCTCTCCTTCGGGGGGCAGGTCGTGCATGGCAGCAACGTAGCGCCCGGGCGCGCCGTGCGCCACCGCGGACTGGACACCCAATTCGATTCACACGCAGCGGTCGAAACGCTATCTTTTTTGCCGGGACGAGGGCAAGGGACGCAGGAGGCAGCAGATGCGTCGCATTGCTGGAGGGATCGCGTTCGCCCTTGTGGTGCTGGCCGGGTGGCACTTCGCGGGCGCCCGGGTCTCGAGCGGATCCGGGCCCGCTACTTCGGCAGGCTGATGCGCCTTGCGCCGGCGAAGTCTGCCAGGCGCCCGAGCGCTTCGGACAACAGTCCGCGGGCGGGGCGCACTCCGGGCTCCCACCAGATGCCGTGCACGTCGAGCCGCCTATGATTCCGGTCGACCTTGGCGTCGCAGCGCCCCACGATCCGCTCGCCCCGCAGCATAGGCAGCACGTAGTAGCCATACACGCGCTTGGCGGGCGGCGTGTAGGCCTCGAAGCGGTATTCGAAGCCGAACAGCCGTGCGGCGCGCTTGCGGTCGCGGAGCAGCGGGTCGAAAGGTGCCAGGAACCGAATGCGGTCCTCCAGCTTGTCGAGGCGTGCGCGCGCCGAGCGCACCTTCGCGCGCCAGTCGGGGAGCGCATAGCCCTTGGCCGGGGGCGCGTCCCGGCCCTCGATGGTCACGGGAACGGCGGTGTCGGATCGCTTGCACCAGGCGCGCGCCTCGGCCACCGTGACCGCCTTGAAGAAGCCCGCGATCTCGCTGGGCGTTGCCACGCCGAGCCGCGCCATGGCCTCGCTGCACGCCCAATCGACGTACTCGCGTTCGCCGGTGGGACCAGCGTCGTGCAAGTCGGGAAACACCCGCTCGGTCAAATCGTAGACCTTGCTGAACCCGTCGCGCCTTGTGACAGACAGATCACCGCGCCGCCACAGGTACGCCAGCGCCGTCTTGGAGGGCTTCCAGTTCCACCAACTGGAGCCCTCCGCGCGCGCCTTGCGCGTATCCGCGAAGTCCCGTGCGCCGA
The DNA here is from genome assembly GCA_027297745.1 of Planctomycetota bacterium. Taxonomy (GTDB): domain Bacteria; phylum Planctomycetota; class PLA2; order PLA2; family PLA2; genus JAPUHK01. The sequence continues at coordinate 2,313 of JAPUHK010000095.1, read as the reverse complement.
GCGGCCCATCTTGCCGGATCCTGTCGAGGACCGTGGCCAGGAACTGGCGATGCCGCGCGCCGAGTTGCTCACGGAGCCATTGCTTCCAGCGCAGGCTCTGCATCAGGCGCAGGCTGCGACGCTTCCAATGCGCAAACCACACCGTCGGGATGGCGGAGGCGTCGTGGGTCCACTGCTCGAACAGGCGGCGATCTTCCTCCAACAGGTGAATCAGGTGGTGGTCCCGGTACCCGTCGAAACGGGCGGCCATGGTGAGATGGTGCGCGCGCCCGACGGCGTTGATCGTGTCGAGCTGCACGAAGCCCATGCGCTCGATCGCCTTGTAGACCGTCTTGGGCAGGGCACGGCGGCCGGGGTCGTCCGTGAGGCCGCATCCGGCCAGCAGCAGCCGGCTCGCGTCCGCAACGGGGACCGTCACCTCCGTCGGGCTCATGCCGGCGATCTACGTGCCCACACCGAAACGCTTCTCGGCGCGCGCTCGCGCCTTGTGCGCCTCGAGTTCACGCCCATGCGCGGCATGCTACCGCGCCGGGGTCGAGCGTCTACGGCAGATTCCTCGTGACGCCGTCGTAGACCGCCTTGGCGATGCCCGCGGCGAGGTCCCTGGCCGCCGTGCGCTCCAGCTCGCGGTCGACGTCGCGCAAGCGGCGCCGGTCGAACCAGCGGTGCTGCTCCTTGGTCATCAGCAGCGTGCCTTCGTCGCCGTGGTACACGGCATGCGGCGCCTTGCGCGTCGCATAGGCATCCACGTCGCCTTCGATCAGCACGGAGGCGCTCCGGGCGTCGATGATGCTGAAGCGGCAACGCAGGTTGAGCACGCGCGTCCGGTAGAAGTGCACTTCCGCGGGCTCGCTGTTGGCCCGCGCAACGCTGCGCAGCTCACCGCTGCCGCCCGCGCCGAAATCGCAGCGCACGACGCTGAGCACCACGGCGAAGTCGCCTCCGAGACTCTGCGCGACGGTCGCGGCCCGTTGCGGGGACAGCACCTCGCGGTCGAACTCCAAGCGGCGCAGCTCACGCCGGAGTGCCGCGGAGTCCACCATGGCCACGAACAAGGGCGTCTCGGCCCAGTGCTCGTCGGCCAGGATGTCGTTGACGTCGCTCAAGAGCCCGGCCGGGACGCGGTTGGCCAGGCGCTCCCGCCGCCAGACCGGGTACACGGCGACGTGCACCGTCCCGGCCTCGATCACCTCGTCGTGCAGTTGGAGCGCCTCTTTCGAGGCCTCCGCCTCGGGGCCGAAGACCTCGAGCGCGGACAGCACGATCGAGTAAGCCTTCTGGTAGCTGCCCGCGCGCATCGCGTCGCGCGAGGCGGTCAGCAGGTCCTGATAGCGCAGGCCGCGGATGCTCTCGCGCAACTCGACGGCCGGCTTGCTTTCCGGCGCGCCCGCCGCGTACACGGCCAGCGCCTCTGCCAGAACGGCGTCGGCGTTTTCGTAGCGGCCCGCATCCACCGCCGTCTTCGCGGCGCCCATCAGCGCGCCGAAGCGCCCGGCGCGCGCGCGGTCGCGCTGCTTGGGCGACAGATCGTAGCGGCTCTCGGCGCGCCGGTAGGCGGCCGAGGCATCGCGCCAACGCCGGTCGGTCGCCAGGCGATCGGCGGCCGCCAGCGCTTCCTCGATGGCCTGGTCCAACGTCTCGCGCCGCCGCGCCACGTAGTCCGTGGGCGTCGCCAGGACCACCGACACGGAAGCGGCCTGGTCCATGAGCCGGTCGATCTTCTGGTACTCCTGCAGCGCGCGCTCGAAGCGCCCGGCGGACTCGAGCCCGCCGATCACGTCCAGGTAGCGCTCGATCGCGCGGTTGCCCGTCTCTTGCGCCTTTGCCCGCGCGCCGGGGTACTCGGAGTCGCGCCGGAGCGCGTCGATGTACCACTGCGCCGCGGTTTCCCAGCGCCCTTGCGCCTCCGCCTCGGACGCCTCGTTGAAGCTCTTCTCGGCGCTGGCGCACGCCGCCAGCAAGGAGAGGAGGACCAGGGCGAAGACGGTTCGCGTGGACATCGAAGTACCTCCAGGAGGATCCTGCACCTAGCAGACCTTCGGCCAGGGACAGCTCGGAGTGCAGGGCTGACCGGGGCCTCCTTGGACGGGACTGAATGCTAGACCGAGGCGCTTGCCCGCTGCCGCCTTCCTTCGATCCACCCGTAGGCCGCCGGGATGACGATCAGCGTCAGCAGCGTCGACGTAACCAGCCCGAAGACCACGACGGTCGCCAGAGGGCGTTGCACGTCCGAGCCGATGCCGGTCGCGAGGAGCAGGGGCAGCAGGCCGAGGACGGTCGTGATCGCCGTCATGAGGACCGGCCGCAGCCGGC
>JAPUHK010000094.1 GCA_027297745.1 Planctomycetota bacterium | reverse complement strand
TGATCCAATGCCCGAGGGCCCCGGACACACTGGGAGCCCAGGTTTTCATCGACCTTTCGGCCCCCCCGCTCAAACTCCCTTTTGGATCCATCTCAGGGCCTCCTGAGCCCGACGGGCGGGCGCGCCCACGAGAATCCCGTAGCCTGGGACCGGAAGAGGAATGCTGATCATCGTCCCCTGGCGCACCGATGCGCCCGTCTATCACCGCCCCTGGGCCACCCTGGGCCTGATCCTAGCCAGCGTGGCGGTGTACGCCTTCCTGGGGACCCCTGATCCCGAGCGCGTCCAGGTCCTGCCGGCATGACCTCTCACAGCGGAGGGGACGCTGTAGTCAATTCGCGCAAGCGGCGGGAGCTCCAGAAGATCCACCGGGCGGCGGCGGAGCGGGAAGCGCGCGAGGCCGCGGCCGAAGAGGAGCCCGCGTGATCATTCCGGCCGGCACGGACGCGCCCCTCAAGTACCGCCCGTGGGGAACGGGGCTCGTGGTCATCGCTTGCGTGGCGCTCTACATCTTCTCAGAGATCGATCCCGAGGCTGCGGCTCCTCTGATCCTGCGCTACGGCGCCTTCAATCCCCTGACCTGGATCACGTCGGCCTTTCTGCACGCAGGCATCGCCCACCTCCTCTTCAACATGGTGTTCCTCGTGGTGTTCGGCCTGGTGGTCGAAGGTCAGATCGGCATCGGGCGTTTTCTGGCCGTGTACCTCGGCATTGCCTTCGTCCAGGGTGGTATCGAGCAACTGCTGACGATCGGATGGGATAGGGGCGGGTCCCTCGGGGCCTCAGGCGCCATTTTCGGCCTCATGGCCCTCGCCATGGTCTGGCTTCCCCGGCGCCACATCCTGATCTACTTCTGGTTCCTCTACGGCGCGCGGCATGTCCATGGCCCGTTCCCCGTCCGCATTCAGAACATCGTCGGGGGGTATGTCGCCATCAACTTCCTCTTGGCCCTGATCTTCGGTTTCGGGCTCAGCACCTTCACGCTGCACTTGCTCGGAGGCGGCGTGGGCCTCGCGGCCGGCATCTACATGCTCAAGAAAAAGCTCGTCGACCTGGACGGGGAAGACTGGTTCAGCCTGCGCGAGAAGGACCGTGCCAATGAGCGGGCCTACTTCGAGAGGCAGCGCCGCAGCAGCACTTCATCCAACCCCTGGGATGCGCACGCGGAGGAGCCGACGGCGGTCTCCGAACGAACGGAGCCCTCCGAGCCCGTGGCGCCCGCGGATCCCCTGAAGGCAGCGCTGGCGCGCGTGCGCAAGGATCTCGAGAGCGAAGACGGGGTCGCCGCGGCGCTGGTCTACGAGCAGGAGCGTCGTGCGCTTCCGGAGTGGGTGCTGCCGCAGGACGACCTCCTGCGCCTGATCAACCTCAACCTCGAGTGCCAGGACTACGCGCGCGCCGACCCGCTGATGGCGCACTTCATCGAGGCGTACCCGGCCGACGCCGCCGAGATGCAGCTGCAACTGGCCGGCATCCAGATCGCCCGCCGCCGCCCCACCCCGGCCCTGGAAACGCTCGGCGGCCTGGACGACAGCGATTTGTCCGAGGCGCAGACGGAGCGCCGGGCCAAGCTCGCCGCACAGGCGCAGCAGCTGATCGACGACGGCGTGCTCGAGTTGGACTAGCCATCCGCTGTCGTCCCGACCGTCTCATTCCGGGACGCACTCCCAGGCGGTTCTTGCTCGGCGCTCCTGAAATGGTTGGCTTACTCAGGCGATGAAGGGTCCTCAGCTACTCAAACGAGCAAAGGGTGGCTCGTCGGAGGCTCAAGAAAGCACCGACGGGCTTAGCGCGGAGCTGTTGCTTCGTGACCACTTTGCAGGCAAGCGGAACGGAATGCGCTTCCGCCAGATCCTCGACATCAGGGTCGAGGGCAACGGCGGAACCTTCCTGGCCCGTACCGTAGACCTCAGCCGCACCGGCATCCTGCTCAAGCTCGAGGACCGCGGATTCGCCACGCCCGAGCAGGAGAGCGACCTCAAGCTCTACAGCGACCTGGTGTTGGGCCATTTCGGCCCCCGCATGCTGATCAGCTTCGGCTCAGACGCCCTCAGGCGCCGGGCCTCCGTGGTCCGGGTGGCCTGGCGCAACCACCGTGGGAAGAACACCATCCTGGTCGGCTGCAGCTTCCACCGGCCCTTGACGGCCCAGACCTGCGTCCTGCTGGGGGTCCACCCCCTGCGGAACGACAAGTCCCGCAAGTAGGGCCCGGCCCAGCGCCTGCGGCCCCGCCCGAAGGGCCCTTTAACCCAGCCGCCTCAAAGTCCGAAGAGGGAGAAGAGGGATTCTGCACGCGTGAACAAGTGGCAGCTGCAATGCTCCAACGGCCACACGTGGTCGAAGTCGGTGGGCGCCTACCGCGACAAGGCTGAGTGCCCGGTCTGCGGCGGCAAGACCGCGCTCGCCATGGTGGCCGGGGACGTCCCGTGGTCCGGCGCCCGGCCCACCGAGGTCGGCTGGTACTGGATCTGGCACCGCGACGGCGACGCCGGCCTGGCACGCATCTTCGAGGACAACAGCGAGCTGTGCGTGATGGCGCCGGTGCTCGCGCTCCCGGACGAATCGCGCCTGCTGCGCAGCCCCTTCTGGGACGACTACGAGTGGCAGCCGGTCCCCCCGCCGCTCTGGTAACCGCGGCGTACCCGCCTATCGATTCAGCAGCAGCGCCAGCGCGATCACCAGCAGCAGCAGCACGAACGCCCACAGCAGGTTCGGAGGGCCCGAGGTCTTCGAGCGCTTCCGGAACAGGCCCTCGATGGGCAGCATCGTCGCCGCGATTCCCACCGGCGCTCCGCACTTCGGGCACAAGTCCTCGCCCGCCGGGACCGGGACCGCGCAACGCGTGCAGACCGGCGTCGCCTCACCGCTCTCCTGCTCGCCGGTACCGTCCGCCCCTGATTCACCCATCAGGCGCCATCCTACAGGAGCGAGGCGGTACAGTAGCGCCATGCTGCCCGCCGCGCAGCGGATCGTGCGCGCCCGCGCGTATATCGAGGAGTCAAACCGTCACGCGCTCGAGACGGTCTTCACGATGTTCGCGGAAGACGCCACCTACAAGTCCTCGCAGTTCGGATCGTTCGCTGGGCGCCCGGCGATCGAGGCCATGATGCGGACGTTCTTCGGCAAGTTCCCGGACGTGTTCTGGGAGGTGGACGTCTACAGGCCGCTGGACGACGGCGACGTCGAGTTCAGCTTCACGATGACCGCCACGGACGCGCGCAGCGGCGCAGCGATGGTCCGCCGGGGGACGGAGCGCATCTCCTTCGACGTGGACGACCGCATCCGCCACGTGTCCGTGGAGATCGCCGCCGGCGACGGTTGATTTTTGCGGCCGGAGGCCCGATGCTTGTTGGCCCCCATGACCACCGCAACGAGTGCCGCGCGGCGCGGGCCGGTTCTGACCGGCATGCGCGACGGCGTCCGCATCCTGCGCGGCCCCGACGCCGTCCTGTGGTGGGCGCGCTTCGCGGTCGACCCGGTCGGCTACCTGATCCGCTACCACCGACGCCACGGGGCCCTCAGCGCGCTCGGCAACGTGCACCCGTTCGGCCGCGGGGAACGCCTGCACGCGGTGGCGCTGGCGCCGGAGCACAATCAGGAGGTGCTGTCGAATCCGGACCTGTTCCGCAGCTCCGGCCTGCTGATCGCCGGGCCGCGAAAGTCGGCCCAGCGACGCGTGCGCTACGGCCTGATCCGCATGAACGGGCCCAAGCACCGCCGGCAGCGGGAGCTACTCATGCCGCTCTTCCAAAAGCCTGCGGTGGAGGCCTATAGCCCTGACATCGGCGCGCTCGTTGGGCAGATGCTGGACGAATGGCCCACGGACGGCGTGCTCGACGTGAACGACGAGGTGCACAAGCTCTCGCTGCGGGTGTCGGCGCGCATCCTCTTCGGCCGTGAGGATCCCAGCCGAGCGGACGGGCTCGGGAACATGATCCGCCAGTGGATGCACCTCGGATACGAGGCCTGGAAGTTCCCGGTCAACCTGCCCGGAACGCCCTATTACAGGCTGATGCGCCATGCCGCGCGCATGGAGCGCGCGATCCTCGAGATGGTCGAAGAGAAGCGGGCGGACTCCGCGACGCGGACGGACGTGCTCTCGATCCTGATCCGGGCGCACTCCGCGGCGCACGCCGCCTTCAGCGACATCGACCTGAAGCGCTACGAGGAGTACGGCCAGCTGACGGATATGGACCTGGTCGGGCAGTCCACGGTCCTGTTCGCTGCCAGCTTCGAGACGAACGCCACCGCGCTGAGCTGGACCCTGTTCCTGCTGGCCCAGCACCCGCAGGTGATGCATGACCTGCTCGACGAGCTACAGTCCGTTCTGGCGGGCCGCGCCCCGACGCCGGCCGAGTATGACCGGCTACCGCTGCTCGATGCGGTGATCAAGGAGTCGATGCGGATCATCCCGGTCGTGCCGATCACGACCCGCGTGGCCACGGCCCCCGCGCGCGTCGGCTCGCTGGAGCTCTCGAAGGGCGACCGTGTACACCTGAGCCACTACATCACGCACCATCTGCCCGCGATCTACAGGGACCCCGAGTGCTTCCGGCCGGAGCGCTGGTTCGAGATCCGCCCGGGGCCGTACGAGTACTTCCCGTTCAGCGCCGGTCCGCGCATGTGCATCGGCTATTGGTTCGCGATGGTCACGCTCAAGACCGCGCTCGCGATGATCCTGCAGCGCTTCCGCCTGAGCGTAGTGCCCGGCGCCCGCATCGACCGCAAGAACCAGGTGACCATGGTGCCCAAGCGCGGTATGCCGATGTCGATCCACCTGCAGGACCGCCGCTTCGAGGCCGCCCCCGTGCGCGGGAACGTGCACGACATGGTTCGCCTGCCGCGCTAGGGCCTCGTGGAAGCCAAGGGGGCGCGGGCACGGGTGCGCTCATCCGCGTCGATGACCAGAACGCGTGCCATGGCGGTGTCCTCCCGAAGCGGTGCGCAGGAAATGCTCCCCGGGCCGGAGCCGGAGGGGTGTGCAGCACGTTGCGTTGCCTTGCGCGTGAATGTCAGCCTCGTTGGTCAGGCCCGAGTGCTCCGGCTTCCGGCCGGGGGCACCTCTAGTAACGCCGACGACGAGGCCTACGGCTATCAGGAGGATCCCGTATTTGCGCTACCCGCTTTGCGCCCCAGGCGGCCTGCTCGACGGCGCCGGAGCCGGCTAGGGCTGTACGAAACCTTCGCGGATGGCGTAGCGGGCCAACTCGACGCGATCGTGGATGTCGAGCTTGGCCATCAGGTTCTCGGTGTGCTTCTCCACCGTCTTCACGCTCAGGTACAGCGTCGTGGCGATGTCCTTCTTGCTCAAGCCGCGCGCCAGGTACTGCAGCATCTCCGTCTCGCGACGCGTGAGCGTGGACTTGCGCGTGCGTGCGTTCTGCACCAGCTTGGGCCGGTCCTTGTCGAAGATGATGCGGTCCTGGATCTCCTTCGAGAAGTAGGCGTTGTTGGCGGCCACCTCGCGGATGGCATGCACGAGCGTCTCGGTGGGCTCGCCCTTGGTGAGGTACCCGAGCGCTCCGGCATCCAAGGCCTGCTCTACGTACAGGTCGCTCGTGTAGGCGCTCAAGAAGAGGAAGCGCGTGTCCGGGCGGCGCGAGGCGATGCGGCGCGCGCAGTCGAATGGCGACAGCCCCGGCATGTCGATGTCCATCACCATCACGTCGGGGTGCTTCTCGTGCGCCAGCGCCATGGCCTCCTCGGCGCTCCCGGTAGTGCCCACGACCTCGAAGGAGGGCTCGCGAGCCAGGCTGCTGGCCAGCGTCTCGCGCACTAGCGCGTGGTCGTCAACCAGGAGGATCTTGATCTTCTGCACGAGTTGCGTCTTCGCCGGACGTCCCTGCCAGGGCTTCGCCTGCGACTCGTGCCAGCTCCGCCATGGGGAAGGGCTTGGCCAGGAATCTTACGCAACTTTGCTCGACCCGAGGTGGATCTGCGAGACCGCTGATCACCACCGCCGGAAGTCCGGGGCGCTGCTTGGTCACCTCCTCCAGGAAGCTCAGGCCGTCCAGCTTGGGCATGTCGATGTCCAGGACCAGCAGCCGCGCCTCGTCCCGGTGGGCCTGGAAGAGCTCCAGGGCCTGCTCCCCGTCGGCCGCCTGCAGCACGCGGTAGCCCGCGGAGCGCAATGTCGAGGCCATGATGGCCCGCAGCTGACGCTGATCCTCCGCAACCAGCACCAGCTCGCCCTGCCCGCGCACGGCCGGCTCGCCCCGCCCGCCGGCAGCTTCGGTCGGCGACGCCTCGCACAGCGGCAGCAGCACCGTGATGCGCGTGCCGCGCCCCTCTTCGGACTCTACGCGGATGCGGCCGCCGTGGTCCTCCACGATGCCGTGCACGATGGCCATGCCGAGTCCGGTCCCGCGCTCCCGAGGCTTGGTCGTGAAGAACGGGTCGAAGAGGCGCTCGCGCACATCCTCCGTCATGCCCGTCCCGGCGTCGTCGACCACCAACGACCCGAACCCTTCGGCGCGCCCCACCGAGATGCCCAACCGGCCGCCGTCGGGCATGGCGTCGCGCGCGTTGAGCGCAAGGTTCAGGATCACCTGCTGCAGCTGGGAGGCGGCGCCCTCGACCCAGATGTCCGGGTCGAGCCGCGGCTCGATCTCGATCGAGGCGGGGATCACGCGCTGCAGCAAGTTGACCGATTCGTGTACGAGACGCGTCAAGTCGATCGGTGCACGCGGTGCGTGCGTCCTGCGGCTCAGAGTGAGTAGCGACTGCGTGACCTGGCTTGCTTGCCGCGCGGCCTCCTCCAGACCGTCCAGGGCCTCGAGCGCCTCGCTGTGCTCCGGGATGTGTGCCCGCGCCATCTCGGAGTAGCCGAAGATGGCGGTCAGCAGGTTGTTGAAGTCATGCGCCACGCCCGTCGCGAGTGTCCCTACCACCTCCATCTTCTGGGCGTGCCGTAGCTGCTCGCGGCTTTCACGCAGCGCAGCCTCGGTGCGCTTGCGCTCACTGATGTCGCGCGTCATGCCGCGGTAGCCGCGGTAGGTCCCGTCCTCGTCGAATACCGGGATCCCGCTCGACTCGACGTCGAGCGTGGATCCGTCGGGGCGCTGCAGCTTGTGCTCGACACCGAAGAAGGGCACGCGGTTGCTGCGCACGAACTCCACGAACGGCGCCATGCGCTTGCTCTCCTCCTCGCTCTGGAAGCGGAGCACGGGCCGGCCGACGACCTCCTCGGGCGGCCGCCCGAAAAAATGCGTGGCCTGCGGCCCGCAGTAGCTCCAAGTACGCTCGGCGTCCGTCTCCCACAGCAGGTCGGCTCCGTCTTCGGCCAGCCGCCGGAAGCGCTCCGCAGTCTCGCGCAGCACCTGCTCGCGCTGCTTGCGGGCGGTGATCTCGATCGCGGTGCCGATCAGCCGCAGGACCCGCTCTTGCTCCAGCACCGGGACCAGCGTGGTCACCGCCCACACGCGCCCCGCGGCGAAGTCCTGCCAGTTCTCGAACTCGATCGTATGGCGGGCCTCCACGCAGCGCTGCCAGTACTTCCGGGCGCGGGCCGCGCCGGGGGCGTCGAAGACCTCTTCCGGCTCCTTGCCGGCGACCTCTTCGTTGTGGAGTCCCGTGATCTCTTCGACGCGGCGGTTGATCGCCGCCAGGCGGAAGCCGCCGTCTTCGAGCACGTCGACCACGAAGATGGCCGTGCCGATCTTGTCGATCAGCTCACGAACGACACCCCTGTCCAGCCTGCCGAGCACAACGCCTCCGAATTCACGGCTTGGCACTCACACAGCGCAAAGCCCAACCGCACAACAGGATAGCTCCAGCCCGCGCCCCGGGCCATGCGGGGTTCACCTTAGACGCACGCGGGGTGGTGCCGGAGGTGGGAGTCGAACCCACACTCCCTTGCGGGAACGGGATTTTGAAAGCGCTAGGAGCACTGCGCGCAAACCGAGCCCGACCGCACGGACTCCGCGAACGAGGCGGCCTGGGCGCTGTTGCGGACGAAAGCCGGCGCAAGCTCACGCAAGGTGTTTGGACAGGGCGTGGGGGGACACAAGGGGGGACATCACCTGACGCACGAGAGCAAGCGTCAGAGTGTCCCGCGAGGATCTCGAACCTTGTCGGGCCCCTAGGGGTTAATGCATCCAGGAAGCCACGCACGCTTGCCGGCGAGCCCAGCCGGGGCGAATCAAACAAAGGGCACCGATCAGCCTCAAGGAACCGGAGGCCTCGGAAAGCAAAGAACGCGGTTCCCGAAGACGGTCTTGCGTTTCGGCAACGGTGCCGGACGCGCGAATCACGAATTCGGTTGAGCCGCGGCTGGTGGCCTTCACAGCATCCAGACTGCGGAGTACGGAGTCCCTGGATGGCGGACAAGGGCAAGGAGTTGCTCGAACTGCTCACGGTCGAGCAATTTGCGGAGCTCACCAAGCGGACGGCTGCGGCGGTACGGCTGAGTATCGCCCGAGGCGACTTGCCGGCGCACAAGCTCGGTACGAGGCGTTGGTTCATTCGCCCGCAAGACGTTCATCGGATGTTCGACGAGGCGCGCAAACAGCGCGACGGAGGAACCAAATGACGGCAACGAAACGTCGCGCGTTCGGCAGCATCAAGCGAAAGCCTCCCCGGCGCGGGTACTACGTGCGATTTCGACACGAGGGCCGCGAATACGAACGAGCCGGCGGCCCCACCAGGGCGCTCGCGGCCGCGAAACTGGCGAGCGTTCATTCGCTTCTGGCGTCCGGGAAGCGCATGCAAGAGGTCCTGGCGGAGGTCTTCGGTGACTCCGTCGGGCCGAACGTCAACCTGAGAGCCGCGCTGGCGGACTACCTGCAGTACGCGGGAAGACACAAACGACCCAGCACGCTCGCGTCGGACATCCCCCGCCTGAACGTAATGGCGAAGCAGGCCTGGGCGAAAGTGCCGCTTCGACGAGTGCGTCGTGAGGACATCCAACGGTTCGCAGACCAGCTGCACGCCAAGGGCATTCGGAGCGGCCGACCGTGCAGCCCGGCGACCGTCAACCGGTACCTCGCAAGCCTCTCTGCGCTCTTTAGGTGGGCGGAGCGACTCGGGTTGGTCGACGGCAATCCCGTCAAGGGGGTGGAGCGGTTCTCGGAGCAAGGCAGGGCGCGAGAGCTGTATCTCACTGCGCCTGAGGCTCGCGCACTAGTCAGAGTGGCATCGGAGTCCTTCAGGCCCGTCCTTGCTTTCGCTCTTGGGACTGGATGCCGTCGGGGGGAGATTCTCACGCTCCGATGGCGAAACGTTGACTTGGCCCAATCGGAAATCTATGTCCGGGCCGAACACGCGAAGACGAAGCGGGGTCGCCCGGTGCCGCTGCCGCCAGACGTTGTACGCATCCTGGAGCGTGTACGGAGCAGCCAGACCCTACGTCGATTGGACAGGAGCGATGCGGTGTTCCAGACCG
>JAPUHK010000093.1 GCA_027297745.1 Planctomycetota bacterium | reverse complement strand
TTCTCCTTGCGCGGCGTTTTCTTTGAGGTCGGGTATAGGTTCTAGGAATGGCTACCGTTCAAGCGATCCATGTCGCCCCGCAGAAGGGCGCTCCCCTGGAGAGTGTCGAGGCCGTCGAGGCCGTGGCAGGCGAAGGACTGCAAGGCGACCGCTATCTCGGCGTGGGCGGCAAGCGGCAGCTCACGATCGTCAGCACTGAGGAGCTCGACGAAGCCGCCGAGGAGTGGGGGCAGCCCATCCCGCCCGGCGCTACCCGCCGCAACGTGACCATCTCCGGCATGCGTCTGCCCCGCAAGGCCGGAGCCAAGCTGCGGCTCGGCGCGGTGGTCGTCGAGGTCGACCAGGATTGCGCCCCGTGCGGCCTGATGGAAAACTGCGTGGGAGAGGGCGCCAAGCAGGCGCTCGTGGAACGTGCCGGCGTGCGCGCGCGCATCCTCGAAGGCGGCACGATCAGCGTGGGCGATCCCGTCGTGCGGCTCGGCTGATCCGCCGGATCGGTACACTGTCCGCCCCATGAAGATCACGTGCGTGGGCGGCGGTCCCGCCGGGCTGTTCTTCGCCATCCTCATGAAGAAGGCGGATCCGGCGCACGAGATCCGCCTCTACGAGCGTGACCCGCGCGACGCCACCTTCGGGTGGGGCGTGGTCTTCAGCGACGAGACGCTCGACAACATCGAGGAGAGCGACCCCGAGACCTACAAGCGCATGTCGCACAGCTTCGCGCGCTGGGACTGCATCGACGTGCACTTCAAGGGGGAGCGCGTGCGCAGCTGCGGCCACGGCTTCTGCGGCCTGAGCCGGCGCACGCTCTTGCAGATGCTGCAGGAACGGGCGGCCGGGCTGGATGTCGAGATGGTCTTCGACCACGACGTGGAAGACCTCGAGCTGTTCCGAGACTCCGACCTGATCGTTGTCGCCGACGGGGCCAAGAGCGCCGTGCGCGAGCGGTACGCCGGGAGCTTCAAGCCCTCAGTGCACATGGGTGCGACGCGCTTTGCCTGGCTCGGCACGACCCTGCCGCTGCCGGCCTTCACGTTCTTCGTGCGCCAGAACGAGCACGGGCTGTTCCTCGTGCACGCCTACCAGTTCGACGGCGAGCTGAGCACGTTCATCGTCGAGTGCGACGAGCAGACCTGGCGCAACGCCGGCCTGCGGGCGGCCTCCGAACAGGATGCCGTGGCCTACCTCGAGCAGGTCTTTACAGAGGACCTGCAGGGCCATTCGTTGTTGACCAACAAGTTCGCGTGGCGCCGCTTCCCGACCGTGAAGTGCGAAAGCTGGCATCACGGCAACATCGTTCTGATGGGGGACGCGGCCCACACGGCGCACTTCTCCATCGGCTCCGGCACCAAGCTGGCCATGGAGGACGCCATCGAGCTGGCGGAGGCGCTCCAGTACAACCCCGGCGACTTCGAGCGCGCGATCGCGGAGTACGAGGGCGAACGCATGCGCGACGCCGAGCGTCTCCAGCGCGCCGCAAAGCACAGCCGCATCTGGTTCGAGGAGGTCGAGCGCTACACGCACCTGCCCCCGGACGAGTTCGCCTACAGCATGATGACGCGCAGCCTGCGGCTCGATCACGAAAACCTGCGCCGCCGCGACCCGGAGTACATCGCCGGCGTAGACCGTTGGTTTGCGCAAAAGACGGCCGCCGCAGAAGCGGAGCCGCCGCCGCCGCCCATGTTCACGCCCTTCACGGCCCGCGGGCTCACGCTGCAGAACCGCGTCGTCATCTCACCCATGTGCATGTACTGCGCGGAGGACGGGCTCGTCGGCGACTGGCACTTCGTGCACCTGGGCACGCGCGCGCTCGGTGGGGCGGGGCTGATGCTGACCGAGATGGCCTGCACCGCGCCTGATGCGCGCATCACTCCGGGGTGCGCCGGCATCTACAAGCCGGAGCACGTGGCGGCCTGGAAGCGCATCGTCGACTTCGTGCACGAGCAGAGCCCGACGCCGATCGGCATGCAGCTCGGGCACGCGGGCCGCAAGGGATCGACGCAGCTCCTGTGGGACGGCATGGACGAGCCGCTCGAGGAAGGCAACTGGCCGCTCGTCTCCGCCTCGCCGCTGCCGTACTTCCCGGACCGCAGCCAGGTCCCGGCCGAGTTGGACCGCGCCGGTATGGATCGCGTGCGCGACGAGTTCGTGCAGGCGGCGCTGGGGGCCGAGGAATGCGGCTTTGACTGGCTCGAGCTGCACATGGCGCATGGCTACCTGCTGGCCAGCTTCCTGTCGCCGCTCACGAACCAGCGCGCGGACGAGTACGGCGGCTCGGCCGCGGCGCGCATGAGGTTCCCCTTCGAGGTCTTCGAAGCGGTGCGCGCGCGTTGGCCCGAGCACAAGCCCATGTCCGTGCGGATCTCGGCCACGGATTGGATGGAGGACGGCTTCGACCTGGACGATGCCGTGGCCTTCGCCTCCGCGCTCAAGCAACGGGGTTGCGACATGATCAACGTCTCCAGCGCCAACACGGTGCCGGAGGCCGAGCCCGAGTACGGGACCATGTGGCAGGTCCCGTTCAGCGAGCGGGTACGCAACGGTGCCGGGATCCCGACCATCACCGCAGGCGGTATCTACCGTCCGGGCCACGCCAACACCATCGTGGCCAGCGGCCGGGCGGATCTCGTGGCGCTGGCGCGGCCGCACCTCTCGGATCCCTACTGGACCCTGAGGGCAGCGGGCGAGATCGACTACTTCGACAAGCGCTGGCCGTCCCAGTACTCCGTGGTCCAGCACCTGCCGCGCGAGTACACGCCGCCCGCCCGCAAGCTCCGCCGCCGGCGGCGCAGGTAGGCGCCCCCAATCCGCACATGCGCCCAGGCCGTCGTACCATTCTGAGACTAAAGGGGGTGGCGCGGTAGGGCCCCAGGGCGCGCCAATCCGGCATAAGTGCCGTGCGTCAAGCAGGTTCCGCAGTCGATGTGTCAACGGGCCGAATGGCGCAAGTTTCGCGCAGCAGGGCTCTAAATGGGAAGGAGTTTCACCACCTTGGACAGGCACTCGTCGACCCACGACCCAGGCTTTCTGGGCATCCATCTGCGCCTCACCGAGGGGGAGATGGGATTGATCTCGCGGCGCCTCGACCTGCAGGAGCGGCAGCGGGATGTGACCGGCGGCCTGCTGGCGGGTTCGGGCGCCGAGGACCTGGCGGACACGCTCGGGGTTGCGCTCGAGGCCGCCAGTGACGAGATCCAGCGACTCTACGACCACCTCGGCATCAAGACGCGCGTCGAGCTGGCCATGCTGGTCCTGAAGATCCTGGCGGGCGACTCGGACTAGGCTAGGGCACATCCGCCTCGAGCAGCGCCTGTACGTGCGCCCGCGCCCCGCCCCCCAGCGCCTGAAGGTCGTAGCCCCCCTCGAGCACGCTCAAGACCGGGCGCTGCACCTCGGCCAGCAACCGTTTCGTGAAGGTCCCGAAGGCCTCGTCGCTGAGCTGCATGCCGGCCAGCGGATCGCGCGCGTGCGCGTCGAAGCCCGCCGAGACCAGTACCACGTCGGGACCGTGGGCGCACAGCGCCGGCAGCGCCTGCTCCTCGAAGGCGCGCAGATAGACCTCGTCGCCGCTTCCTGCGGGCAGCGGGATGTTCACGATGTTGCCGGCGCCGCGCTCTTCCGCCGCCCCGGTGCCGGGCCACAGCGGCCACTGGTGCAGGCTCACGAAGAGCAGCTCCGGATCATCCTGGAAGATCTCCTGCGTGCCGTTGCCGTGGTGCACGTCCCAATCGAGGATCGCCACGCGCTTCCCGCGCTCCTGGAGATGCCTGGCCAGGATCGCGATGTTGTTCAGCAGGCAGAAGCCCATCGCGCGCCCCGGGCAGGCGTGATGTCCCGGCGGCCGGATGCACGCGAACCCGGCATCGATCGACCCGCCCAGCCAGGCCTCGCCGAGCGCCAGCGCGGCCCCCGCTGAGCGCCGCGCCGCGCTCCACGACTCCGGGCACACGGCCGTATCCGCGTCGAGATGACCCAGGCCTGCTCCGAGCGACTCGACCGCCTTTTCCAGGGCGTCGAGGTAGGCGGGCGCGTGTACCCGCAGCAGCTCCGGCCGCGTGGCGTCGCGGGGATCGACCTGGATCAGCGGGAGGTCCTGGAGCGCTTCGAGCACCGCCGGAATGCGCGCCGGACGTTCCGGGTGGCCCTGCCCGGTATCGTGCCGCGAGAACACGGGGTCCGTCACGAAGCCGGTGCGCACGCGCTCAGCATAGCGATCTGCGGGATTGACTCGGGCGCTCCGGGCGGGCTGGTGCGTATCTTGGTAAGAGTCCCGGGTCTGGAGGCAACCATGGAACGCATGCGCGTAGCCGCTCTGATTTGTCTGTCCCTGTTTCTCACGCAGGCGCCCGTCCCGGCGCAGGAGGGCAAAGACCCCAAGGCCGCACCCGCGCCGGAGGCCAAACCTCAACTCCCCGCAGCACAACGGTTGGAGCGCGCGCTCGCCGCGTTGCAAGAACGCGAGAACGTGTTGGCGTCGCTGCACGTCGAGCAAAAGCAGCCCGAGCGCGGCATGGGCATGATGGGCGGCATCCAGATGCGGATGACGATTGGCGGCGTTACGCCGTCGCGGCCGTTCGAAGGCGAGGCGGAAGTCTGGCTGCGTCCGAAGGAGGGCAACCTGATCGTCATCTCGCGCAAGAAGGTCCCCGGCTTCGGTGTGTACCACACCCCCGACCGCACGCTCACCGAGCTGCTCTACGAAGATGAAGCGCCTTCGCTCAAGGGCCTCAACGATGAGTTGCGCCCGCTGTTCGAGCTCAACCGTCTCTTGCGCTGGGCCAAGCGCGACGGCGCCGGCTACAAGGTGACGGAGGATGCCGGCCAGGGCACGACCACGTTGAAGGGTCGCGCGCCGCGCAAGGCCGTGCGCCAGCCCGACGGCGACGGCGGCGCGCTGGGCATGAGCATCCCAGGTATGCAGCGCAAGGTCCTGCGCATCGACATGCTGTTCGAGCTCGACCAGGCCGGCGAGCTGAGCGAGCTGACCTTCACTGTCGTGCGCAACGACCCCGCGGCCAAGTTCATCGAGGAGCACCTGGCCAAGCAGGGTCTGCCGGTCCCGCCCAAGAACGAGGACGGCGAGACCGAGGGGGTCAGCTCGGTCTACCGCCTGAAGTTCGACCAGAAGCGGCCGACCCCCAGGGCCAAGGAGTTCCGCAAGAAGATCGAGGCGCACCTGGCCAAGGGAGAGTAGGCCGCGCGGCCGTTACATTCCCCCCAGGCCGGGCCGGGCACCGCCAGGGTCCGATAACGACTGTCCCGGAGCGTGCCACCCGCTTGTGCGGCGGGTTCGAAGGGGGGTGGCGCCCACGGCGCGGCCTGGGAGAATGGTGGGCTCGAAGAACCGGGTCGCGGGCGCCTCCTTGCTGGTGTCCGTCCCAAGCAAGGAGGACATGAGATGACGCGCCACCTGTGGGCCTTTGCGGCCCTGCTTGTGCTGCCCGCCGTTGCCCTGGCGGGCGATCCCGCGAAGAAGCCCGACGAGAAGAAGAAGCCGGACTTCCAGCCCTGGTCGAAGGTCGGGAAGGAGATGACGGTTACGCAAAAGGGCCTGTGGAACATCCATCAGGACCAGAAGAAGACCAAGACCTGGATCGAGGTCCCTTCGAGCCAGCTCAACAAGCCGTTCCTCGTGGCCACGAGCGTCGCGGGCGGAACCCGCCGCGCGGGTTGGCAGTGGAACGACTGGTTGGTGGTCTTCAAGAAGCACGACAAGAAGCTCGTCCTGCTCGAGCGCAACGTCGGCTTCAAGGGCGGCGACTCGACGCTGAGCGAGGTCGTGCAGCGCACCTACACGGACCGCGTGCTGGCGACCTACCCGATCGTGGCCAAGGGCCCGAACGGAGGCTGGGTGATCGATGCCCAGCGCATGTTCGCCGCCGGCGCGAAGCTGTTCTTCGGCGGCCTAGGCCGCTCAAAGGACGCGTCCCTGGCGAGCTTCGACGGCTCCAAGACCTTCCCCAAGAACACCGAGATCTCCGTCGAGATGCCGTCGGCGCGCAACGGGCAGCTGATCCGTTTGCACTACTCGATCTCGATGCTGCCCAAGACGGGCTACAAGCCGCGCGTCGCTGACGACCGCATCGGCTACTTTCTCACCGTCCTCAAGGACTTCAGCGAGAAGAACAAGGACGATAGGCGCTACCTGCGCTACATCAACCGCTGGCACCTGGAGAAGCGGGATTCCAAGCTCGATCTGTCGCCGCCGAAGGTGCCGATCACGTTCTATATCGAGAAGTCCGTCCCCGTGCGCATGCGGCGCTACGTCAAGGAGGGCATCCTGGAGTGGAACAAGGCCTTCGAGAAGGTCGGTTTCATCGACGCTATCGAAGTCATCCAACAGACCAAGGACAACGATCACAAGGACAAGGACCCGGAGGACGTGCGCTACAACTTCTTCCGCTGGATCACCAGCGGGAGCGCGTTCGCCATGGGCCCGAGCCGCGTCAACCCGCTGACGGGCCAGATCCTCGACGCGGACATCATCTTCGACGACGACTTCCTGCGTTACAGCCTGCAGGACTATCGCCTGCGCATCCGTGAGCTGCCCAAGACCGCCATCGGTCCGCGCGGCAGCAAGTTGTTGCCGCAACATCCGTTCAGCCGCCTGGGCCTCGTGGTCGCGCCGGACGAGGTCGTCGGGGACTACCCGGAGGACGCTCCGCGGCCGCTGGGCCGACCGGCCAGCCGTCGCGCTTTCTGCAGCATAGGCAAGGGCATGCAGCACCAGCTCTCGATGAGCGGCCTGTGGCTCGCGGGCGAGGACCCGAAGGTGCCCTCCACCAAGGAGTACCCCGAGGAGTTCATCGGGCAGATCATCAAGGACACCGTGATGCACGAGGTGGGCCACACGCTCGGCCTGCGCCACAACTTCAAGTCCTCCATCTGGCGCCCGCTCAGTGACGTGCACTCCGCGGCCAAGCCCGACGACATCGCCGGGTCGGTCATGGATTACAACGCCATTCCGATCTCGCCCGACAAGGAGCAGCAGGGCAACTGGGCCATGCGCAGCGTCGGCCCGTACGACTACTGGGCCATCGAGTACGGCTACACGACCAACGAGAAGGATCTCAAGAAGATCGTCAGCCGCGTGGCCGAGCGCGGGCTCGACTACGGCACGGACGAGGACACCTGGTCCGCCGACCCGCTGATCAACCGCTGGGACCTCGGCGCCGACCCGCTCGAGTTCTCGCGCCAGCAGATCGCCGTGCTGAACCAGCTCAAGAAGGACATCGAGGCGCGCGCCGTCGCGGAGGGCGAGGACTACCGCCGTCTGCGCCGGGCCTTCAACATGCTGCTCTTCGGCTCCCGTTCGGCCGGCTACCGCGCCGTGCGTTTCGTGGGCGGCGAGCACATCCACCGCGACCACCGCGGCGACCCGAACGCGCGGCCCGCCATCGTCCCGACGGACGCGGCCAAGCAGAAGGAAGCGCTGCGCTTCGTGTGCGACGAGATCTTGTCAGGCAAGTACTTCGACTTCACGCCAGAGCTCCTCGGCAAGCTGGCGCCCGACTTCTGGGGGGACGACTGGATGACCCTGCTTATGGAGGGCCACTCCTATCCGTACCTGGACAACGTTCTGCGCGTACAGGCGAGCCTGGTCTACGGGCTCACCTCGCCGGACCGTCTGACGCGCGTGCTCGACGCCCGCATCAAGGTGCCGGCGGACCAGGACGTGTTGACGGCGCCCGACGTGTTCGACGCGCTCGAGGCCACGATCTTCGGCGACGTCGCCGCGGCCGTGAACGAGCCTTCCACGAACCAGAAGCCGGCCATCCCGATCATCAAGCGCAACCTGCAGCGCGAGTACGTCTCGCACTTGATCTACATGCTGTTGCGGGGGGACGCTTGGTACCCGCCTTCCGTGCAGACGCTCACGCGCCACTACGTGAAGCGGCTGGCGGAGAAGACGGGGGAGGCGCTCAAGAGCGGCAAGGGGATGGACACCTACACGCGTGCCCATCTCGAGGAGTGCCAGGCCCGTTTGACTCGGGCTCTGGAGGCCTCTTACACTTTGGACTAAGGCGCAACTAAAACCCAATCGCGCCGGATTCTCTGGGGCCGCCTGTCACAACGGGCGGCCCTTTTCTTTTGCACGGGTACGGGTAGGGGCCGGCACGGTCAGACCCACTGCAGGAACGTGACGGCCACGCCGTCGGGGTCGCGCAGGCGGAACAGGCGCGCGCCCCAGGAGGTGTCCTCGGGAGCGGGCGCATCGACGGGCAACGCATCGCGCAGCGCGTCGAGATCCTGCACTTCGACCACGACGTGGAAGCGGTCGCGGGGCGGCTCCAGCTCCAGCGGCCGCTGCTCGCGGTCGGCGTCGAGGATCTCCAGCTGCAGGCCGGCGAGGTCGAAGACCCTGCCCCGTCCGTCGGGGCGGTCCCATTCGCGCAGGACCGCGAAGCCGAGCATCTCGCCGTAGAAGCCGCAGACCTCCTCGAAACGTTCGGTGGCCAGGGCTACGAAACTCACGGCGGCGTGCTCCGGTGCGTATCTTAGTGCGAGGAGCGTGCACGGTGGCTAGGAAGGGTCTGCTTCTTCTGGGTTTTGCCGCGGCGGCGGGGCTGTTGCTGCTCTTCCTGTTCGGCGGCGACGAAGGCCGGGCCTCCAGTGCGCGCGCCGCCGACGGTCGCGGGCAGGGCACCGAGGGGTCGGCAGCCAAGGACGCTGCAGCCGCCGTGGCCGATGCGGCGGCCTACGAACGCGACCTGCAACGGTTGATCGCCAAGCACGGCGGTTTCCGCGGGCTCGGGCGCGTGCTGCTGCTCGATCCGCAGGACGTCGGGCGCGGGCTGACCGTGCGGCTTGCGGCACAGGTCGACGGCATCCCGGTGCACATCGAAGCGGTCACGGAAGACACGGGGCGTTTCGCGCTGGGCGACATGCCGCGCGCCCAGGGCTACCGGTTGACGATCGAAGGCGCGCAAGTGCAGCCTTTCGCGCTGGAGGAGATCGAGCTGCAGGAAGGTGATACGCACGATTTCGGCGACCTCGAGTTGAGCCGCTTCTACTTCGTGCACGGCCGCGTCGTCTCGGGCGGCGGGCTAGGCATCCGCGACGCCGAGGTGGCGCTGATCCAGCCCGCGGTCTTCCGCGACGATTTCTCGTTGCTGCAAATGGCGCACGACGCGGGCAAGGACGACCCCGTCGTGGCGGCCACCGGTGTAGGGCCTGACGGGCGCTTCCAC
>JAPUHK010000092.1 GCA_027297745.1 Planctomycetota bacterium | reverse complement strand
CACGCGGTCCTCGTGCTCTTCCAGGACCTTCAAGCACTTCCCCGTCTGCGTGTCCCAGATGCGGACCGTGTGGTCGTCCGAGCCCGAGACCACGTACTTGCGGTCCGGGGTGCAGGCGATGGACGTGACCGATGCCTCATGGCCCGCCAGCGTGGCCACGGGCTGCCCGTTGAAGGCGTTCCAGATGCGGCCGGTCGAGTCCTCTTCGCCTCCCGCCACGATCCACGCGCCGTCGGGGCTGAAGACCACGCAATGAACGCCTCCGCTCTTGCCCTCGATGGTCAGGATCTCCTTGCCCGTGGTGGCGTCTCGTACCCGCAGGGTGCCGTCGACCGCGGAGCCGGACAGCACGCGCTGGCTGCTCGGATCGATGTCCACCGAGGGGATCAGGTCATCCTCGTCGCGCAGCACGACCACGTCGGCGCCGCGGTCGCCGTTCCAGATGCGGATCGTCCCGTCGGCCGAGCCGGACGCGATGCGTGCGCCCGTACGGTCGAACGCGACCGCGCGCACGGGCCCGTCGTGGCCCAGCAAGACGATCTGCACGGCTCCCGTGTCCACGTCCCAGACCCGCAGCGTCCCGTCGAACGAGCCGGACACGAGCCGCGTGCCGTCCCGGCTGAAGGCGGCCGCATGGACCGGGTCCGAGTGCCCGGACAACACCGCCGTGGTCTGTCCCGTCTCCGCGTCCCAGAGACGCAGGGTCTTGTCGAACGAGGTCGAGGCGATGCGTGTTCCGTCGGCACTCACGACGACCGACGTCACGGAGCCTTCGTGCCCCCTGAGCACGCGACGCTCTCCGGTCGCCAGGTTCCAGATCCACACGTGCTCGTCGGCCCCGCTCACGAGCTCTTTGCCGCCCGCGCGGAACGCGACCCCGTTCACGGGCGCCGTGTGCTCCACCGTGTGCAGCAGCTGACGCGTGGCCGTGTCCCAGACGTGAGCCGTGCCGTTGCTGGCCCCGGACGCGATGCGCTTTCCATCGGGGCTGAAGGCCACCGAGGTGACCGAGGCTTCGTGTCCGGAGAGCGTCCCCAACAGGCGGCTGTTCGCATCCCACAGCCAGACGAGGCCGTCCTGCGAGCCGGCCGCGATGCGCGTCCCTTGCGGGTGCACCGTTACGGAGGTCACGGGTTCCGTCGGCCCCTTCAGCGTGAAGACGGGGCTGCCCTGCTCCAGGTCCCACACGAGCACGGTGCCGTCGTCGGCGCCCGAGGCGAGCCGTGTCGCGTCCGACATGAAGGCGACGGAGTTGACCTTGCCCGTGTGCCCCTGGAGCGTCGCGCGGCTCGTGTCCGCCTTGAGCAGCAGGTGGCGCCATTCCCAGCCGCGCAGATCCTGCTTGCACGAGTCCAGTCGCCGTTTCGCGCCGCGCGCGTCGTACAGCCGCAGGCTGGCGTCCGCGTCGCCGAGGTTGGCCGGGTAGTTCTGCCGCAACGCCTCGTTCACGGCGGCCTGGGCCTCTTCGAGCTGCACGATCTGGCGCTGTTGCAGCCAGGCGACGAAAGCGCCGCCGCCGAGCGCGAGCACGATCAGCAGGCTGACGGCTGCGGCCATGCCTTTGTTGCGCACGACCCACTTGCGGAACTCCGCCGCCGCGCCGGTCTCGTAGGCGCTCACTACACGCCGCTCGAGGTACGCACGCAGGTCCTCTGCCATGTCCTGCATGTCCTGGTAGCGATCGTCCGGCGGGCGCTGCATGGCCTTCTCGCAGATGGCCACGAGCTCCGCGGGAACCGTGCGGTCGGTCTCGTGCACGGGCTTCGGCGGTCCGCCGAGCAACTTCATGACCACGGAGGCCGGGGTGGCCTGGCTCCCCGCGGGCGCGTACGGCATCTCGCCGGTGAGCAGCGTGTAGAGCAACGCGCCCACGGAGTAGACGTCCGAGCGCTGGTCGAGGTCGTTGATGCGCCCCTCCGCCTGCTCGGGCGGCATGTAGGCCGGCGTGCCGATGATCGTTCCTACCACCGTCCTCATGGGCGAGTCGGGCGTCTTGCTGTCCCCGGCACGGTCCGTCAGGATCTGCGTCCTGAGATCGCTGGCCGTGTCCTTGCTGTCCTGCGCAGTGAGCACCTTCGCGAGACCCCAGTCCATTACGTAGGTCTCACCGAACTCGCCGACCATGATGTTGGCCGGCTTCAGGTCGCGGTGGATGACGCCCTTCGAGTGGGCGTACGCCATGGCCTCGCACACGCGCAGGATCACGTTCAGCGCGCGCGTCTGGGTCCAGTGCTCCTCGTCCTTGCGGGCCAGGCGGATGACCTCGTCGAGCGTGCGCCCCTTCACCATGCGCATGGTGAAGAAGACGCGCCCCTCGCTGTCGACGCCGAGCTCGTGCACAGGGACCACGCCAGGGTGGTCGAGCTGGCCCGTGATCTGCGCCTCCTCGAGGAAGCGACCTACGTTCTCGATGTCCACGAACGGGGTGGCGCCGCCCGCCCCCCCCTGGATGCGGCCGAGCACCGCCTTCATAGCCAGCGTGCGGCGCAGGTCGCGGTCCCAGACCTTGAGGATCACCCCCATGCCGCCGCGCGCGATCTCCTCCAAGAGCTCGTAGCGGCCCGCACCCGACGCGCGTGCGGTCAGCTCCTTGAGCCGCGCCTTGAGCGAGCCGGTGGACTCGTCCGCACTGCGCTCCGCTCCCGCGCTGACGTTCGGGTCCGCTTCGGGGCCGACGGTCTCGCGCAGGAACTCGCCGACGGACTGGTCTTTGTCCTGCGGTCGCTCGTCCTGCACGTTGCCCACCGATTCCCGGTTCGACACCCAACTCTTGTGCAGCAGGCGGAGGGAATCGGCGACCTGCGGGCGATGCGCGCAGAATTCCTCGAAATCCTGGCCCTCGCCCGCGGCACGCATGGACAGGAAGAGCGCGAAGGCCGCTTCCGCCGCAGCACCGACGTTTTTCGATCCCGCCGCACCCATGGATGGACGGAGGATTGTATACGGGGCCGGGCCCCGCGCCTCTGCTGCCTTTGCAGTCAGGAGCCGCACGGGCCTGCGGGCGTATCGAACCGGGACCCGCTGGGTGCATCGGCATGAATGGCCTCCGCGGTAGGATGTGCGGCTGCGCCACGGCGTGTTCGGCGTGGGCGCGTTCGTAGATACGGAATGGAGCGTCGCAAGCGTGTGTGGCTGCGTCTCGGCTTGTACCTCGGGGTGCCGCTGTTCCTGCTCCTGGCGGCAGCGCTGTACATGATCCCGATGCCGGGCAAGTCCTACCGCGGGACGCTGCCGCCGCTGACCGCGGAGGAGCGGGCGCTCGAGAATCGTCTGCGGTTGCACGTCCAGCACCTGGCCGAAGGCATCGGCAACCGCAACGTCTTCGTGCCCGACGCGCTCGATGAGGCGGCGGTCTACATCGAGGACGCCTTCCGGGGCATCGGACTCCGGCCCCGCCGGCAGACGTTCCGGGCACACGGCCAGGACGTCCACAACATCGAGGTCGAGATCGAGGGCTCCGACGAGATCGTCGTCGGCGGCGCGCACTACGACTCGGCACCGGACTGCCCGGCAGCGAACGACAACGGCACCGGCGTGGCGGCGCTGCTCGAGATCGCGCGGGAGTGGCGCCACAAGCAGCCGGTGCGCACGCTGCGCTTCGTCGCCTTCGTGAACGAGGAGCCGCCCTTTTTCCAGACGGCGCAGATGGGGAGCCTCGTGTACGCGCAGGCGGCCGAGGAGCGCGGCGACAAGATCGTGGCCATGTTGTCGCTGGAGACGATCGGCTACTATTCCGACGCCAAGGGCAGCCAGAGATACCCGTTCCCGTTCGGGCTCTTCTACCCGGGCACCGGCGACTTCATCGGCTTCGTGGGCAACATCGGCTCGCGCTCGCTCGTGCGCCGCTGCGTCCGCTCGTTCCGCAGCCATACGCGCTTCCCCTCGGAGGGCGCCGCGGTGCCGGGCTGGGTCCCGGGCGTCGGCTGGTCCGACCACTGGTCGTTCTGGAAGGCGGGCTACGAGGGCGTGATGGTCACGGACACGGCGCCGTTCCGGTATCCGCACTACCACCTGCCCACGGATACGGCGGACAGGATCGACTTTGCCCGCATGGCGCGCGTCGTGGCCGGCCTCACGCGCGTCATCGACGAGCTCGCTAGCGGCTAGTCCGGAATCTGCAGCGGTGGGCGGTCGCGGCGCTTTCGAATCCACTGGACAACGCGGAGGATCGGACGGCGGCGTACGATCGCCAACTCGAGCTTGCGCTTGCCCGGGAAGGTCAGCAGCCCCAGGCCGATCAGAATCGTCAGGATGCCCTGGCCGGGCAACACGAGCATGGCGATGCCCGCCAGCACCAGTGCGAGCCCGAGCAGGTTGCGCAGCGCGAGGCCCACGATGCGCACCACGGCGTGCCGCCCGCGAAAGCTGTCGGCCGGTGGTCCCTTGCGTACGAAGAAATCCTCCGGCATGCGCACGACCAGCAGCGGCACAAAGAACACGCCCAGCGCGAACGTGATCACCGAGGTGAGGCCAAGCCACCACAGGAGCTGGTCGTGCGAGCGCACCCACTCGAGCATCGCGGACAAGCTAACCGAGCTATCAGTCGAGCTTGAGCACTCTGCGCACCCACTGGGCGCCGCGCCGCAGGACGACCCTGACCCGGGCGCCCTTCTTGTAGTTCTGGCGCAGGTAGGCCACGAGCTGGCTCTCGCTCATGGCGTCGCGCTTGCCGTCCACTTCGACGATGATGTCGTCCCGCTTGAAGCCGCTCTGCCTCGAGGGGCTCCAGCGCAGCAAGCGCTCGATGCGCCGCGCCAGCGAGCCTTCGGGGGTGCCCGCCGCCCGCCGCTCCGCATCACCAAGCTCCGCCAGCTCAGGCCGGGCCGCAGCATCCCGGTCGAAAGCCGCGGACAGCAAGGTCTCGAACCGCTAGAATCCGAAGCGGAGTGGGTCGGCGCCAGGTAGTTCTACTCCTGCTGTGTACCGCCGTGCTCGGCGGCGGACCCAGCCTCAAGGATCTGTTCGATCCCGCAGCCGCCGAGTTCCCGCTGCGCACCTACGGTTGGAGTGAGTGGCGCAAGCTCCCGCCGGCGGAGAAGAAGAGGTCGCGCGGCGTCGATCCTGAAAAGTGGCTCAATCCCCCGCCGGACAAAGAGGACGACGAGAAAAAGGAGCCTAAGAAGGATCCGGACCCGGGTGGCCGCAAGCCCAAGGCGAAACAACAGGATCCCCCGGGCCGCTATCCGGGCTTCCGCTTCGAGCAGCGCCTGCAGGAGAAGCAGGCGGCCTTCAATCAGCTCGTCGGTCCCGGCGCTCCGTCCACGGTCGATGGGCTGATCAAGCAGCTCAAGCGCATCGACAGGGCCGAGCTGAAGATCGAGAAGCTGCTTGCGCCGGTCAACGAGGACTACGCCAAGGTCAAGAAGCAAGTGGACAAGGCGACCGAGGTACAGGTCCGAAACTACAAGAAGCGGCACGGTGGGAAGCTGCCCGATCAGGTGTTGCTCTCCAGGTCGCTTCTCAACGACTTCAACAAGAAGTCCAAGCTGCTGCAGAAGACGATCGCGCTGATGCAGAGCGAGCACCAGTTCCACGACTGGGTCGTGGTGCGGGTGGGGGAGCTGCTCGCAGCCTTGCAGCCCGCCGAGCGCGTGCGGCCCATCGCAGGCCTGAAAGCGGGCGCGCTGGGCAAGAGCTGGCAACACCGCATCCGCTGCGGCCAATTGCTGGCGACGCTGGACGATCCGGCGGCGCGGGAGGTCTTCCGGGCTGCGCTCGCAGCCGAGCAGGATCCGATCGTGCTGCGCGCCCACGTCGAGGTCGCCGCGCGGGCCCGCATCCCCGGTCTCCTGGACCTGCTGAAGGAGCGCCTGGCGGACGCCAACTGGCCCGTGCGCGCGGCGGTCATCGAGGCGCTGGCGGAGCAGCGTACGAAGGAAGCCGTCGATCTCCTCATCGCGCAACTGGACAAGGAGAAGGGGCAGGGCCGCCTGCAGGACGATCTGGTGGACGCGCTGGCGCGGCTCTGTGGCCGCCGCATGGAACCCGACAGTGCCACCTGGAGGCTCTGGTGGGACAAGGCGCGCGCCACGTGGACGCCGCCGAAGGAGACGGAAGCCGCCGGAGAGCAGGGATCCGACGAAGACGGCGTCTATTTCTACGGCATCCGCACGCGCTCCAAGCGCATCGTGTTCTGCATCGACATCTCCGGCAGCATGGAGCTCCCGCTCGACGGGCGCAACGGGAAGAAGCCCCCGCGCATCCAGCGGGCCAAGGTGGAGCTGATCAAGGCGCTCAACGCGCTGCGGCCAGACTGCTCCTTCGCGATCGTGGTCTACAACGCCAAGGTCAGCTCGTGGAACCAGGGCAAGATGAAGCTGGCCACCGCGAAGACCAAGAAGACGGCGCGCAAGTACGTGGAGAACCTGGAGCCGCTGGGCGCGACCAACATCTTCGACGCGCTCGTGACTTCGTTGCGCGTCGCCGGCCCGCCGCGCGGGAAGAACAAGGAGCCGCGCGGCGACACGATCTTCTTCCTCACCGACGGCCAGCCGACGCACGGGCGCATCGTGGACGCTATGCAGATCCTGCAGGAGATCACACGCCTCAACCGCCAGTACGGCGTCGTGATCCACACGGTCGGCGTCTCCAAGGAGCAGAACGCCGGCTTCCTGCTGAACCTGGCCAAGCGCAACCGCGGCCAGTACGTGGCTTACAAGTAGACGTCAGGTTCCGCTACTGCGCCTTGATTCACGCGAGGTGTCTGCGGACGACGACCCGCAAAAGAGCTAGAATCGCGGGCGGGGTGGGTCGACGCCAGGTAGTTCTGCTCTTGCTGTGCACCGCCGCGTTCGGCGGGCCCAGCCTCAAGAGCCTCTTTGATCCGGGCCACAAGGACTACTCCCTGCGCCACTACACGTGGGAGGAGTGGCAGGGGCTCGGCCCCGAGCAGCGCGACAAGGCCAAGGGCATCGACCCCGACCGGTGGCTGGCCTCGCCGTCCGAGCAGGAGCAGCAGGACCCGGACGCAACGCAGGACGACGATGCCGGTGTGGGCGGCTTGGGGATCGGGGGCGGTGGCGGCGGCCAGCAGCCGGCGCGCTGGCCGGGCTTTCACTTCGAGGGGAGGCTGCGCCAAAAACAGAAAGCCTTCGAGCAGCTGGTGGGTCCCGGCGCGCCTTCCATGATCGCCGGCCTGGTCAAACAGCTGAAGCGTATCGACAAGGCCGACGCGCAGCTGGCCAAGATGCTGGCGGCGATCGAGGAGCGCTACGTGCGCGTCAAGGAGGCCTTCGACAAGATCCGGGAACAGCAGATCCGTGCCTTCAAGCGCGAGCACGACGGCCGGCACCCGGGCCCGCGCGACAACGTGCAGAGCTCGTTCCCGCAGGGTTTTCTGCCCAACTACTACCAGAAGTCCAAGCAGTTCCAGAGCGCGCTCGCGCTGATGCAGAGCGAGGGTCACTTCCACGAGTGGGTCGTGCGGCGCGTGGGCGACCTGGTGGGCGGGATGACGCCTCAGGAGCGCAAGGCTCCGTTGGCGGCGCTCAAAGCGGGCGTGCAGAGCAAGAGTTGGAGGCAGCGCCAACGTTGCGGCCGCATCCTCGCGGGCGTCGACGGTCCGGAGGCCCGTGCGCTGTTTGGGAACGCGCTCTTGAAGGAAGAGGATCCGATCGTAATCCGCAGCCATATCGACATCGCGACCCGCGCCCGCTACCCGGGGCTGACCGCGATCCTGGCCAAGCGCCTGGCGGACCCGCAATGGCCCGTGCGCGCTGGCGTGATCCAGGCATTGGAAGCGCAGCGCAGCAAGGAAGCCGTCGACCTGCTGATTGCGCGGCTCGATCACGAGCACGGGCGCGTCAAGGATGATCTGGTCGAGGCCCTGGCCGCGCTCACCGGCCGGCGCATGGAGCCCAACAGCGCCACCTGGAAGCTGTGGTGGGACAAGGCGCGTGCCACCTGGGCGCCGCCCCCCAAGGGCGCGGACCGCATCGACCTCGACGCCAAGCAGGACGGCGTCTACTTCTACGGAATCCAGACGCGCTCGAAGCGCATCGTCTTCTGCATCGACATCTCCGGCAGCATGGACTTCCCGTTGGATGGACAGGGGGGCAGGAAGCCGGCCCGCATCCTGCGCGCGAAGAAGGAGCTCCTGAAGGCACTGGGCGCGCTGCGACCGGACGCCAGCTTCGCCATCGTGGTCTATAACGCGGGCGTCGCGACCTGGAGCGAGGGGCGCATGCGGCTCGCGACCGGGCGCACGAAAGAAAAGGCCCGCCGCTTCGTGGAGGGGCTGGAGCCGCTGGGCGCGACGAACATCTTCGATGCGCTGCAGCTCTCACTGCAGATCTGCGGGCCGCCGCGCGGCAAGCAGCACGGGCCCCGCGGCGACACGATCTTCTTTCTGACCGACGGCCGGCCGACCGCGGGCAAGATCGTCGACGCACGCTTGATCCTGCAGGAGATCACCCGGCTCAATCGCCAGTACGGCGTGGTGATCCACGCCATCGGCGTGTCGAAGGAGCAGAACCACGCCTTCCTGCGCGCGCTGGCGAAGCGTAACCGCGGCCGCTACGTCAAATACGAATAGCGCTACCCGCCGCAGCCCTCGTCGTCGGCCGCCGCCTTCTTGACCGGGTAGCCGACCTCCGCCGTGCACTGCCCGGTCTGCGGGTCCATCTCGATGTAGGCGATGCGCACATACCCGCTCTTGGCGTAGCCGTTCTGCTTGTACCACGCCAGGACGGGGGCGGCCACCATGTGGCAGCCGGAGACGTGGCCCGTGTACATCGTGTACGCGAACTGGAACGTCGGCCGGGCCATGGTCTTGACCGCGTCGCCGGAGGTGCTCGCCATGGTCACGGGGACCTGGATCACCGTCTTGGACTTGTTGAAGTCCTCCGGGTTGGGCAGCTCGCGATAGACCAGCGTGACGTTGCCCGACGGCGTTCCGCCGTTCTCCGTGACCCAGGTCATCACATCGTCGATCCCCGCGCCCACATCCTGGTAGGGCCCGACGAACGTGTGCACCGCCATGCGCGTGGCCGGCA
>JAPUHK010000091.1 GCA_027297745.1 Planctomycetota bacterium | reverse complement strand
CAGTTGTGCTGCCAGCGGCGCCAGATGTCCTTTGCCTTCTTCAGGTCGGTCTCCAGCCGGCCCTCGTCGAGCAGCCGGTCGTTCAGCTCGTCGCGGAAACGCACTCCGTTGATGCCGCCGATGGACTTGCTGTGGAAGAGCGAAGTCGGGTCGATCTTGGTCCCCAACCACCAGCCGATGACCCAGGCGTCCTCCTTGCCGTGGCGGATGTTCTCGATCATCGTGTTGAAGTCGATGATACGCGCGTGCACCTTGATGCCGATCTCTTTGAGGTCGGACTGGACGAGCTGGACGATCGCCTCGCGCCGCTCGTTGCCCGCGTTCGTGGTCAGGCTGAACTCGAACGGCTTGCCGTCCTTGTGCAGGATGCCGTCCTCTCCGCGTCTCCAGCCTCTGCGTTTAAGGATGGCCAGCGCCTCGTCCGTGTCGTAGGGGAGCGGCTTGATGGAGGGATCGTTGGCCCACAGCGTGCTCAGCATGGGCGAGGCCATCACCTTGGCTTGGCCGCCGAGCAAGCCCTCTACGATGTTGTCGCGGTCGATGGCCAGGGTCAGAGCGCGCCGTACTTCAGGGTCGTTGAAGATCGGGTGCTCGTTGTTCCAGCCGATGTAGTCGTAGATCAAGCCATCAAACGTGTAAACGCGGTAGCGCTCATCTTTGAGCGCCCTGATGCGCTGGCGGGGTTGCAGGAAGTCCTGTCCGTCCAGCTCGCCGGTCAGCAGCGACTCGAAGATCGTCTGGCGGCTCTTGATGATGCGGAAGATGATCCTGCCGAGCCTCGGGCGGCTCTTGTCCCAGTACTTCTCGTTGGGGGCCAGGACGATCTCCTCGCCCCGTTTCTGGGCGTGAACCATGTAGGGCCCCGAGGACACCTTCGAGGCCTCGTCCCAACGCTTGTAGCTCTTCCACTCCTCGAAGGGGACTTTGCCGTACACGTGCTTGGGGATGATGCGCCAGAAGCGGGCGTCGTACAGCATGTACGGATAGGTCTGGCTGAAATGCACGACGAAGGTCTTGTCGTCTTTGACCTCGACGTCGGTGATGAAGTCCACGCTCGAGCGGTTAGTCCAGGCCACGTGCTTGTTGGTGGCCGTCTGCCAGCTGAAGCGGGCGTCAGCGGCGGTGATTGGAACCCCATCGCTCCAGACCGCGTCGTCGCGGATGTGCATGCGGATCTGCTTGTCGTCGACCTTCCACTCGTCGACGAGACCCGGCTGGAATGTGGAGGGACCCTTGTGGAAATCGGCGTTCTCGCGTATGGCGCGTGGGTAGATGACGTGGTTGAGGTTGTTCGTGGAGGCCGACATCGACAGATAGGGGTTGAAGGTGTCGATGTCCGCCAGCAGCGGCATCACGACCTGGCCGCCCTTCTTGGCGGCCGCTTCGTCGAACGCCCCGTAGCGCGCCGTCCCGAGCTTCCCGATGATCTCGTTGTTCCCGCTCCCGCTCTCCGAACAGGCGGTGCACACGAGCAAGAGGGCGAGCACACGGCGCATAGCTTCAGACCTCCTTGCGCAGAATGCGCGCGAGCAGTTCGAAGTCGGCGTTGCCGCCGCTCAGGACGGCGGCGACGGTGGCGGGGGGGTCTTCGAGCTTGCGGTGCAGCAGCGCGGCCAGCGCAGCCGCGCCCGACGGCTCCACGAGCACCTTGGCGCGCTGCAGTAGGAATCGCACCGCCGCGGCGATCTCCGCGTCGGACACGACCATGATCCCGTCCAACAACGCGGAGCAGAGTTGGAAGGGAAGCCGGCCCGGGATGTTCGGCCTGAGCCCGTCGGCGATCGAATCCGCCGGCTCGATCGCGGTCGGCTCGCCGGCCTCGAGCGAGATGCGCATCGAGTCGCAGCCTTCGGGTTCCACGCCGTACACCTTCATGCGCGGGTTTTGAGCTTTGGCCCAGAGTGCGCATCCGGCCGCGAGGCCGCCGCCGCCGACCGGCACCAACAGCGCGTCCACGATCGGCGCGTCCTCGAGGATTTCTTTGGCCACGGTTCCCTGGCCGGCGACGATCCAGGGGTGGTCGAAGGCGTGTACGAAGGTCGCGCCCGTCTCCTCCGCGATGCGCGCCGCTTCCTCCAGGCGTTCCGCGCTCTTGGTGCCCTTCGCGACCAGCGTCACGCCTTCCCGTTCGAGCGCCTCGCGTTTCATGCCCGTCACGTTTTCCGGGACGACGATCGTGGCGGGGCACTGGAACAGCTTGGCGGCGCGCGCCACGCCGAGCCCGTGGTTGCCGCTGGAGGCGGCGACAACGCCGCGCTCGCGGTCCTCCGGCGCCATCTGTGCCAGGAAGTTGTAGGCGCCGCGCAGCTTGAAAGCGCCGACGCGCTGGAAGTTCTCGCCCTTCAGAAAGACGCGGCAGCCGGCTTCACGGTCCAGGGCCGTGGAGGTGAACATCAAGGTGCGATGGCAGACGCCGCGTAGTCGCCGGTGGGCTCCGTCGACCTCGGCGGGCGTGACGGCGAGCGCGCTTTTCATGCCTCCTTGGGCCGGGGCCTGGTTCTCTTCGCAGCCTCCCGGACGCTCGACTCTACCAATATCCCGCGATCCTTGCGTCCCCCCCACGGAGTCGATAAGTTACGTCTTCTCAATGGGTTGCGTTTTGGGGCCGGATCGATGCGGAGTTTCGCTGACGCCCATCTGGACATCGCGTGGGCCAGCGTCCACTACCACCGGGACTTCGTTTCCGGGCACCCCGATTCCGCTCTCGGCCTGCCGAATCTGCTAGCCGGAGGCGTCACGCTCGCCTGCGCCACCGTCTTCGTCGCCGCGGATGAGGATGAGGAGCATAGCCCCGCCGGGGCGGCCGGCGCGCAACTCGCCTATTACGAGGCCTTGCCCGAGCGGAGCGGCGGGCGCGTCGTGTGGCCCGCCGACGTGATGGACGTGGGCACGGCGCAGCCGGGCCACAAGGTCTGCCTGATCGGCTTGATGGAAGGCTGCGAGCCCGTCGAGAGTCCGGAGCAGATGACGGACTACTACAAGCGCGGTATTCGCGTCGCCGGCCTCACGTGGAACAAGCGCAACCGATGGGCGTCCGGGTGCATGGAGGAGTCGGGTGGCATCACCCCCGAAGGTTTCGAGCTCGTGCAGGAGATCGACCGCCTGGGCATGATCCACGACGTCTCGCATTTGAGCCGCCGCGCGGTGGACGACCTGCTCGGCGCGGCGCACGGGCGCATCATCGCCAGCCACGTCGGCAGCGACGCGGTCTTCAACCATCCGCGCAATCTGACGGATGAGCATCTCAAGGGGATCGCCAAGCTCGGCGGAGTGGTGGGGCTCGTCTTCTACTCGGGCATCCTCGGCGAGGGACGTGCCACGCTGGACGATCTGATGCGCCATCTGATGCACATGCTCGAGGTGTGCGGCGCGGACCACGTCGGTCTCGGCTCCGACCTGGACGGCGGCTTCGGCCGCGAGGAGTTGCCGACGGGCATCCGCAGCGCCGCGGACTTCCCTTGCATTGCCGACGCGTTGGCTGAGCGGGGTGTAGACGAAGCCGATGTCGACAAGATCTGCGGCGGCAACTGGCGCCGTGTCCTCACCGCGGTGATGTAGACGCAAAGGCGTGAACGCAAAGACGCAAAGGCGCTGAGCCCGAAGGCACAAAGTGGGGATAGGCGGCAACGTGGCGCGGGGGGCCGCGACCGCGCGCTAGAAAACCGTCTGGGTCGGCGGGTCGTCCATGAACGCCATCTGCTGCATGCCCCCCGGGTTGTAGCACTCGTTCATGAGCACCCGGGTCAGGTCACCGACGCTCGTCACGTTCAGCTTCTGATACAGCCGGAAGGCGTACGTGTTGACGGTCCCGATCACGATTCCCAAACGTTGAGCGATCTGCGTGCGGCTCCAGTTCTCGGCAAGCAGCGCCGCGATGCGGGCCTCCTGCCGGCTGGCGCCGAGCCGGCGCGCCGCCTGATAAAGTTGTTTCCCTCTCGGTCCTCGATCCTGCATGGACACCGTCACTCCTTCAGAAGAGTGTGCTCTCCTGTGTGCATACCCGCGCTGTCCGGAACCATGCTACCCCCTCCCCCTCCGCGTGCGCCAGATCTCTCGCGAACGGGGTCCCGGGCCGGGACGGAGGCGCGGAACACTCCGTCATTGGGCCCACTGACATCGAGACCGCTGGCTTGCGCCCTTCCGCAATTCGGGCAGGATTAGGGCCGTTCCGCACAACTCATTACCCGAGCACCCTGCGGAACGTGATTCTTCGCCTCATGCCCTCTGGAGGGTGGTGGCAGACGCCGTAGTCGGCTGGAAGCGGTGCCGCCCCCCTCCTTTTTTCATCTCCCCATCGCCCGCCGCCCTCAGGGTTCGTGCACGCGCACGATGGGGTGGAGCCCCTGCCCCTACTGTTACTAAGAGTAGGGGTCGCGCGCCGTATCTCGCGGAGAGTCAGAGCAGGATCGCGAGCAGCCCTGCCACCATCGCGACCGCCACCCCGATCCACAACCAACGAGGGAGCCGGGCGCGCAAGGGCGGCGCGGGCTCGCCCTTCATGGGCAAGCCGCAGTGCGGACACAACAGTGCGTCGACGGGCACCTCGCCCCTGCACGTGTGGCAGTAGGTGATCTGCTCCACTCTCTGCTCGCCCGAACCCGGACGACTACTTCTTGCCCTTCTTGGCTTTCATCGCACGCACCTTCTGCAGCTTCTGGTGCCGGTCGCGCGCGCTCTTGCCCTGGGAGCTCTTGCGCCACTTGTCCAACTCGCTCATCAGGCTCTCGGCGGAGTCGAAACGCTCGTCGGGGTCCTTGCGCATCAGGCGCTGGGTGATGCTGATGAGTCCCGGGGGAATCATCTCGTCGATGTCGTGCGGGTGCGGCGGGTCCTCGTTCAGGTTGCGGCGCAGGATCTCCACGGCGGTCTTGCCGCTGAACGGCCTGCGGCCGGTCAGCATGAAGTACATCAGCGCGCCGAGGCTGTAGAGGTCGGAGCGGCCGTCCACCGGCGCCTTCTTCCCCCCGCGCACCTGTTCGGGGGAGATGAAGGCCGGGGTGCCCATGATCAATCCTTCGCCGGTCTCCAGAGCGTCGTCGCGCTCGCGCTCCAGCGTGGCGATGCCGAAATCGATCAGCTTGATTTCGCCGTCCTTCTGCAGCATGACGTTCTGCGGCTTGATGTCGCGGTGCCAGATGTTGCGCGAGTGCAGCAGCCGCAGGACGTCGGCGAGCTTGTACACGATCTCGACGATCTGCCAGTAGCTGAGATCGCGGCGGATGGAGACGGGCAAGAGGTTCTCGCCCTCCACGAAATCCATGGCGATGTAGTGCATGTCGCCGTGCTTGCCGAGGTCGCGCACCTGCACGATGTTCACGTGGTTGAAGGCGGAGATGGCCCAGGCTTCCTGCTTGAAGCGGCCGACGTTCTTTTCGTCCACCATCTCGGGGTGCAGCACCTTCAACGCGACGCGCATCTGGAGCCGCGGATTCAACGCCTTGACCACGACGCCCATGCCGCCCGCCTGCAACCGTTCCTCGATCACGTACGGGCCGAAGGTGATTTTCTTGCCCTCGAGATGCAGCTTCTCGAGCGCCCCTTCGGTGCCGAGCAGCCGTTTGAGCATCGCGTCGGAGGCGATGTCGACCGTGTCCTGCCCCGGCGGCTCAGGCGCGGGCAGCGTGCTCTCGCCGCTGAACTTCTCGCCGATGCCCTCTTCCGCCAGCGGAACCTCTTCCACGCCTGTGGGCATCTCAGGCGCGGGCCGCTTGGCGTTCTTGGGCTTGGTCTTCCGCGGGCGGGGCGACTTGGCGCCCGGCTTGCGCAGGCGCGCCGTGCGCGACTTGAGCGCGACCGGCGCGACCCCCTTCTTCTTGGGCGCTGTGGGGGCGTCCTCGAAGACCAGCTTACAGTCGATGCCGATCTGTACGACGTCGCCGTGGCTGAGCCGCGCGCGCTTGACCTTCTTTCCGTTGAGGATCGTGCCGTTGGTCGAGCCCAGGTCCTCGATGGCCCAGCCGCCGTCCTTGAGCTTGCCGATGCGGAAGTGGCGCCGCGAGGCGCCCGTGGCGTTCAGGGGGAGCGAGTTTTTCGTGTCCTTCCCGCCGACCAAGGATCCCTTCTCGGGCAGGGGGACGCACTCGGACTTGCCCGCTAGCGTCACTTTCAATTGGGCCATGGCACGCAGATCCTAAGGATTCGGACGGCTTACGGGAAGACGGACCAACCCGCCGTCGTCGCGCTGTTAGAGTGATTTTCATGGCCGGCGGCAGACACGAGGTGGCCCTTCTCGCGCTGTTGGGCGCGGCCTCCTTGGCCGGCGTGGGCTTCTTCCTGGCCGACAGTGCACCCGAACGCCCCCCCCAAGAGGAGTGGCGCCTGGAGCCCCCGCCGGACGTGAGCACCACGATGGAGGTCGAGGAGGAGCCGGCGCCGAAGGTCGTTCCGGACCCGGCGCCGGTCGAGTCCGAGCCCGAGGTGCAAGCCGAGCCGGAGCCGGAGGCGGAACCGGAGCCCGAGCCGGCGGTGCGGGAGGAGGACAAGCCGGCGCGCTTGATCCTGGAGTTCCTGGAGCCGGTCGAGGAGCCGGACCGGCGCGTGATCGCGACCGTCGTCGACGGTCAGGGCAACCCGCTGATCGACGTCCTGGTGGTCGTGCGCGACGCGGGCGAGATCATCTATCGCTCGCGCACCGGTGAGAACGGTCGTGCCGAGTTCATCCCGTACGCCCAGGAGCGAGGGCCGTGGGAGCTGACGGCGCTAGCCCACGGGTTTGAGCCCGGAGGCGCGCTGGGCGTGCTCCCCGGAGCGGACGTGACCATCCCCATGGACCTCACGCCCTCGATCGAAGGCGACGTGCGCGGGCCGGTGCAGGGGCGCGGCTTCGTCGAGCTGGTCACGGAGCACACCAAGTACAAGGTGCCGATCCAGCCGGACGGCACCTACTTCTTCCCCGACCTGCCCGAGGGGGAAGCGGTCCTTCACGCCGCCGCGCCGCCCTATCGGTCGCGCGAGGAGCGCGTCCTGCTGCGCCGCGGCCAGCGCGAGTACGTGCGCCTGCGGCTGCGCACGCCGAAGCGCATCCGGCTATATGGCGAGATCGATCTCTGGCCCGGCAAAGGCACGGTCACGATCAACGGCGTTCCGGCGACCGTCACCAGGTCGGGCCGCTTCACGTTCGACGAGGCAGTCCCCAACGCCACGAACGAGATCTTCATCGATGCGCCGCGCAAGGCGCTCATGGTGCAGCGCTTCTTCATCAAGGGCGGCGGCTCGTTCCGGAGAGTGCGCTTCCGGCTCGAGCGCGAGGCTCGCATCCGGGGCCGCGTCATCACCCACGATCGCCGCCGGGTTCCGGGCGCGAAGGTGTTGCTGGGCGTCAATTTTGCCGATCCGCGCAACGACCGCGTCCCGTACTTCCCCGTCGCTGCGGTGCCGGTGGTGACCACCGACAAGAAGGGCAACTTCGAGATCCTCCGCCTGGACCCGCGCCTGCTCTACATGGTCACTGCCACAGCGCCGGGGCACGCGCGCTGGATCGGCGACGCGGTGCCGGGCGGCGGCTTCCTGATCTTGCGCGTCCCGCCGTCCCCGTACGTGGCCGGTAAGCTGCGGGGCCGGGGCGGTGTGCCGCGCGACGCGGTGATCCATGCCGAGGGCCAGTCCATCGTTCCCTGGCGGTTCGCGGCGTCT
Organism: Planctomycetota bacterium; assembly: GCA_027297745.1. Classification (GTDB taxonomy): domain Bacteria; phylum Planctomycetota; class PLA2; order PLA2; family PLA2; genus JAPUHK01. The sequence continues at coordinate 9,304 of JAPUHK010000091.1, read as the reverse complement.
CCCGACGACGCCGGTCCACAGGAAGCGCTGATCTTCAATTCGCCCGATTGGAAGCGCACGACGACCACGCGCGACCGGCGCGGCTATTACCGCATCGACGGGCTCCTGCCCGGCTACTACTCCATCACGGGCCGCGCCACGGGCTTCCGTTCCCAGGAGACCGTCGTCTTCCTGGAGCCGGGCCTCAGCGTGCGCCTGGACATGACCTTGCGCCGCGGTGTGGACAACGACGAAGACGCGGAGCTCCTGGAGCGCCTGCCGCCGTCGGAGTACGACCCCGAGATCGACGTGCCGCCCGACGACTGGACCGTTCTGAAGGTGGACCTCACGCGCCGCATCGATCAGGTGCCGTTCGGACAGGTGCGGGTGGAGTTTTTCTACGAAGAGCTGGAGTTTCGCACTCCGCTCCTGTTCGACAACGTGGAGTTCGAGCTTACGGGCTTGCCCGAAGGGAAGTACCGGGCCGTGGTCATGCATCCGACGGTGCGCGTGCCTGTGATCAAAGAGGGCATCGTGCTGCAAAGGGGTGAGATCGCGGAGTTGAAGTTGCTCGAATAGCGCTTGCGACGCCAACCGGTGCAAGACCGGTAGGGCGCACATGCAGGTGCGCCCCTACAGGGAGGTGATCGCGACTCCCTAGCCGCCCGGTGGGCGGTTGCCGTCGCGGCCGGGCTTCCGGCGGCCGTCGGGCATCGGGATCGGGATCTTGCCCACGTTCTGTCGCTTCGGCCGCTTGCCCAGCGTCACCGTGAGCTCGATCCTCTCCTCACCGCGCAGCACCACGAGCTTGACCTCGTCGCCGGCACGGCGCCGGCCGACCGCAAAGCGCAGCGTGAACGAGTTGAGCACCTGCTTGCCGTCGATCTCCAGGATCACGTCCCCGTCCTTCACTCCCGCCTTTGCGGCGGGCATGTCTTCGATGGCCTTCGTGACCAGGGCGCCCGGCTCGGTGCGGTCCTCGTTCATTTGCAGGCCCAGGAAGGCCGGCTCGAGCACCGTGCCCTCCTTACCCAGCCTCTCGATCAGCTCGTCGGGGTCCGGAACCGGCACAGCGAAGCCGATGCCGCTGTCGTACCAGTTGACGCTGGCTTCCTGGCCGCGCGCGCCGAGCGGAACGATGATGCCGTAGATGCGTCCGCGCTTGTCGATCAGCGGGCCGCCGTAGTTCGTCGGGGAGGTGGCCGCGTCGGTCTGCAGCGCCTTGCCGTCGATGCGGTCCTTGGCGGAAATCACGCCGTACTTGATCTCGGGCCGCTCGCGCGCGATGGCACGGCCGAGCGCGCAGGCCCACGAGCCGACCCGCACCTCGTCCGGATCGATGAACTCGGGCACCGCGAGGTCCGTGGCTGAAATCTTGAGCAACGCCAGGCCGGCGGCGCGATCCACGCCGAGCAGCGTGCCGACGTGCGTCTCCTGCCGGCCGCCGCGGTTCAGCGTCACGAGCACGACGTTGGGCTTGCTCTCGAAGTTCCAGGACGAAGTCAGGATGTACCCGTCCTTCGACAGCACGATGCCGGTCGTGGGGCCCTCGGCCTTCTTGAAGCCGGGATAGGCCAGCATCTTCTCCCACTCGTTCTTGTAGCGCTTCTGCTCGGGTTTCTGGCTCTCCTCGTCGTCCCCCCCCTTGTCCTCGCGCTTGCGCGGCGCGCTGGGATCGCCCTCGCGCGGCCGTTCCGGCGCGTTCGGCGTGGTCATGCGCCGCTTCAAGGCGTCGGGGATCTCCACCTTGCGGATCCCGCCCCGCGTGGTGATCGTCACGACCGAGTCGGAGACCCGGTCGACGGCGTACCGCAGGACGATTTGCAGCGCTTCGAGCTCGTCCATCTCCTCCTCGGGCGGCGGCGGCACGAGCCACAGCCCCCAGCTCAGGAGCGACGCGGAGAGAAGGGATGCCGCGATCATTGCGCTTTCTCCTCTACGAGGGTGACGTGGACGATCTCGATTCCATCTCCGCGCTTGAGCGTGAGACGCACGGTCTCGCCCGCGCGGTACCGTTCCATGATGCGCCGGAAGGACTTCCAGGACTTCACCGAGGTCTCGTCGATCTTCAGGATCAGGTCGTCGGAGCGCACGCCGGCCTCGAAGCCGGGGGAGCCCGGCAAGACGCGGTCGACGTACGCCGGCGTGGCGCGCGTGATGCCGCCGCGCAGGACGCGGATGCCGTGGACGCCCGGCGGGCGCTTGTCGACGGGCGCGACTTCCACCGGGGCGTAGACGATGGGCGCGTCGGGGTGCTTCACGGTATCCCGGATGAACTCCTTGAGGTCATCGATCGGGATCGCGTAGTGCAACTGCGCGTTCGTGTCCCGGCTCTCGACCAGGTTGCCGCTGATGCCGATCACCTTGCCGTCGAGGTTGACCAGGGGGCCACCGTAGACGCCCGGGTTGTTCATGGCGTCGTGCAGGATCACGGGGCGCGCGTACGGGAAGCGCATCATGCCGCTGCGCAGCCGGACGCGCGTGATGGCGCTCACGATGCCGAAGTTGACCGCCGTCTTCTCGCGGCCGCGCGCGGTCTTGTAGGCGTTTCCGATCAGCAGCACGAAGTGCCCCGGGAGCAAGTCCTTCGAGACGCCCAGCGGCGCCGTCGGGTAGGGCTTGTCTGCCTTCCCCGCCAGCTTGAGCAGGACCATCTTAGAGCGCCTGTCCTCGCGCACGATGCGCGCCATCAGGCGGCGCCCGTCGTGCAGGTGGCAGGCGATACGCCCGTCGGCCTCGTCCAGCGTGACAGAGCCGCGCGTGAGCACGAGCCCGCTCTCGTGCACGATCACGCCCGTGCGGTAGCCGAAGATGCCGCGGAAGCCCTTCAGGCCGAAGACCTTCACCACCGCGGGCTGCACGGCCTCGACGGCCTTGCGTAGCTTCGCGCTGCGCCTGTTCGGGCCCCCATGAGACTCGACGGCCGCGACCGCCGTCAGCGTCAGCGCCAGCAAGAGGAATACGCCCGGCACTCTCACGATTTGCGAATGCTCTCGTAGTCGAAGGTCTGCAGGAGCTTGTCCTTGTCCCGCTCGAAGATGCGCACCTTGTAGGGCCGCAGCAGACCGCCCGCCTCGCGCCAGTCCGAGAAGTAGACCGAGGTCCAGAACGCCCAGCCCTGCGCGTACAGGTCCACGCGCAAGAGCCGCCCGCTGTCGAGATCGATGTAGTAGATGCGTTCCTTGCCGTCCTTGGTCTTGGCGACCATCTTGTCGACGGTCGTGTCGCCGACGAGCCAGCCGCCCTCGAAGACGACGGACTCGAAACGCTCGCCGCGGTCCGGCGCGAGCAGGTCGTTCCAAGCATGGATGCGCTCGAGCAGATCACCGCGCACGTCAGGATCCATCGGCGTGCCGCGGTCGGTGCCGCCCTCGGCGTCGATGGCGATCACGCGGTCCCCGATCGTGAGCCCGTACGTGCGCTGGGCGAAGCGCTCCTCGATCGGGAAGGCGTCGCGGCCCGCCACGGTGCGCGTTCCGGTACGCGTCTCGCCCGTGATGGGCTGCAGCGCCTTGCGCGCCGCGCCGAAGGTGCGGTCGATCTCGTGCTCGATGTAGACCGTGGGCGTCTTGCGCCGTGCGGCGTCCGCCGCGCGCACGAGCGGGATCCCGTCCAGGAAGAGCTTCACCTCGCGCTCCTCCCAGCTGTCCTCGCCGAGTCGTGCGTAGCGCAGATGCACGCGCCGGCCCTTGGGCAGCACCGAGATCAGCCTCACGAACTGGTTCGTCTCGGTGATCGGGATGCCCTGGAAGGTGATCAAGGCGTCGCCCGGCTGAATGCCCGCGTCGGCCGCGCAGCCCGGCTTCATGATCTGCGTGAAGGTCACGCGCACGCCGCCGGGCCACTCGCCGTCCTGAAGGTCGTTCACGGTGGCGTTCAGCGTTCCGTGCTGCACGATCAGCCCGGCGCGCAGGTCGGGCAGGCACTTCTTGATCTGGTTCGAGCTGATGGCGTAGCCGACGCCGATGTTGACGCGTCCGCGCTCGCGCAGCGACACGCGCCCGTTGATGCCGACCACCTCGCCCGCGAAGTTGAACAGCGGCCCGCCGCTGTTGCCCGGGTTGATCGAGGCGTCGGTCTGGATGCAGTCCGGATAGAGCAGCTGTCCGCGCATGGATCCGGGCTGGTAGACGTTGATGCGGCTCACCACGCCGAGCGTGACTGTGGGCGTGAAGTCCGTGGCCAGCAGGAAGGGATTGCCCATGGCGTACACCCAATCCCCCTGCTCCATGGCGTCGGAGTCGCCGAGCGGGGTGAAGGGCCACGTGCGCTCCTCGGTCAGCCGCAAGACGCTCAGGTCGCCGGACGGATCGACGCCGAGCACGACGGAGGGATGGATGCGTTGGTCGTTCAGGCCGATGCGCATCGTGGGGCTCAAACGGGTCACGTGGAAGTTGCTGAGCACCAGGCCGTCCGCCGTGAAGATCACGCCGGAGCCCCCGCCTCCGCCCTGGAAGACGGCGCACACCGTGTCGGCCAGCTTCGCCGCCAGAAGGACGCGCTCCCGCTCTTGCTTCTCTACCGTGGCCAACGCCTTCTCGATCTCCTGCGGGCTGCGCTCGGGCGGGCCCGCAGGCGCGAACGCCGCTGCGGCCAGCAGCGCCGCGGCCGCCGCCATGTGTTTCGTGCTCACCGTTCTCCTCCCGGGGGCGCCTCGAAGGCGGGGGCGCTGAACAGCCTGGCCTGCGCCCAATCACACAAGTCGGATGTATAGCTGCCGTTCGGGTCGGACTCCAGCACCAGGCGATCCACCTCGCTCACGTTGAGGCGCAGGGGCCTGGGCGGATCGCCGTGCTTGCGCTCCACGCTGGCCAGCACTTTGCCGTCGCCGAGCACGCGGAAGACCGCGTTGCCGGTGGGGCCCGCAGCGTCGTCGATGCCGCATTCGACGTAGAACGTGTTCCAGCGCCGCCCGAGCGCGAACTCGAGCCGCGAGTAGGAGTGCGTGCCGATACCGCGCGCGAAGGTCTTGCCGGCGACCGTCATCGGCCCGCCGCGCACCATCGCGTCGCGGCGCCACTTGAGCGACGGGCCCAAGAGCGCCGTCTCCTTCTCGGCAATGGGGTCCTGCTCGCTCAGGTAGGCGATGTGAGGCCCGCGGAACTCCATGCGTGCGATGATGGCGCGATCGATCGTCGCCCCGGCGCCCCGCACCTGCGTCTCGGTGATCTCGTCGATCGGGATCGTCAGGTGCCCGCGCTGCTTCTGCTCCCTGGTGTTCGGGTCGGGCGAGAGCAGGTACAGGCGTACGTACACGGCGTCGTCTTCGGGCTCGGGCGGGTCGCGGTCCGGGTTGCGCACGAAGCCGAAGACCCGGTCGGTCTCGAGCGTGCGTACGGCACCGGCGACGTCGACCTTCAGCTCGAGCTCGCCGACCTCGACCACGCGTGCGTCGATGGGGAGCGGGCGCTCGCCGCGCAACACGAGCACCGCGTCGCGGCCGCGCTCGAGCATCTTCTCGAAGGCCGCCCGGTAGGTCAGGTCGGTGCCGATCGGCGCGGTGCGGCCGAAGTGCACGGCGCGGACCCGGTCCAGCGGGACCGCGAAGCCCTCGACACCGGCGAACTTGAGCTTGACCATACCGCCGGCGCCGGCCACCGTTCCGGCCATGCGGTCCCCGTTCCACAGGAACAGGTTCATGAAGCCGCTCAGCGGGGCCTCGTCGTTGTGCGTATCCTCGAGCAACGCGCGCGCGGGGACTTCCCAGGTCGTCTCCGTGCCGAGCAACAAGGTAGCCTGCTTGCCCTTGACGGATTGGACTCTGGCGCGCGGGTACCTCGTGCCGTCAAGCAGCGTCACGCCCGACGCATGGGCCGCCCCGCACAGGAGCAGGCAAAAGGCGGCCGCGGAGCGGAGCACTACTCCTCGCCGGCGGGACTCTCGTCCGGCTCGGTCACCCGCTTGCCTTCCGCGAGCTGCTTCATGTACTGCTCGACGAGGCCGCGGTAGCGGTCCGGCAGCTTTTCCTTGAGAGCCTGCAGGACTTCCTCCCGCTCGCGGTCCTTCATCTTGCCCCACTGGTCGCCGGCCTTGCCGCGCTGCTTGCCGCGCAGATCGCCGACGCGCGAGGATCCGGGGAAGAGCTTCGACTGCTGGGCCGGCGAGCTCGGGGGCTGGTTGCCGCGCGGCTGGCCGCCGGGGTTGCCCTGGCCCCCCTGGTTCCCCTCGCGATCCTCCGCCTTCTTGATCAGCTCGTCGAGCCGCGTGACGATCTCTCTTTGTGCGGCCTGCGTATCTTTCCCCGTCTCGCCGCTGTCCATCTCACGCGCCACCTTCTTCATGCGGCCCGCGAGGTCGTACAACGGGCTCTCCCATTCCTGCACGAGCTCGTTGAGCATCTGCTCCATGGCCATGCGGTAGCGGCTGGGCGCGTCGGGGTAGTCGTCCAGGAAGCGCTGGGCCGCGACGAGAGCTTTCTCCTTCTGAAGGTCCTGGCCCAGAGCGACCGCCAGGTAGAAGGCCGCGTCGATGTCGCAGCCCACACGGCGGCCGTACTCGTTGAGCACCGAGGTGAAGGCCGCGGCCGCATCCTCGAAACGCTCCAGGTGCAGATAGCACAGCCCGTAGCGGTAGCCTGCGTAGGCCTTCAGGTACTTGTCCTCGGAATCCATGAGCTCGCGGAAGGTGCCGAGGGCGTCCTTCTCGCGCTCCGCCGTGAACAGGGCCACGCCCCGCTTGTAGTCCTTGTAGGCCAGGATCAGCGCCTGATGGATCACGTCCTGCTCGCCGCCGAGCGTGGCGTCTTCCCGCATGCGCAGGATGCGCTGCTTGACCTTTGCGTCCAGGTCCGGGTTTTCCTGCACGCTCTTGAAGTAGCGCTCGATCTTCAGCTTCCGCAAGCGCTCGACGAGCGCGTTCTTGTCGGCCTGGGCCGCTGCCACAGACACCAGCACGGCCGTCGCGAGGAGAGTCAGGAGGGTGCGGCGCACGGTTACTCGTCCTCCCGGTTGAGCCGGTCGGCCATGTTGCGCGTGAGGCCGCTGACCGTGTCCTGCTTCTTGACCAGCCGTCCGCGTTCCGTGTCCAGCTCCGCTTCCTTCGTGCGCCCGGCGCGGGCCATCCTGTCGAACAGGTTCGTGCGCCGGTTGATGCGCACCTGCAAGGCCTTGAGCATCTTCAACTCGGCGGAGCTCGGCAGCAGCCGGTCCGCGCCTTCACCTTCCTGGCCGTCCCCCTGGCCGCCGCCCTGGGCTTGGCGTTTCTCGCGCTCTTCCTGGATGACCTGGATCAGCTCCGCCAGCGTGGCTTCGATATCGCGCTGCACGCGGCGCGTGTACTCGCCGACGTCCAGGCGCGTGATGCGCAGCGCCAGGTTGTCGAGGTCCTGCCGCAGGTCGTCCACGACGTCGGGGATGACGACGCTCGTGCCTTCCTCGCGCAGGATGTCGCCGACCTTCTCGGCATCGACGGCCAGGCCGGTCTCACCCTCGCTCAGCTCCTTGGCCTTGCCCCTGTCGGCGCGCGAGACCTTGGCGCGATCCTTGTCCCGCACGCGCAGGTTCAGTGCGGTGGTCCCCTTGGTGATCCCGCGCTGCACCCGCAGCATCTTGCGAAAACGCTTCTCCAGCGCGTCGAGCAGCATCAGCTGCTCTTCCTCGCGCAGCTGGCGTAGGACCTCCTCGAGCTCCTGGCGCGCCTTCTCCAGGCGGTCCAGCGCTTCCTTCTGGTCCGAGTTTGCGGAACGGCCCGAGCGGCTGCGCAGGTTGCGGCTGGCGCGCTGCATGGCCTTCTTGGCGCCCTCCACCTCGCGCTGGCCCGGGGTGCCCTCGCCGCCGTCCGGGTTTTGGCCCGGCTGGGGCGGGCTGCCTTGCTTCATCTTTTTGAGCAGGTCGTCGGTGTCTTCGGATGTGCCGTCCTGCTTTTCGGCGAGCTTCTCGTAGTCGGGGAGGCGCACGATCTTCTTGAGCTCCTCCTCCATCTGCTCGAGCTTTCGCTCCAGCTTCTCGAGCTCTTCCTGGGCGGCTTTCTCGTGCGGCACGGCTTCGCGCGTTTCGTCCTTGCGCAGCTTCTTTTCGGCCTTCTTCATCTCCTTGCCGGCCTTGTCCAGGGAACCCTTGCCGGTGTCGAGGCCGGGGGCCTGCTTGCCCAACCGCTCGAGGTCGCCGCCGAGGCGCTCCAGGTCGCGCCGGATGCGTTCCTGGGAAGGCGCGAGCTTCTCGTTCAGCTCGCCGGACTGCGCCGCCTTGCCCGTGCGCTCGATCAACTCCTTCTGGCGCTTGAGCAGGTCCGCGAGCTTGGCGCGGGCCCCGGCTGCGCGGCGCAGCGTGGCTTCGGGGTCGGCGACCTTCTCGGTCTCGTGATAGTGGTCGCGTTCCTCCTGGATGATCTTGTTGAGCTGTTGGCTCAGGTTCTCCAGGCGGTCGATCTCGTCCTTGAGTCGCTGGCGCTCGCGATCGCGGTCCGTGAGGATGTCGAGCATGCGCTCGAGCGCGGCCTTGAGATCCTTCTGGCCACGCAGGGCCTCTTGCCAGTGCTCGAGCTCCAGCTCGGTCAGGATCTCCCCGATCTTCTCGAGGTTGCCGTCATCGCGGCTCTGATCCAGGGCCAGCTTCAGGCGCGCCGCCTTCTCGGGGTCGGTGCGCTTGATGATCTCGGCGATGCGCCCCATCGTCTCTTCGATGATCTTGAGGCGCCGGCTGACCTCGGCCTGCCGCTCGCTGAGTTGGTCCGCCGTCTCGGCCTTGGGCTTGGCCTCCGCGTCCCCTTCGGTCGCCTGGGCCCACGCGACGGGCGTGCTGAAGAGGAGGAAGGCGGCCAGGATGGCGAGTGTCGTTCTCACGAGTCCACTCCTTGAGAGGGGGGGGAGACCACGGCTTTCCACGGCACGCCCGGCCCTATGGAATTCTATACGTTGGTCTGGAGGCTTACCGTTAATACCGATCGCAAGAAGCGGGGGTCGGTTGGGCCTTAAATCTGCCTTTTCGGAGGCTCTCGGGCCGTAGACGTGCCCTTGCCGGGGCACGGGTTACGTGTCGGGCAGGGGCATGGGCAGGGGCACGTGTAAGGGAGGACGCCCCCGCCTACTTCGGCGGTTGCTCGTCCGGCGGCCTGCCGCCCGGGGGCGGTTGCTCATCGGGGTCGGGCCCAAGGCCGGGGCCGGGCTTGAAGTCGGGACCGAAGATGGCCCTCATGGCCTCCAGCCAGCGCTTGTAAGTGGCGTCGTACGTCTTGTCGTGGATCGACATGATGGCCTTGAAGCTCTCCAGGATCTCAGTGAAGCCCTCGACCCGCTCCATGGCGTCCAGGATGCGCTGCATGGCTTGCACGATCGCGTCGTAGCCCGTATCGATCTCGTCGCCCACGTCGCCGCGCAGGGAGGTCGTCT
>JAPUHK010000090.1 GCA_027297745.1 Planctomycetota bacterium | reverse complement strand
GTGCGTCAGTGGTCGGTATCAACGGGTGCCGGGACCGGTGTGCAGCGCGTCGCCGTGGAGCTGTTCGAGCCGGCGAAGGGCAGCCAGAACATCCGGTTGGAGCTCGAGAACTTCACGACGGGCGAAGACCAGCGCGCGTTGGAGGTTCCGCGGATCCGAGCCCGGGACGTCGCCCGCCAGCAGGGCGTGCTCGTGATCTCCTCGGCCGTCGGTCTTCGCGCCGACGTGATCCGGACGGCGGGGCTCGTGCAGATGGACGCCGGAGAGCTGCCCTCGTCGTTGGGCCGCGGGTCATGGGACTTCGCCTACCGCTACTCGACAATGCCCTTCGCGCTTCAGATCGCCATCGAGAAGATCCAGCCCTACGTGACGGTCGACGCGCTCGTGCGGGCGTACCTCGATCCCCAACAGCTCCGGCTCGACATGCTGGCCGTGTTCAACATCGAACGCGCCGGTGTGTTCCAGCTCGAGCTGGACGTCCCTGAGGGCGTCGAGGTGCGCACAGTGCGTGGCCGGCGGGTCGGGAACGCGGCGGCGGTGGCGGTCGACACCCACCATCTTGGCGGCGAGGACTCAAGGAAGCTTTTCGTCAGCCTGGCCCGCCGCGCGCTGGGCAAGGTCGGGCTCGAGCTCCAGCTCGTGCGCGACCTGGACGTGCCGCAGCTTCTCACCCCCACGGGGACCCCAGTCGATATCGACCTGGCGATCCCACGCGTGGCGGCCACCACGGCGGATCGCGAGAACGGACGCCTGATCGTCCTGGCGCCCGACAGCCTCCGCGTCGATGCGGCGCGGACCGATGGCCTGCGCAGCGTATCGACGGCCGAAGCGGTCAAGGGCATGGGCGACGAGGCAACCGCCGCACCCGCCTTCACGCCGATGCTGGCGTTCGTCTATTCCCAGGATCCCGTGGTCGCGGTCCTTGCGGTCGAGCGGCGACGGCCGTACGTCACCGTCCGCCAGCTGCTGACGGCGAAGATCGAGCCCGGGGTCATCAGGTACGACGCGACCTTCTTCTACGACATCCGCTACAGCGGCGTGCGGTCGCTGCGTATCGATATTCCAGCCGACCTGGCCTCGTCGATTCGCAATACGACCACCGGGGTCCGGGACAAGCCGATCGAGCCGCCGCCCGACGATGTCGGCGAGGGCAGCGTCGCCTGGAGCTTTACCGGCGAGCGCGAGTTCATGGGCGCGGCGCAGATTCGGTTGACCTGGGAGCGGAAGCTCGAAAAGCTCGACGTCGGCAAGAGCGTTGATATTGCGGTCCCGCGTCTCGAACCGCGGGGCGCCGACCGCGCGTGGGGGCAGGTGGTCTTGACCAAGGCGGAGACGATCGACATCCACGCCACCGGTGAGCCGACGGGCGTTCGCCCCATCGATCCGCAGCACGACCTGATGCCCGGGGTGACGATCTCCGGCGCCGCCCGCGCCTTCGAGTTCCACGATGCGTGGTCGCTGAGCGTGACCGCGACGCACTACGCGCTGGAGGAGGTCAAGCGGACGAGCATCGAACGCGCCCTGGTGCGGATCGTGGTGACCCGCAGCAATGAGGTGTCGGTGCAGGCGCTCTATCGAATGAGGAGTGCCCGGCAGCGGCTCATGGTGACGTTCCCGGCGGGCGTCAAGTTCGACACCCGGCCCGTGCGGATCAACGGTCAGGCGACCACCCTCGAACGAGGCGATAAGGAGGACTTCTTTGTCGGGCTCGTCGGGCAGGATCCCGCTTCGCCCTTCCTGCTGGAGCTGCGGTACACCCTGTCGGACGCGCCGGGCCGGCTGGCGTACCCCGTATTCCCCGATGAGCCGGCCGTACAGAAAGTCTACCTGTCGGTCTTCTTCCCCCGAGAGCAGGCGTGGCTGGGGTCGAAGGGGGGGTGGACCGACGAGATGGTCTGGCGCCCCGACCCCGAATCGGTGCTGGCCAACTGGGTGCCGATTCCGCGGCAGGATGAGGGCTCGCTCATCGCGTGGGTGAGCGAGGGCATCGGCGCGTCGTCCGGCAACGCAGGGGGCCTGCAGACCGACGGCCGGCGTTACCTCTTCTCGACGCTGCGTCCATCGGCACCGCCCGAGGGAGCGCTGGCGATGGTGATGATGAACCAGAGGGCGCTGAACCTCATCGTGTTTCTGCTCATCGTCGGCAGCGGGCTGATCCTGGTCCGCGGGCAGGCTTCGACGCGATGGGTCGCGGCCGGGTCCCTCTTGATCGCCATCGTCCTGCTCGGTGTCTTCATGCCAACGTTCTCGTTGCAGGTGACGGATGGTGTGCTGCTGGCGGCCGTTCTGGTCGTGCTGATCGTCTGGGCCGTCTGGTACGTCGCCCGGACGAGACCGCGCGACCCGATCGTGCTGGCGCGGCGAGCGGCCAGACGCGACGCGGCGTTAGCGGCTCTCTCCGCCGCCGTGACGGGGTCGAGCTCTCCGATTCCCTCGGCGCAGGTCGTTGGACCGCCAATGGACGCGGGCGAAGCCGAACCTGGCCAAAGCGACAGACCGGCGCCGGACGATCAGGACGACAAGGGGAACCGGTGATGCCGAGGGCCGCGAGATGCCTCGCATTGTTCACCATCACCGTGACCTTGGCGCTGGCGGTGACGGCAATCGGAGCCGGGCCCGTGCGGGGGCCGGACCCGACTGAGCGGCTGCGTGAGGTGCTCGTGCCCTTTGATGACCTCAACGTCCTGCTGGCGTCGAACCCCAGCCGCGTGCTGCTCTCACGCGGGAGGTACGAGACCCTGCTCGCCGAGGCGCGCCGAGTGCCGGATGTAGGCCCGCCGCTGGTGGCCGCCATCGTCGCCGCGTCGTACGAGGCGTCGCTCGGCAACGAGCGGGCCCGGATCAACGGCGCCCTGATCGTTGATGTGCTCGAGGTCGGGCTCCAAACGGTGGCGCTCGTCCTGGGCCAGGTGGGCGTTCGTCGTGCCCGGCTGGATGGAGTGGACGCGCCCCTCGGACAAGGCCAGGACGGGCGTCTGCTCCTGTTTGTCGAGGGAAAGGGCCGCCACGATCTCGCGATCGAGCTCGTCGCGCCGCTGGCGACCGACTCGGCCCGTCAGACGCTGAACATCCGGGTTCCAACCCCCGCCTCGACGCGGTTTCACCTCACCGTTGACGGTGACGTGGAGGTCGAGGGCGGTCCCGCTGTGATGTCACGCGTGTTTGATCCAGTGACCGGAACCACACGGATCGAAATCGCCCTCGATCGCGACCGTATTCTCCGGCTTGTCATGACGCTCAACAGCCGGTTGACGCGCGAACAGCGGCTCGTCGTCGCGCGCG
>JAPUHK010000009.1 GCA_027297745.1 Planctomycetota bacterium | reverse complement strand
AGGGCGGGGTGGTCGACGGCATCGAGCTGCAACTCCAGCCTACGATCGAGATTCGCGGCCGCGTCACCACGCCGGACGGCAAACCGCGCCGCGTCGTGCAGGTCAAGGTCGCGCACGACTACGGCAAGCAGGCCGCCTGGTTCGTGGCGTCGGCCACCACCGACGAGCACGGGGCTTTCGTGATCCGCAACCTGCCCAAGCGCTCGTACCGCATCGGCCTGGCGGGCAAGGCCGTCTGGCAGGGCAACCGGGTGGTCGGCACGCGCTTCAAGGAGACGCCCAAGCCGGTGGTCGTCGCGGACAGCCGCGACGACGTGCTGCTGCACATGCCGGAGACAGGCGGCACGATCAAGGGACGCGTGCTGTCCGGCGTCACGCGGCAGCCCGTGCGCTCCTTCCAGGCAAGCTTCATCCGCTACAAGTGGTTCGTTCCGGACGACACGTCGACCTATCACATCGAGAGCGACGTCGGCTCCTTCAAAGGCGAGGTCACCGAGCCCGGCACCTGGGCGGTCGAGATCCGTGCACCGGGTCACGCGACGCTGCGCACCAAGACCTTCCAGCTGAAGAAGGGCGGCACCGTCGACCTGGGCACGATCGAGCTGGGCAGCGGCGGCACGATCTCAGGCGTCGTGCGCGACGCGCAGGGCCGGCCGGTCCCGTACGCCCGCATCCACATCCTCGACCAGGCCTTCAAGACCAACGACCAAGCGCCCTTCACCGACGTGGACGGCATGTACGAGGTCCGTGGCATCTCGCCCGGCAAGTACAGCGTGTTCGCGGTCTCGCCCCGACACCCGCTCGGGATCCTGCGCGGCGTTGCGGTTGAAAACGACAAGCGCACGGCCGCCGACTTCCAGCTGCTGCTGGCTTCGCCACTCACCGTGACCGTGCTGGACCCGAGTGGCGACCCGCTGGAGGGCGTCGACCTCAGCTACACCTTCGCCGCCGTGGCGCCGCTCAACAGCAAGCTCTTCCGCGGCTACGAGCCGCCGGGCTGGGGCTTGCACAGGACGGACAGCCGGGGCCGCATTCTCAAGCCGTCGCTCCCGGCGGGCGCGGTGCGCATCATTCTCAACAAGGCCGGCTTCGTGCAGCTCAGCGAGACCGTGACGCTCGAGGCCGGTAAGCCGAACGAGGTCACGCTGACCATGAAGCAGAGATAGCCATGCGTACCTATCACAGCTTGCTCGCCTTGCTGACGGGCCTCGCGGTCTGCGGCTGCACGCACGCGACCAGTGAGGTCTGGCGGCGGCCCAACAGCGCGCAGGTCGCCATGCTCGAGTCGCCCACGGTCGAGGGCCCGAGCGGCATCGAGACCTCGGGCAAGGACACGCTGATCCGCTTTCGCAACCGCACGCTGCTTCTGCGCGGGTTCAACGAGTTCGAGGGCACGGTCTCGACCCACCGCATCGAGCTCAAGAGCCCCACGCTGCACGTCCGCATCGACGACGACAGCTTGCGCATCCAAGACCGCCGCGGGGCGTGCCCGAGCACGATAAACGTCGCGCTGAGCCAGATACCACGCGGCGAGACCACGACCTACGCCGCCGGCACGCTCACCATGGGCCCGGCCACCGCGCCCGCCGCGCCGCCTGAGGAGTAGACGCCGGCCCGCGCGGACGCCGGGCTAGCGGCTCAGAAGCTCGCGCGCCTTGTGGTCGTAGACCTTCGGAAACGGCTTCTTGCCTACGATCCTGTGGATACGCTTCGCCAGCGCGACACAGGCACGCATCGAGCGCGCGTCTCCCGGCGGCGGCGGCTCCGGGTAGCCCTGCTTCAAGGCGGCCCGTACGGCGGGCCACGAGCGCTTGTGCCGCTCCGCGATGGCCACCAGCGCGTCGATGGAAACGTTGGTCAAGCCGTTGCGATAGCTCCCGGTCTGCGCAAAGGGCGCGATCACGGCCACGGACTTCGCGTCGCCGCACGAGCCCAACGCCTGCACCGCGCGCATCCGCAGCACGTTGGGGTTGAGGCTCGGCTTGGGCTTGGAGACGATCGCCTCCAACGCCCGCGCGGCATGCGCATCTCCGGCCTCCTCGAGCACGCGGCACACGCTGTAGCGGAAGGGATCGCTGGGAACCTGGAGCAACTCCTCGGCCCGTTTGACGATCGTCTTCGGGTCCTTGTCAGCCACGATCTCCATGGCCCGCGTGCGGGCCACGATGTCCGTGTCGTCCAGGTACTTGCGCGCCAGCTTCAGCGACCCCCGCTTCTCCAGCTCCGCGGCGCGCCGCTCACCTTCCTTGGTCCGCTCCAAAGCCGCAAGGGACCGCGGCTTGTCTACGCGCGTCCGCTTCACCGCTCCCATGAAGCTCTCCACGGACCGCCCGGTGTGCGTCAGGATCTCCAACGTCTGCGGATCCGCCAGGAACAGCTGAGGCCAGCTGGTCACCCCGAACCTGAGCGAGATGCGCTCGGCCAACAGGTCCTGCCCGGCGCGCGAGAAGTCGCGGTAGACGTAGAGCCACACGACTTCGCCGTAGGCCTCCTTCAGCGCGGGGTTCGGAAGCAACTGCTTCTCGACGATGACGCAGTGAGGTCAGTAGGTTTTCGTGAAATAGAGGAAGAGCGGCCTCCCCTCCTCCAGCGCATGCTTTTGCGCCTTCAGAAGGTCGCGCTCCCACGGCGGCCCCTTGGGCGGCGTAGCGCTTCCGGCATGCACGGCCGAGGCGAGCGCTGCACCCAGAACCACCGTCAGGATCCGGCTTCGCATGGCGGCCAGAATACCCCCGGTAGCCGCGGGCTACTCGAACAGTTCGTGCACCGAGAGCTCGAAGCCCGGGAGCGCGTGCGAAGCGGCCCTCTCCCCCTCGGATACGAGCTCCGGACCGGCATCCGTTACGACTTCGACGGTCTTCGTCTCCGGATCGACGAGCCACACCTCTTGGACGCCCGCCCCGAGATAGATGCCCGTCTTGACCACGCGGTCGCGGCCGGCGGTGGACGGCGAGAGCACCTCCAGCACCAACAACGGGATGGGAACGTGTTTTTCGCGCGGACCGGCCGCGGCCTCCTCGTCGAGCACCAGCACGTCGGGCTGGAGCACGTTGTAGTCGTCGATGAAGACGTCGATGGGTGAGACGACCACCCGCCCGGCGCCGGCGAAGGCCTGCAGACGCGTGAAGAGCCGCCCGACGAAGGTCTGATGATCCCAGGTCGGCGACGGCTCCTTCACGAGCATGCCGTCGATGAGCTCGGCCGGAAAGCCCTCTGGCAGCCGCTCGTAATCGGCGCGTGTGAATTGTGCGGTACCCGTCACCACGTCAGTATAGTCGGCCGCGGTGGCGCGAGATTCGTTGGCGCGAAAGGCCCCCTTGCGCGCCATACACGCAACACCGAACGCCTCGCTCTAGTCGCTGCCGCGCGAACGACGGCGTTGCGGAGCATCGCCCGGCGGGCGCTCGCGCAATTTCAGCACGAGGTCTTGCGTGCCCGCACTGACGCCTTCCTGCGAGATGTTCTCGTAGCGCGGACCGTCCCCCCAACTCGGCACGCGCACCTCGATCGTGTACGCGCCGGCGGGCATGTTGCGGATCGCAAAGCGGCCGTCGCTCTCGAGGCGCGCACCCAGCACCTGCCGCACGGGCTCGCCGTCCGGCGACGCCGTGTGCCGCGCGCGCACCCAGGCGCGCGTGAACGGCTGTCCTTCCGGGTCTACGAGCCGCCCGCTGATCGAATAGGCGGGCGCCATCTCCAGCCGCTCCTTGCTGATGCGCTGCCCGGGCTGCACCCCGGAGCGCCGCATCGTCGTGGTCGCGTAGCCGTCCGCCTCCAGGCGAATGATCACGTCCCCCACCGGCACGTTGAGCACGCTGAAGCGGCCCTGGTCGTCGCCGAAGGCATAGATCCCGTCGCGCAAGGCCATCCACTGTGCACGCAGATCGGCATCCGGCCCCGGATCGCGCGCCACCGTGATCCGCACGCCGGGCACCGGCGTGCTGTCCCGGCTGAGCACACGGCCCTCGAGACGCGCCGCCTCCTGCATGCTGATGTCGAGCCGTTTGAGAAGCTGCCCCGCCTCGATCTGCTTTTGCTCGCTGCG
>JAPUHK010000089.1 GCA_027297745.1 Planctomycetota bacterium | reverse complement strand
GATGCCGGCGACGAGCTCGCGGCCCCGCGCTGCCTCCGAATGCGGCGCGACCGGCGCAGGCGGCTCTCCGCCGTCAGGTGCAACCCGCTCGCGCGGCTGGTTGCGCACGGACTCCTGCTCCTGCGTGAGCAGGATGCCCGTGGCCACGAGCGCCGCCGCCACCAACAACAGAACCGCGACCTTTCCCATCCCCTTGATTATCCCCAACTAACAGTTGCCGGTTGTAACGGTCGCAAGTTCAGCTGCCGCGGGGGTTTCGAGAGTCTCAAGTGCGGCACGCGTGCCGCACCGTACGCCCCTGCTTGCCGCATTGGTGTCCGCACTTGGCAACAGCCCTCCGGCGTGCGTCTAAAGGGCATGAACCGGCCCGCGACAGCTCTGGCCGCCCTGCTGCTCGCGGCGCTGGCCGCCCGCGCGGCGGATAAGCCGACTTGGACTGACAAGCAGGTCCTGAAGCTCGTCTACGACCCTGAATACAAGTTCCCGAAGGGCTTCACGACCGATCACGTGCATGACGCCGGCCTCGCGCTCTATTACCACATGGGATGGGTGTCCGCGGACAAAGCCAGGGCCCGCCGCCTGGTTGAGGCGCATCTGGCACGCAGCAACGCGGAGACGCGCAAGATCGGCGCCACCAAGGAAACGAAGAAGGCCTTCGACTTCCGCGCCGGCCGCATCTGGTACCGGGTGCACAAGCCCACGTATTTCGCGTGGGCGGCGCACTGGGTATCGATCGAGACGCGCCTCAACCGGGACGGAAAGCCGGTGGCGCTCGGGACCCTCAACGTGCGCCCGCTGACGGCGGCGGCGGTGCGCGAGCTGGCCGAATACGACCACCGCATCCGCTACACGAACGGACGCGGTGCGAAGGTCCTAGCCTCGGCCGGCAAAGAGACGAAGAAACACTTCGCGCACGTGCTGGAGACCACGACGTTCGTGGGCGGCGACTGGGGGCTCAGCGACACCGTCTTCCGCTGGCGGGTGACCTACACGGTCGACAAGAAGACCGGCGCGACGACCAAGGGCCGCAAGCTGCTGCGCGAGATCAAGGGCCGCCAGAACTAGCGCGCCTTGCCGACGGGCTTCAGCGTGTGGACTTGGGCCGGTTGGTCCAGACGGTAGTCGAACGCAAACGGCTCGTAGCCAGCGAGCATGACCAAAACGGTGACTGGCAGCGACTGCCACGCGTGCGCCGTGTCCGCGGTCTCCAAGACAGCCTCGCATGCCGCGGTGATGCGCGCACCGGCATCCACCGCGCGCCTTCCGTCCGGCAACAGCGCCACGCCACGAAACAGATGCACCGGCAGCGCCACGGCGATGTAGGTGCGGTCGCGCGCCGCGTCGCCCTTTAGGTCGAGGTACACTTCGTTGCGCTGCTCGAACTTCACGCGGAAGCTGGCCGTCGTCTTCCAGAAGCGCGTGTCCTCCGTCCGCAGCCCGAAATCGAACCCCGCCGGCCCGGCCCGGATCTGTCGCTCGGTGCTGTGGCTGGTGTGGCCCCCGATCCCCCTTCCAACGCCTACCGCGGCACGGCCACCCGCACTGCGCAGTTGGCGCTTCTTCAGCCAGTCCGGCCCCGAGGAGCTGCCGCTCTTGCTCCCGTCGGCGCGCTGATTGGCGTGCCGCAGAGCCTGGCCGCGCTCGTCATAAACCAGAAGATAGACCTGGAAGCAGCGCGGCATCGGAATGCGCAACAGGTGTTCGGTCCGCGCGCCCGACACACGGAAGGCGGGCGGGTCGTCGGTCTCGCGACGCTGGCCGAGCGCGAACACGCGATAGTCGCCCTCCGGCAGCGCCTCCACAAGCGTCCCGGCTTTCGCGATGGTGATCGTGGCCTGCCAGCGGTCGCCTTCAGTCCAATGCTCGTTCCCGGGCGCGTCCAGCCGATAGAGGAAGACCTCCGTGTGCACGGGCTTGCCCGTGTCCTCGGACACCGCGCGTAGGAACAGCGAGCACGGCCCCCGCTCGATCGGGTCGTCCGGGATTCCCTTATTCTGCCCGGCCTCGGCAGCGGGCTGGGCACGGGGCACCGCCTCCTCCTGCGGGTCACCTACAGGGGCCGACGGGCCGACCCCGGGCCCCTGCGGGGCCTCCTGGGGCCCGGAATCGCGCCCTGTGGCCGGACTGCGCTCCGCCACCGGCTCCCGCTGCAGCCACAGGAAGACCAGCGCCGCCACCGCCAGAACCGCCAACCAGGGCACCCGCACGCCCCCAGCCTAGCCGCGCCCCCGCCGCCGCTCCAGGACCGCTCAAGAGGGTGGCCGCCCCACGCCGATGTGAGGTGGGGGAGTTCATGGCGAGCCTGCTAACGGTCACCGGAAATCGCATAGGCCTCGAGCCCTACCGGATCTACACGCTGGGTCGCGCGCTCGACTGCGAGATCATCGTCGATGACCCGGTCAGCTCGCGCCACCACGCGCGCATCACCGTCAACGCACTCGGCTCGCAGATGACCATCGAGGATCTCGGCAGCCAGAACGGCACGTTCGTGAACGGCCGGCGCATCAAGAAGCCGTGGACCCTCGAGGACTGGAGCCGCATCCGCATCGCCTCGACGGTCTACCTCCTGAGCTTCGTCGAGAGCGGCGAGAGAGTCCCCGGCGGCAACAAGTTCATCAAGGACGAATCCGACATGACCGTTGCGGTGGACGGCGGCAAGGGCGGCATGCCCACGTGGACCGGCGGCAGCCACTCCAACTTCGCCGGCGAGATCGGCACCTTCAGCCTGATCGACGTGATACGCGTGATGCTCGGCGGGTCCCCCAGCGGCGCCCTGCACGTCGCCGTCGAGGGCGGTGAAGGGCGCATCGAAGTGCGCAAAGGCGTGATCCGGAGCGCGCTGTACCAGGACCTCAAGGGCGTCGATGCCATGGCCGCACTGAGCGACTTCCAGCACGGGCTGTTCTGGTTCGTGCAGGACACCAAGCGCTGCAAGAAGACGATCAAGATCCCCACGGACGTGCTCTTGCTCAACCTGGCCTGCCGCAAGGTCAAGACCTAGGTCCACTACCGCCGCGGACCTGACGACGCGGCAGCGCTGCCGCACCCTCGCCCCTACACGGCCGTGACTGACCGGCGTGCGCCATCGCGCCGCTCTCAGGCAGGCAGCGCCGGCGCCGATGATGAAGCCGGCATGGCGGCCTATGTGAGGCTCCTTCCGGCGTCCGTGCGCGGCGCGCCCCTTCACGGTCACCGTTGTACCCGAGCCGTCGATCTCAGCGCTGCTGTGCGCAGGCCTCGGCCTGTTCTTCCTGCGCCGCCGGAAGCGCGCAGCTTAGCTTCGTCTCGCTACGAACAAGGCCC
>JAPUHK010000088.1 GCA_027297745.1 Planctomycetota bacterium | reverse complement strand
CTCTTCGCCCATGTCGAAGAGCGTGGCGTCCCCGCCCGAAAGCGGCTTCCACCAGAACTGCACGGAGAACGGCTGCCGGCCTCCGCCCCGCATGCCCTTGCCGAGCGGGAAGCCGCCCTGCACGCGCATGCCCTCTACGTTGCGGGCATAGTCGAAGTGGATCACTGGGAACGCATCCACGAGCGCGGTCTCATGCTCCATGCGCGCCGGCGCCAGCCGGATGTCGCCGTTCAGCGCGAACTGGTCGAGGCTGCCTGTGCGCACGCCGCCGGGCATGTCGGCCTCGTCCTTACCGCCGTACGGGTCTTTGGGGAAGATGCGCTGAAAAAGCGGGTTCGGCCAGCGCGGCCAGGGCTCGATCTTCGGCGCCGTGAAGCGCCCGGTGTTGTTCGGCCAGGTGGTCCAGTACTTGGGGTCGTTCGTGGCGACCAGCTGGTCCTCGAACTGGCGCTGCGTCTCCCACAACCTCTCGGTAGTGAGCTGCGAGCCGATCTCGACCACCCGCTCCTGGCGGTGCTTGGCCATCAGCTTGCCGCCGCGGTCGTTGAGCAGCACGTTGACGGTCAGCCCGTAGACGTCGTAGGTGCGGAAGCAGATCGGAGTCGTTCCGAAGTACAGACCCTGATCCTGCGGGTTCAGCCCGTTGCGGAACAGCGCGACGCGGTCGTGCTCGCTGATCGTGTTGTCTTCCTTGAGCTTGCGCAACAGCGCCTCGAACTCGCGCATGCTGCGCAGGGGCTCGCCGTCGGCGGCGCGTTTGCGGATCGCGTCCGCCAACGCCTCCGCCTCCTGCACGGTCACGCTGTCGTTCGGCGTCGACAGCTGCTGCAGGTGGCTGAAGATCGCGACCAGCACCTTGCGCGATGCCGTGTTGACGTTGACCGGCTGACGGATACGGTACTGCAGCTGCATCTGGTTGCCGTCGAACCGGCGGTGCGCCTTCCCGAAGAGCCGGATGTTGCCGGAGCCGCCGCCGCCCGCACTGAACACCATGCCGTGGTCGATGCGCTTGGGGCGCGCGGCGATGCGCTCGCGCGCCGTCTTTTCATCGACGTTCTCCTGCGCCTTCTCCTGCAGGCGCACGACCGTGCCCGGGTTGTAGTAGGCCGTGCTCTCGACGACCATCTGGTCCCCCTGGTCGTCCTTGCTCGGCAGCCCCGTCGCCGCCGTGACCGCCTGGACGTTGCCCCAACCCTCGCCCACGGGCCCCTTCGACCAGATGGTCACGAACGGGAGCACGCGCTCCCAGTCCGCGCGGGTCAGAATCGGGATCTGCACGCCGCGCGGTTGCAGCTCCGCGATCAGGGAGACGTCGAGCGAGCGCCAGGGGTGGTACAGGATGCGCTTCCGGTCCTGGCCCACCTGCTGCGGCATCAGGGGGTAGTAGCAGACGGCCCAGGCCGCGTAGTTCACTACGACGCGGCCCTTCTTGTGCAGATCCGACTTGCTGTGCTCGGCCCTGTCCGAGCTCAGTCCGCGGCGGCAGCCGAGCAACCGGTTCCCCGAGCGGGAGTCGTAGGAGATGAGCTCCCGGTCGACCAACACGTATCCCTTGCTCGGGAAGCCGGTGGCGTCCTCCAGGAGCACGGAGGCCGTGCCGTCGCTGAGCTCCTCGGCCAGCTTGCTCAGGCCGAGCAGGTTCCCCAGCGCGAAGTAGGAGCAGTCGTTGATGTTGAGCTTTCCGTTCTCGTCCCGGACCTGCCAGCCGACGATGGTCCCGTAGGGGTCCTCGAGGTCTTCAGGTCGCACGCCCAGCGCGTTCGCCACGTCCGCGACCGTCGGCTCGATCTCTGTCTGCGCGTCGCACTCGGGGTCGTTGTTGTCCGCGTTGGCATCGCTCTCGCGCAGCGTGCGCTCGACGCGCTCCGTCGTGCGGACGAGATAGGACTCGAGGAAGCTCATGATCGAGTCGGCCTGGTTGCGGGCGGCGCGGCGCGCCCGGTTCGTCTCGCTCCGCTCATAGGCCACCCGCATGGTGATCAGGAAGGGGACCGCGATCACGATCAACGCCGCCAGCGCGGTGATCACGGTCAGGATGGCGACCCCCTTCTGGCGCGCCCCAGGATCTGCTGCGCTCGTTCTCACCCGATCACCTCCGGTCCGCTCGCGGGATGCAACTTCCGCCCGCCCAGCCGGTTGCGACGAGAAGAGTCCAGGCGGGGACGTCTCCCTTTGTACCCTCTTTTTGCCGTTGTAGGGCGCCCGCCGGACATCCGCCGGCAGGCGCGGCGCGGCCCCTGAACGTTTCACGCTCACCCACGTCCCATATGTAACGGACGCACGGCCCCGATCGCCCACCTGCATGTGCCCGGGTCCCCTATCATGGGAAGCTGTGGGCACGGTCGGTGTCCCGACGGAGGAAAAAGAGGTATGCGAACGCTTCGTGGCGTCATGCTGGCGTGGGCAGCTCTGCTGTGCCTCCCCGGGCCCGTCGCGGCCGGGGAACAGGTAGGCGGCTACTACAAGAACGACCGCTGGGGCTTCAAGGTCAAGACACCCCGCGACTGGACCGCCGTGGCGATGGGGGCGCAGGAGGAGTGGATCGCCTCCAAGCACATCTCCAAGCGCGAGTTGAGCGCCAAAAACGGGGCCTGGTATTGGAGGAGGCGGCCCGAGATGTGGGTCATCGGCTTCCCGCACGAGCGCCAGGACGAGCGCGGCGCGGTCAAGAAGCAGAGGAAAGGCGAAACCGTCGTCAGCTTCAAGAACCCCTACAAGGACTACAAGGAGTTCATCAAGCGGCACCGCGAGTTCACCGGTGGCGGCTTTTACTTCTCCAAGGAGGAGGAGACCGAGCGCCGCGGCGTCAAGGTCACCCAATACGAGATCAAGGTCGAGAAGAACACCGAGACCCCGTTCCGCATGGTGGTCTGGGTCTACCACTTCGACGACATCGACTTCGCCATCCAGTTCAAGATCCTCGAGGACTACTACGAGTCCTACAAGGCGATGACGCGGGTCTGCCTCAAGTCCTTCAAGCGCATCAAGCAGAAGAAGGCGCTGCCCGGCGCCGTGACGACCGGCATCGACAAGATCCACGAGGAGGTCGACGAGTCCAAGCTGACCCCCGAACAGTTGCGTAAGCACCGCCAGGATCTGTTCGATCGGACGCTGCGCAAGGAGCTGAATGCTCTGCCCAAGGGGTGGTACCAGGTCAAGAGCAAGCACTACGTGGGCATCGCGAACATCGACCGCAAGTACGTCAAGCGGACCCTGAACCACGCCGAGGGCATCCGCGCGTATCTGGAGAAGAACATCTCCGGCATCGGCGACGACTACGTACCGCCGTGCATCATCCGCTTCTTTGGCTCGTCGGCCGAGGAGAGCGCCTTCCGGGAGGGGACCGGGGGCGGCTACTGGAGCAGCTCGCAGCAGATCCTGGTCACCAAGCGGCAGGGCATGAGCCGGGATTGGGAATACGAGTGGATGAGCGACCGCCTCACGGACCAGTGGCTCAACTCGAAGAACAGCAACCTGGGCTGGAACATGCCCTGGTGGATCCGTACGGGGCTCGGGCAGCACATGAAATTCGCACGCGTCAAGGGCAAGCGCGTGGAGTTCGATCTGGACGCTTGGGACAACAGCACCATGCGCACGATGCTCAAGAAGGGCACGGCTATTCCGCTCAAGAAGATGTTCATGGGCGAGACCGTCAAGTACGTCTGGGGCCACAACCTGCAGGCGGGCTCGGTCGTGGGCTGGCTGCTGGGGCCCGGCAACCGGGGCAAGACCAAGAACGCGCTGACCAACTACCTGAAGGCGATGGTGGCCGCGATCGAGGAAGCCGAGGACGAATACAAGAAGGGGAAGGACGCCTTCGAAGCCGCCCTGAAGAAGCGCGCCGAGGGGCTCGCTGCCAGGCAGGCCGAGGAAGGCGAAGAGGCGGAAGAGGACGAGGAGGGCGACGCGGGCGAGGAGGAAGGGTTCAAGAGGAACGTCGAGGCTCTCAGCGAGGCCTTAAAGAAAAAACGCGCCTCGATCGTCCGGCGTTCCTTCGAGGCGGGTTTCGGCCACCTGACCGACAAGGACTGGAGGCGCCTCGACAAGGTCTGGCAGCGGTACGCCAAGTAACCCCTATGCAGCTTCCGCTCCGCCTCGCCTGGCTCTTGTTGCTGGCGCCCATCGCGGGCGCCGACATGCTCGCGCTGAAGGACGGCCGCGTCCTCGACGGGCTGCCGATGGAGCGCACCGACAAGGGCGTCACCGTTCAGTACAAGAACGGGTCGATCGAGATTCCCAAGGAGCTGATCGCCGACTACTTCCCGACCGACGAGACGGG
>JAPUHK010000087.1 GCA_027297745.1 Planctomycetota bacterium | reverse complement strand
CCGCCGGGAAACCTCGTGCTCAAGATCAACAACTCGTACCGGCTCGGGGACACGCGCCGGGTCTTCGCGCAGGCGCGCCAGGGGCTCATTCCGCTGCTGCTCCATCCACGGCCACGCCGCATGCTCTTTTTGGGAGTCGGGACCGGTGGATCGGCGGGCGCGGCGGCGGCGCACGGCGGCGTCGACATAGACGCCCTGGAGATCCTCCCCGACTTGCAGGACGTCCTGCACCACTTTCGCAAGAGCAACTTCGGGTTCCTGGAGCGCGTTCGCCAAGAGGAGGGGGTGCGCTTCCTGGTTGTGGACGCCCGCCACTTCGTGCAGGCCACTGAGCGGCGCTACGACGTCGTCGTTGGAGATCTCTTTGTCCCCTGGCGGGCGGGCGAGGGAGCGATGTACACGCATGCCCACTTCCGGGCCGTGCGCGATGTGCTCGACGAGGGAGGGCTGTTCTGCCAGTGGCTGCCCCTGTACCAGTTGGGACCAAGGGAGCTGCGCATCATCACGGCGACTTTCTGTGACGTCTTCCCCGAGGCCTCGGCCTGGTGGCTCTACTTCAACGCGGAACAGCCCGCGCTCGCGCTGGTCGGGTCGCTGAGGCCGCAAGCGCTCGACGTCTCCTCGCTCTCCCAAAGGCTCGCGGTTGCCGACCGGGGGGAGCTGTTCAAGGCCGCCGGCCTGCTCGACCCGGCCGAGCTCTTGGGCTCGCGCATTTGCGGCCGGCCCGCGCTCGTGGACTGGTCGGAGCAGGCGCCCCTGGAAACGCGGGCGCATCCCCGGATTGAGTTCATTGCACCCTGGCAGCGCTTTAGACCGACGACCGATCGCACGCAGGAACAACTCGACTCGATGTTCGCCATCACCGAACCCTTCGACCCTGCGCTGCTCTCCGGCGCCGCCCCGGGAATGGTGCAATCGGTTCACGGGATCCAGGCCGCGCTCCCGCACTTCCTGAAAGGCCAAAGGGCCCAGCTGGCTGACGGCGACGAGGCGCGCGCCGCCGCGGCCTATGCGGATGCACTGGCCGAAGGGCCGGAGTGGGCCTTGCTCCAACG
Organism: Planctomycetota bacterium; assembly: GCA_027297745.1. GTDB lineage: Bacteria > Planctomycetota > PLA2 > PLA2 > PLA2 > JAPUHK01. The sequence goes on along the minus strand of JAPUHK010000087.1, from coordinate 6,762 downwards.
CATGGTCCTGCGCCGGGCGAGCGACGCCCTGCTGCAGGAGCGCTTCGATCTCCTCGAGCGCTGCGGGGCGGCGCTGGCGCGCACCCGGGCGCACGCGCACCGCGGCTACTACTACATGGCCCGGGCCCAATACGCGCGCGGCGAAACGGAGACGGCTCGCCGGGCGCTTCAGGAAGCGCTTCGCATCCGGCCCGGGGACGCGGGGAGTCTGCGGCTGCTCGAGCAGATCGAGCAGGGCGGGTAGGCCCTCGACCCGCATTGCGGGGCGCCAGTCGCGCAGCGACTCCATCCGGCGGATCGTCGCGGGCGGGGCGTGCCGGGGACGGTGCGTGCCAGTACCATCGGCCGCCACAGGAGCGACCCCCCGCTGCTTTCGATCGTCGGCACGGCACCGGGCGTGACGCGCTGGGCTGGACGGCCGCCACAACACTGGAGGAGGGCCTCGAGCAAACGGTCGCCTGGTTCCGTAGCCGCGCCTAGCGGCGGGTCCAGGACGCGCGACGGGGTGTCTCCTCGACGGCTTCCTCGTCTTCTGTCTCCTGCGTGCCCTCGGGGTCGAAGCCCTCGCCTACCTGAGCCGTCGTCATGCCCATGATGTGCTGCGGCGTGTTGGCGAACTCCACGGCGGTCTCGAGGCTGATGATGTTGCGCTTCACCATGTCGTTGAGGGAATCCTCAAGCGACTGCATGCCGTCCGCGGCCCCGGTCTGGATCACGTTGCGCAACTGCGGCGTCTTCGCGTCGCGGATGTGCGCTCGCACGGCGTCGTTGACGACCAGGATCTCCTGGGCGACGGCGATGCCGCCCTGCAGCTTGGGCATCAGCGTCTGGCAGATGACGCCTTGCAGCGTGGCCGCCAGCTGAATGCGGATCTGCCGCTGCTTGTCCGCGGGGAACACGTCGGCGATGCGCGAGATGGTCTGCGCGGCGGAGGTCGTGTGGAGCGTCGCGAACACCAGGTGGCCGGTCTCGGCGGCGGTGACCGCGAGCTGGATCGTCTCCAGGTCGCGCAGCTCGCCGATCATGATCACGTCCGGGTCCTGGCGCAGCACGCGCTTCAGCCCGGTGTTGAAGTCCTCCGTGTCGGTGCCGATCTCGCGCTGCGTGATCTGGGCCACGTTCTCCTCGTGCACGTACTCGATCGGATCCTCGAGCGTCACGATGTGGCAGGGCCGGTGGGAGTTGATGTGGTGCAGCATGGCGGCCAGCGTGGTCGATTTGCCGGAGCCCGAGCCGCCGGTCACGAGCACCAGCCCGCGTTTGAGCATGGACAGCGTCTTGCACACGGGCGCGTGACCGAGCTCATCCAGCGACGGCACGTGCTCGGGAATGCGGCGCAGCACGGCGCAGATGGTGTTGCGCGTGCGCAGCACGTTGATGCGGAAACGGGCGATGCCTTCCAGCGCATAGCCGAGGTCCAGGTCGCCCTTCTCTTCGAACTCCGCCCATTGCTCATCGGTCAGGAAGTTGCGGATCATCGTGCGCGCCTCGGCGTCGCTGATGGCCTCTTCCCCCACCGCGTTCAGCGAGCCGCAGAGCCGCAGGCGGGGCGGGCTGCCGGCCTTGACGTGGATGTCCGTGGCCTCCATGTCGACGGCCCAGCGCAGGAGCTCCTGGATGGCGGGAACTTTGCGCGCCTTCTTGCTGGTCGCGGTGGGCGTGACCTTCTGTTCCGCAGCGGAGCCGGCGCTCGCCTCGGCGGCCACGTCCTCATCGCTCGGAGGCGGCAGGCCCATGCTGACGAAGTCCTCAGCCTGCAGACGCTCCTTGAAGCGGCAGGCGAGCATCGGCACGGGCACGCCGCCCAGCCCGCCGGCGGCGACGCGGATGACCTCCATCGTGCGCGTGACGCCACAACCGAAGTCGATCGTGCCGCCCGCCGCAAACAGCTGTGCAACCTCATCGCAGTACTCCATGAGCTGCGCGATGGAGCGCTCATGGTCCTCGCCGAGGATCTGCAGCATGGCTCCGGAGGCGCTCAGGTTCACCGTCTGGGCCGAGAGGTTGCAGCGCAGGCAAACGATCTCCACGGCGAGCTGGACGTTGAGGCGCTGACCGTCCCGGCGCCCCGCGAAGTGTCCGCGCAGCTCCATCTCGGCCTGCTCGCCGGCCGACGGGGCTTTCTTCTGCTTTCGCTGCGACATCGCCTCCTCCGGTACCTCTCCCCGAAAAGCTCACCATCGGATCATTCCGAGTCAAGCCCGCGAAGCGCCCCGTATCAAACCGAGACAGTGGCCTCGGGCGGGCCGTGCCCTCAGCGGGGGAAATCGGCGGCGTCGGCGGCGTCCGTGCCGAATTCGGCCTCGGTCATGTCGCCGAACCCGTCGGCATCGCGATCGATGCCCAGGCGGTAGCCGGTTCCGCCGGGCACGAGCGTGTAGGTCAGCTCGTTGCCGGCGGCCGCCGATGCTCGCAGGGCGGCGCGCGTAGCGGTCTCCCCGTTGCGGTCGGACAGGAAGTGGTCCGCCCCCGCGTCATAGAACCAGCCCTGGCCGCCCCCCTTCACGATCAGGTCGCCGGCACCGGCTGCGGCCAGCGCAACGAGCTGTGCCAGCAGGGCGTCGTCGCCCGACGAGCCGAAGGTCACCTGCCGGCCGATGGCGGCGTGCGTATCGCGGCTGAAGGGGCCCGGCAGCTCCAACGGGTTCGCTTGCGATCCACGCGGCAGGTCCGAACCGCTGAGACACAACAGGAAGGCGACCAGATCGGCGATCTCCTGCCGGCTGCCCACGCTGAAGACCGGCTCGGCCACGAAGCGCGCGATCGAATCGACGCTGCCGTCGTGCAGGAAACCGAATCCCGAGCGGCTGCGGTCCGGCCGTGAGGCCTCGTAGCCCACGCGCTCGTACAAGCCGCGTAGCTGCGGAATCTTGAGGCTCACGTTCGTGGAGCCGTCAACGCTGACCAGGCTGTGATGGCGCTCGCCGTTGGGCCCGACCGGGCTCGGCATGGGTGCGCCGATGCCCAGCTCGACGTCCGGACCCAGACCCGTCGGCAACGTGTGGCAGCTCACGCACTGAAAGCCCGGCACGCCGCCGTCCAGGCTGGCGCCGCGATACAGCTGCAGCCCCGCGACCGGGTTGCCGTCCGGCATCGGCTCGCCCGCCGCACCGAAGCGCCCCGGCGACAGGTGCCCGTCGAGCTGCAGGCGCGTCGGCAGCGAGTTGTCCAGCTCGCGGAACGGGTTGGGCGGGAAGTGAATCGTCTCGAGGAAGTCCTCGAACTCCTGCATCTGTGCCGGCGTCAGCCCCACGTCGTCGCCCATCAGCGAGACGAACGCGCCGTTGAACTCCTCGATGCCCGCGCGGTCGCCGCGCCAGTGGAAGGGCTCCTTGCCGATGATGTCCTGCAGCGTCTGCGTGAGCATCGGGCCCTTCATCGGATGGAAGTCCTCGCACTGCGCGAGCAGCGCGGTCAGGCAGTTCTGGTCCATCGGCTCGACGGGTCCCGCGGGGTCGCCGAGGTCCCAGGCCAGCCGGTCCGTGCGCGCGTCTACGTGGCACGACGCGCACGCGGCCTGGCCGAGTCCCGATGTCTCGTGCGTGCCGTAGAGGTGGCGGCGGCCGCGGCGGATCACCTGCGGGGTCGGATCGAAGAGGTCGATGCGCGCGATCTCCGTGAGTCCCTGGACGTCTAGCACGGAGATCGAGCCGGCGAAGCGGTTGAGCACATAGGCGCGCGCGCCGTCCGGGGACAGGACGATACCCGTGGGCCCCTCGCCGACCTCGATGCGGTCGATGCGCCGGTGTTGGGCGTCGAGCACGGCCACGTTGTTCGAGCCCATGCCCGTCACGAACGCGCGCGTTCCATGCGCGTTCCAGACGATGCCGCGGGGGTCACCCAGCGACCGGTCGCGTTCGGCCTGTGGCACGCTCGCGCTCGTGTAGTCGAGATGCGGGTTGAGGTCCACGATGCCGGGAGCCACCGAGCCCGTGGGATCGATGTCGGCCAGCAACACGCGCAAGAAGCGCCCGCTCAGCACGGGCTCGTAGCGCACCTCGTTCGTTCCGTCCGTGCCGACCAGCGTGACGTTCCCGCTCTGCGGGTGCACGGCGAGCGCCATGCACATGTTCATGCAGCGGCACACGTACGTCACCGTCAGCGTGCCGGCGTCGATCACAGCCAGATCGCGGTCGGGGAGGTCCCAGCCCGGAACGCGCCCGGAGCGCGCGGCGCGCGCGCCGCCGACGAAGTCGCCCCAGTCGGCGCCGGTGTCGTCGCGCCAGGCGCCCGCGGCATCCTTCTTTACGATCAAGCCGACGGCCGGCGGCGCGGGGTTGCCCGCGCGCAACGGCGGATCGAAAGCCGCGCCGTCGTTCGGCGGCGGGTTGACGCCGCCGTGCGGGCCGACGGGATCGCTGACCACGTTGGGCGGGAAGGCGAGCGTCACGATGCCGCCCGCATCCACGCCCCCACCTAGCGCGGTGGATCCGTTGCCGGACTCGAAGACGGCGGCGTAGACGGTGCCGCCGTCCGCGGACACCGCCAGGGCGCGCGGGTCCTCGGCATCGATCGCCACGGTGCGCGCTGCGGCCGTGAGATCGTCGGCGTCGAAGACGAGCACGGTGTTGGCCTGGGAGCAGCTGACGAACGCGCGCCCGCTGCCGGCGAAGACGACGTCGGCCGGCTCGTCGAGCGTGCGCAGCGTGGCCCGCACGCGCTGCGTGCGCAGATCTACGACGCTGACCGAGTCGGAGATGTGGTTGACGACCCAGGCCTCGGTGTTCGAGCGCGCCCGCACGGATACGGGGTCGAGACCGACCGGCACGGAGCCAAGCGCCAGCGGCAGGCCCGCCGAGAGGTCGAACAGCTCCAGGCGGTGGTCCGGCGTGTTGCACACCAGGAGCGTCGTGCCGTCCGGGGTCACATCAACGGGGTGGACGCCCAGGTTCTCCCAGTTCACGAAAGCGCCGGGCGGAACCGCAAGCGGCGCCGGCACGGTCAAGCCGGGGATCGTGACTGCAGCACCGCCTCCACCGCAGGCGGCCAGGATGAGGATCAAGCTGAGCAGCGGTCCGCGTGCCATGGCGGGACTATAAGGTAAGGCTGCGTCGCGTGACGCTGCGCGCCCGCCCTTGACCGCGCGCGGCCGTCGTGCTCCCTGCGGGGTCCGGCCCGGGACCGTGTTCTCCCCATCGATGCCATGACCGAGTAGCCGCTATCGCGCGGGCGGGACCTTCGACCAGCCCCAGAGCTTCCAGTAGTCGTCCTTGGAGAGCGGATGCTTGCACTGCTTCAGCGTCAGCACGATGCCGCCGCGGTGGTGGGACTCGTGGGCGATCAGGTAGGCGACGAAAGTCACCAGGCCGCCCTTGAAGAGCTTCACCTTGCCGTCGGGCGTGGTGCGGATCAGCTTCTCGACGGCCTTGCCCGAGGCGCGCAGTCCCTTGCGCAGCAGCTTCTTGTCGTGACCCTGTGCGCGCCCGAGCTTCGGGACCCCTTCGAGCAGGTCCTTGCGCATGTTCTCCAGCATCGAGATGCGCACGGCGTGCACGTGCACGAGCTGTTGCCCCACCGTGCGCCCGCCGCGCGTGCTCAGCGTGCACTGCAGCCCCGCTTGCTTGACAGCGTCGATCAGCGAAGAGGTCTTGCTCTCGTGGATGCGCCAGGCGCCCAGCAGTTGCTCTTGAAGCAGGTCCATGCCGCGATTCTAGTGCAGGCTCGCCCGGTGACGCCTCTGCTGCGCCAGCTACTGGAGCAGGGTGGGTCCATCCCAGACCCTGAGCACCTGGGAGCGGTCCCCCCGCAACTTGATAAGCTCTCGCCCGTGCCGCTGTCCGCGGGTCAGATGCTCTCCCACTACGAGATCCTGGGCACCCTGGGAGCGGGCGCCATGGGTGTGGTCTTCCGCGCGCGCGATACGCGGTTGGAGCGCGAGGTCGCGCTCAAGGTGCTGCCGGGTGCCATGGTGGCGAACAAGGAGCACCTCGCGCGGTTCGAGCGCGAGGCGAAGCTGCTCGCTTCCTTGAACCATCCCAATGTCGCGACGATCTACGACGTAGATCACGTTGACGGCGTCTGGTTCATCACCCTCGAGCTGGTTCCGGGCGAGACATTGCGGGACCGGCTCGCCAAGGGCCCCCTTCTGCTCACGGAAGCCGTCCACATCGCGCGAGAGATCGCAGCCGGACTGCAGGCGGCGCACGAGACCAAGATCGTCCATCGCGATCTCAAGCCCGCCAACATCATCTTGCGTCCCGATGGGCACGTGAAGATCCTCGATTTCGGCCTGGCCAAACGGACCGACGTCGGCGGCGACTCCGCCGCCGTGGAACTCACCCAGCAGTATCAGATCCTGGGGACGCCGGGGTACCTCAGCCCGGAGCAGGCGCGCGGCGAGGCGGCCGACCAGCGCGCGGACATCTGGGCGTTCGGTTGCATCCTGTTCGAGTGCCTCGCCGGGCAGAAAGCGTTTCGCGGCGAAACCGTGGGCGAGACCATCCGGGCGACCTTCGAGCACATCCCGGACTTCGAGACGCTGCCTCCGAAGACGCCGCACGCCCTGCGCGTGCTGCTGTCCCGCTGCTTATCCAAGGACTCCAAAGACCGCCTGCGCGACATCGCCGACGTGAGGATCCTGCTCGAGGGTGCGGTCGACAGGTCGATCTCGATGGTCAGCGGGCCGATCGTGATCACGCAGCCCGCGAAGTCCACCCGCGCGCTCGTGGCGAGTCTCGTCGCGGCGGTCCTCGTTGCGGGAACGCTGGCCTTCTTCCTGATCCGCGGGTCGAGCGACGTGGCGCGCGCGCCCGCACCCACGGG
>JAPUHK010000086.1 GCA_027297745.1 Planctomycetota bacterium | reverse complement strand
GGGGCGACGACGCCGAGCGTCCCGCGCCCGAGGATCCGGAGCCCGAGCCGCCTCCCCCAGAGCGCGACCCCGAGCCGGAAGAGCCGCCGCCGCCCGAAGCAGTCGAGCGCGCGCGGCTGATCGCCGATCCGGCGGCTCCGCGCGAGGCGCTGCGCGGGATTCCCGACGCCGGCGCTCCCGAAGTGGCGAACTTCGAGCAGGGCACGCTGCGCTTCGCCTCCTGGACCGCCGCCCGGGGGGGCGAGGACGGGCCGCCCGTGCTCGTCTACCGGCGCATCGGGCTCGGCACGGCCGCCGCCCTTGCCTTCGACCCGGAGGGCCCCCACAACGGGGCTCTGCGCGAGCACCCCGCGTTCCCGCAACTGATGGCGCAGATCGTGCGCTCGCTGATCCCCGACGTTTCCAAGGATCCGTGGAGCGTGCGGGCTGAAGTCCGCCCCGAGCGCGCGGCGGGCCGGCTGTACCTGCAGCTGTACGGAGAGGACGGCCGGCCGCGCACCGACCTGCCCCTGTCCGTGCTGTTGCAGTCGGCGCCGGGCGACGCGAGGCCGCGACGCGACGAGGAGCTCGGCCTGCGCCGGCGCGGAGAGCACTACGAAGCCGTGCTGCCGCCGACGGGTGGCCTCTTGCGGGCCATTCTGTCGGCGGACGAAGCGACCTTCGGCGAGCGCAAGTTCGTGCTCGCCACGCCGCGGCCTCCCGAGCTGCGTGAGACGGGCGCGGACCGCGAGCTGCTGCTTACGCTTTGCGGCGGCGCGCAGGCGCGCCTTGATGCGCCGCCGCGAAGGGTGCTGCGCGCGCCGCGCGTTACGACGCGCGAAGAACGGCCGTGGAGGTTGCCTTTCCTGCTGCTCGCGGCGATCCTGCTACCTCTGGACGCATGGGTACGAAGACGAAGCGGCTCCGCATCGCCGTGACCTGCGGCGACCCCTTCGGCATCGGGCCGGAGGTGGCCTGCGCCGCGGCCGCGAAGGTTGTGCACGAGGTGACCCTGTACGGCGATCCGCAGTCGCTCGGCGACACGCCGTGCGAGATCGTCGCCGTGCCCGTAGAGGGGGAACGCCCGGAGCGGCCGGGGCCCAGCGCGGCCGGGGGCCGCGCCGCACTAGCGGCGCTGGACCGGGCGCTCACAGACCTGCGCGCGGGCCGGCAGGACCTGCTCGTGACCGCACCGATCTCGAAGGAGTCCTGCGTCCTGGCCGGGGGGACCGCAGAGGGGCACACACCTCTGCTCGGGCGCTTCTTCGAAGCGGAGCCCTTGATGGCCTTCTGCTGGGACGAGCAGGAGCCCGTCGTGGCGCTCTTGACCGTACACATGCCGCTCAAGGCCGTGGCGTCCGCGCTCACCTCGGAACGCGTCGAGCGCGCGGTGCGGCTGCTCGAGCGTGAGCTGCGCTCGCGCTTCCAAAAGACGCAGCCGCGCATCGGCGTGCTCGGCTTGAACCCGCATGCGGGCGAGGGTGGACGCATGGGCACCGAAGAGGCCGACCACTTGATCCCCGCCCTGCGCCGTCTGCGCGACGACGGTTTCGACGTCGAGGGGCCGCTGCCGGGCGACACCGCCTTCGCCGTGCGCGAGCGCTACGACGCTTTGCTGGCCATGTACCACGACCAGGGTCTCGGTCCGGTGAAGGCGCTGGCGTTTACGCGCGCGGTCAACGTGACGCTCGGCCTCCCGATCGTGCGCACGTCGCCGGCCCACGGTACGGCCTTCGACATCGCCGGCACGGGCAAGGCGGACCCCGCCTCCATGATGGCCGCCCTCGAATGGGGTGCACGCCTGGCGTCCGCTCCTTGAGGGTGGGCGGCGCTATCCTGGGCGGTGCCAGGGGTAGCATTTCCCTGCATTCCGGTGAGAATGAGAACTTGGCCCTACTCCCATGAGTCGTAGACCGCAAGACCTGCTCGAGTTCCTCCGCAGCCAGAATGAGCAGGCCGAAGCCCGCCTCCAGACGGCGCCGGCCCCCGAGCCGCCGCGGCGAACCGGCGCGCCGACCCCCGGCTCGCGCCTGATGGTGTTCCGAACCACTCAGGTGGCGGTTGCGGGCGCGACCGCGGGCCTGCTCGTGATCCTGGCCTTCGTGCTGGGAGGCACGCGCGGCGGGACGGCGCCACCGGCGGAGTCCAGGCCGGGGTACGTGATCCGGGCCGCCACCTTCCCCAACACCGAGGCCGGCCAGGGCCTGGCGAAGCTGCTGGCCACAGATCTCCGCAGCGCCGGGCTTGGACCCGTGCGGCTGTACGAGATCAAGGCGCGGCGCCAACTGGTGGTCACGGTCGGCAACTGGGACCGAAACCCCGCGGCGGCCCAGCTGCTCCGCGGCCGGGTGCGGGATTTCGGCCCGGTCGGCGAAAAGCTACAGGGGGCCGACTTCTGGAAGCCCCCCGGATAATATAGGGCTCCCGGTTCGACGGGCGAGGCCCCACGAGACAAACCGATGTCCATCCACAAGAGCTTGAAAGTCAAGGGCACGCTGACCCGCCACCGCAATGTGCTCACGCGCAGTGAGCGCATGGAGGTGCTCAGCAAGACCGGCCGTTGGAAGCAGGGCCAATCGATCTACGGCCTGCCCAAGACGCGCACCCGCAAGGGTACGTAGCGCTCAGCGCCGCCCTCTCCGATCCCGCCTGCTGTCAGCTCTTCCTTACCGACAGGTCGGCCTTGGGCAGGTCCTGCTCCTTGGCGTAGCGTGCGTACGCCTTGAAGTCCTCGCCGAAGTCCTTCCCCGTCAGCGAAGCCAGCGCGCCGGCATAAGCCGCACGCTGCTCGACGATCCAACCATAGCCGTAACCGCCGAGGATCTTGAAGTCGAGGATCACGCCGTCGCGGATGGTGGCCACGATCGGGTCCCCGATGGCGGCGGCCTGCGCGATCTCGACGTCGAAGTCCTGGATGTAGGAGCTCTGCGTGCCCACGAAGATGTTCACGCGCGACGAGGCGTTGATGCCGATGTGCACCTTGCGCAGCACGACATCCACGCCGCGCGGATCGCCCAGGTGCGCCAGCGCGTTCGCGGCCTGGATGCTGACCGCGGCGTATTGCGAGAACAGCGCACGGGCGTACGGATAGAAGACGTCCGCGTCCTTGAAGCCCTTCACCGCCCGACGCGCAGCCGCCCGCACGCGCGGGCTGGCGTCGTACATGCTGCCCTGGATCAGCCAGGGCAGCGCCACGCGGTCGCCCTGCCGGCCCAGCATGCGCACGGCCAGCAGCCGCGTGCTCTCGTCCGGTGCGTAGAGCACGCGCCGCATGGGCCGCACCAGCGCGCCCGCGGGCACCTCGTCGAGCAGGCTCTTGGCCGCGGTGCGCACCTCAGGATCGTCGTCGCACAGCGCGGCGGCGATCTCCCGCGCGCGCTTGCGATGCTCCTTCGTCACCCTTGCAGGCTCCATCAGTCCCTGCCGCATGAGCTTGTCGGCCTCTTCGGGCAACAGCCAACGGCCGCCCGCCAGCACGAAGCCCTTGCTGGCCATGGCCTCCTCGCGGCTGACCCACTCGCCGTCGACGCGCTCGAAGCCGAGCTCACGCCGCGCGGCCAGGTGTCCGGGGTCGATCTCCAGCACGCGCTCGAATGCGCGCGGCGCCTGGCCTGCGCTCTTCTCCTTGGCCCACAGTGCGAGGCGGTACCAGCCGGCGGCGTCGTGCGCAGCGAGCTGCGCGGCGCGTGCCCGGAACTCCTCGCGCACGGTCCGGCCGCGGTAAATGGCGCGCACGCGGCTACGGTCGAACACCCGCTCTTTGCCGTCCAGCGTGACGAAGACCTTGCCGTCGCGCTCCCGGACCGCGCCGTCGATGCGCAGACCGCTCTTGAGCACGACCGAATCCGCGGCGGCGGCCAAAGCGAAGAAGAACAGGACAAGCGTGATCCGCATGGCACCTCCAAGGCCGGACCCTACCCTGAGGTGGCTCCGGCTCCATGATGGTAACGGCGCCCGAGGGCCCAGGGTTACGGGAGCCAGCGTAGTCGCCGCCCCGCCAGGAGACGTAGCACCAAAAGGAACATCGCCAGCCCGGCGGTCCACAGAAAGGCCAGCCCGGCCACCTGCACGTCATAGCCGTAGTGGATCTTGTTGTACATCTGGACCGGCAGGGTCTCCGCGCCCCCCCGGGTGAAGACGATCGCGTCCACCTCACGCAGCCCGAACAGGAAGGCCAGCAGAAACCCCAGGGCCGCCCCTGGGGCGATCAGGGGGAAGGTAACGCGCCAGAAGCGCCGCCAGGGCCCCAGCCCGGCCGTGGCGGCCGCGTCCAGCAGCGCCGGGTCCAGTCGCCGCCGGATGGAGCGCACCGCCAGGGCGGCGAAGGGCAGCAGACGGGCCCCCAGGAGGAAGGCTGGGAAGAAGCGCAGATCCATCCAGCGGCCGAAGACCAGCACCCAGCCGACCGCGAGCACCATGGGCGGCACGGCCACGGGGAGGAAGGCCACCACGAGCAGGAAGCGATCCAGGCGTGGGCGCCCGCGCCCGGCCTCCGTCAACGCGAGCGCAAGCAATACCGCCAACAACGCTCCGCCGCCCGCCAGCACGAGCGAGGTGACCGCGTTCAGGCCCACGCCGTCGAGCGCGACACTCTTGCGCAAGCCGTCGAGCACGCTGGTCGGCTTCTGGCGTTCGTCGGGAATGTCGATGCCGGCCGGGTTGGCGCCCTGACGCGCGACGGGGGTGCCGAAGTGCGCGCCGCCGGTGGTTTCGAGGTGGCGCACCATCGGCCACACCAGGCACACCGCGAGCAGCAACCAGACGAAGATCTGGGCCGGGACGCGCGCGCGACCGAGCGGAAGCGGGTGCGGATCGGCGGAGTCCTGCCCGAGCGTCGCGGCTTCGCGTTTGTGCTCGAGGCGCAGCACCAGGGCGAAGGCCACGAGGCACAGCAGCGTCGGCACCATGCCCGCCGCGGCGGCCGCTCCGGAGTCGTCCTGCCGCCAATGCGTCATGACCGTGTTGGCGTAGACCGAGATCGTGTTCTTGGCCGTCGTCACGCCGAGGAAGTCGGGCACGGCGAAGTCCGCGACCACGAAGGAGAACACGAGCAGGGCGCCGGCGGCCGCGCCCGGCAGGGCCGGCGCCAGCGCGATGCGGAACAGCGCCTCGCGGGGAGCGGTCTGCAGGCGGGCGGCGTCCAGCCCCTGCGCACCCACGCTGCGCACGGAGCGGATACAGAACAGCGCCACGAGCGGCCACAGGCTCAGCCCGAACACCAGTACGGCGCGCAGGAACTCGGGGCGCACCGCGAGCAGGTCGTGGTACGTGGCGATGGCGAGCAGGATGGGCGGCAGCACGAGCGGCAAGACGATCAGCAGCTCGAGCGTGCCGCGCGCGGGCAGGTTCGTGGCTCCGAGCAGGATGCCGACGGGCAAGCCCAGCAAGAGTGCCAACAGCGCCGCGGCCGCGGCCAGCGTGAACGTGGCCAGGAACATGTTGAGGTTGGCCTGGCCGCCGAGCACGGTCGCGTAGTTGCGCAGCGAGAAGATCTTGCCCTCCCAGGCCACCTCCGCACGCGGGATCAGGCGTGTGGTCCTGGCCCCGGCCGGGAGGATCTCCACACCCGCCTCGTCCGAGCCGTGGATGCGGCCGGCGATGCGTTCCCCACCGGTCGTGTCGACGGCCTCCACGCGCAGGCTGCGAAAAGCCATGGCCCCCACCGGCGCAAGCACCAGCAGGGTTACCGGCAACAGCATGAAGATCGTGAGCGCGCGACCCATGAGTGACGAAACTGTATCGAAAGGGAGCCAGGAGACGGGGTTCGGTGTGTGTCTGGGGCGCCGACGCTACTGGCGTGCCAGACACGGGAACGGGAAAGGGAACGATGGTCCGGAGAACCCCGTTCCCGTTCCCGCTAGCCGGTATTCGCGCGCAGGGCAGCGTCGTAGAGGTGCGCCGCCTGCGCCGTGACCGGGCCGGGCTTGCCGTCCCCCACCGGCTCGCCGTCGATGCGCGTGACGGGCATCACGCCCTTGACCGTACCGGTCAGGAAGACCTCATCGGCGTGCTCGAGGGCCGTGCGCGGTATCACCTGCTCACGCACCTCCACGCCCGCCTTAGGCAGCGCGCCGAACAGCCACTCGCGCGTGATGCCGGGCAACAGTCCCTCCTCCACCGGCGGCGTCAACACCGAACCGTCCTGCACGAGCCACACGTTCGAGGTGGTCGACTCCGTGAGGTGGTCGTCGGCGTTCAGGAACAGCGCGTCATCCGCGCCGGCGCGGCGCGCCTCGATGAAGCCGAGCATGTTGTTCAGGTAGTTGCCGGTCTTGGCCCTCGGGTCCAGCGCGCGCGGGTCGTTGCGCAGCCTGCGCACGACCGCCACGCTGCAGCCCTTCTCGTACTGCCACCGCGGGTAGCGCAACAGCTCGCAACCGATCAGGTAGAGGCGCGGCTCGTCGCATCCGTCCGGCAACAGCGACAGGGGACCGGGGCCGCGCGTGGCGACGATGCGGAAGTAGGCCTCGTCGGTATCCAGCGCCTCGTACAGCCGCGCCAGGCGGGCGGCGATCTCCTCGTCCGCCCAGGGTATCTCGAAGTAGGTCATTGTGGAGGAGCGCCTGAGGCGCTGCAGGTGCTCGTGCAGCTGGAACGGCAGCCCGTTCGCGGTGCGCACGACCTCGTAGACGGAGTCCCCGAACAGGAAGCCATGATCGAGCACGGAGACGGTCGGGCGGTCGGCGGGCTGGACGCTGTGACCGTCGTGCACCAGGACGCGTGCGGGGGGCACGGCTCAGCTCTCCTTGACCCGACGGGCCGTGCGCTTGAGCGTCGCGCGGCTACGACGCCACAATGCCTCGTGCAGGCGCTTGCGCAGACGCACCGGGTCGAGCTTGCCGTGCTGCCGCGTGTAGGCCGTCATCCAACACACGAGGTTCTCTGCGTCCTCCTGGTCGACGTACTCCATCTTCATGCCGCCGCGCGGCGAGTGGTTGTGCGTGTTCCCGAGCGGCAGACACAACGCCCCGGCACGGAAGCCGGCGCCGGCGTAGATCGTGGCTTCGCACCCGCCGCCGTCCATCAGCGCGCGCTGATACCGGAAAGACGGGCTCCCGCCGGCGAGCTCGCGGGCGACGGTCTCCAACTCCAAAGACACGTCCGCGTCGAAGATCGTGGAGCGGTCCCCCACCCGCAGAATCGGCCCCGCGCCGAACGGTGTGTGCGGCAGCGCCTTGGACATCTCCAGGTTCACGATCGTAGTGGAGCGCGGCAGCCGGGTGTTGCGCACCCAGCCGAGCGCCCCACCGAAGCCGACCTCCTCCGCGCGCGTGAACAGAGCGCCCACGGTACCGCGGTAGCGCGCCCGGCGCAGACGGTCGAAGAGCGTCAGGCAGGCCGCCGCGGCTACCAGGTCGTCCACCACGCGCGCCTGCAGGCGGCCACCGCTCAGCCGCAGGTCCGGAAGGTCGAGGATCAGCGACTGTCCCTTGCGCAGCTTGCCCGCCGCCCGCAGGCGCACCCGCATGGGCCGCTTGGAGGAGAGGATGCGCGTGACCTGTGCGCGAGGCCCGTCGGGGTCGAAGCTACGCAGGCGCGCGCCCACCAGCATCGACGCCTCGAGCGGGTGCGGCGGCATGCCCCCCAGCACGGTAGCGGTGCCGTCGCCTTCGGCCCGCAGCGCCGGATGATCCGTGTGGCAAGCGAACACGAGGCCGGGCCGGCCCCGCCCGTACGTCACCAGCAGATTCCCGTCGGCATCCTCGGAGGCCCGGAGCCCCTGCGTCCGGCGCACCGTCTCGCGGATGGACGCGTGCACCAACCCCTCGTCGAAGGGCGCCGTAGGACAGCTCAGGATCTGCTCGAGACGGCGGTGGAAGTCGGTGCCCAGCGTCATAGTGTCCCTGAGGAGGGAGCGCTAGGATACGGATGCTCGGAGCTTTCGGCACGGCCCTTGTAAGAATCCCCCCTTCGGAGGATGAGCCCTTGAGACCGGCCCTTTTGCTGACCCTTCTCGTGTGCTTCGCCGCCTTCTGCACGATTTCGAGCGCGGCGCCCAAGATCACGGTGACGACGGACATGGCCGATCAGGCCGTGACCGCCTCGCCCGGTCGCTGGCTGGACGTGGTGGTCCGGGTAGACCCCGACGGAGACCCGATCAAGGGGCCCGGCCTGCGGGTCGGCATCCGCGCGGCAAAGGGCGTCGAGGCCGGCGATCCCCTGACGCCGTTCGGGACGGGCAAGCCCATCGGGGGGCTGCAGAGCTACGACCGGCCCTTCGAGATCCGCGTCCCGGTGCGCCTTACGGGCGAAGGGGACCAGATCAAGGTCGAGATCATTCTCGAGGGCGTGCAGGAGCAGGCGGGCGCGTTCCAGATCAACGGCAAGGCCTCGGTGAGCGTCTTCCCCGAGGGGGGCGGCCAGCTCAGCGGCAAGGCGCGCCTAAAGCACACGCCGGCCGTCGCGGGCGAGGCCAACGCCCTGGTGCTCGAGCTGTCGATCCCCTTCGAATACCACGTCTACGGAAAGAAGGTCCCCACAGACATCGGGTTGCCCATGAGCGCAACGCTCGTGCGGGGCGCCGACAAGGGCTCGTGGAGCGGCAGCGTCTACATCCCGCCGGAGAAGGAGTACGCCGGCGAGTTCACGCTCGAGATGCCCTTCACGCCGCTCAGCGACGGCCCCTTCAAGGGCCGCGTGCGGCTGTTCTGGCAAGCCTGCACCGAGAGCTTCTGTGACCCCAACGCGATCACCTACCTGCCCGTCGAGTTCGACGTGAAGAAGGGCAAGCGGCCGCTGCCGCACCCCCCGACCAACGATACCGGCGGAGCGGTCGCGGAGCCGGTGCCCGCGGACGGCGACGACCTGGATCAGAACCCGCTCTGGCAGCTGGTCCTGGCGGGGACCGCGGCCGGCCTGTTCGCACTGGTCATGCCCTGCACGTACCCGTTGATCCCGATCACGATCTCCTTTTTCACGAAGCAGGCGCAGCAGCGCGGCGGCAAGGTGCTGCCGCTGTCGCTCGCGTACGGCGGCGGCATCGCGGGCATATTCACGGCCATCGGAGTGATCGTAGGCCTCGGCTTCGTCGCCGGCGGCGACGTGCTCGACATCGCCACGAGCCCCTGGATCAACGGGCTCTTCGCGATCCTGTTCCTCCTCTTCGGCTTGAGCTTGGTGGGCCTGTTCGAGATCCGGCTGCCCGGCTTCTTCAGCGATATCGCGGCCAAGACCTCGGGAACGGGGGGCTACCTGAGCGTTTTCGCCATGGGCACCACGCTCGTGATCACGTCCTTCACCTGCACGGCGCCCTTCGTGGGCACGCTGCTCGTCTGGGCCGGCGAGGGCGGCAACACGGCTGCGGCGACCGTCTCCATGGCCGCTTTCGGCCTGACCATGGCGATCCCCTTCGTGCTCCTGTCGCTGTTCCCGACGGTGCTGGAGAAAATGCCAAGCAGCGGGGAGTGGATGAAGACGCTCAAGGTCACGCTCGGGATCCTCGAGCTGGGCCTGGTGCTCAAGTTCGTCTCCAACATCGACCTGGGCCTGTTCACGCCGCCCTACATCG
The DNA here is from genome assembly GCA_027297745.1 of Planctomycetota bacterium. Classification (GTDB taxonomy): domain Bacteria; phylum Planctomycetota; class PLA2; order PLA2; family PLA2; genus JAPUHK01. The sequence goes on along the minus strand of JAPUHK010000086.1, from coordinate 1,840 downwards.
GCCGCGACCTGTTCCTGGTCCTGTGGAGCATCAGCTTCCTGACCGGCGGCCTCTACCTGCTGGGCGTCCTCGCGCTGTTACAGAAGGGCGCGAAGTGGTCGCTCACGCGCGGCCGGGCGATTGCCGGCGCCTTCATGCTCGTGGTGACCTTCTACCTGTGGAGCGGGATCGGCTGGGGCGACGCCCCCGGCACGCCCCTCCGGGTCGCAAACCTCGAGGCCTTCCTGCCGCCGAACGCCGAGTACGGCAAGGCCTTCCTGAAGGTGGTCGAGGAGGACTACGAGGAGGGTGTCCGCGTGGCGACGGCGCAGGGTGCGCCGATCTTCCTGCACTACACCGGCTACCAGTGAGCGAACTGCCGCAAGATGGAAGGCGTGACCTTCCTCGAGCGCAGCATCCAGAACGAGTTCAAGCGCTTCGTCGAAGTGCGCCTGCACACCGACGGCCGCGGCGACAAGCTCGACGTTTCGCAAAGGAACAAGAGCTCGCAGCAAAAGCGATTCAAGACGGTCTCGATCCCCTACTACGCGGTCCTGAGTCCTGACGGCACCAAGGTCTACTGGCGCAGCGGCGGGGTGATCGATGCCGAGGACTTCCTGGCGGGGCTCAAGAAGGCTCCCTAAGCGCGGCACCCGTGCCGTTAGCCTGGCACCCTAACCCGTTGTAGCTACGGGTCTTACCGACCCAGGCGCGGGCTTCTTGCCTACGCTCCCGTTCTCCCTCCCGCTCCCCCTCCCGCTCCCGGCGAGGCGCTTGCGCCGAGCTCAAAAAAATCGGGCGCCCTCATGAAAAGAACGCCCGAACCGAGAGAGTGACGGACTGGGAGGTCCGTCAGGGGAAATCGCTTTAGTTGGAATTCGTCGGGTTGTCGGCGAGCAGACGGCCGCCGGCAATCACCTCATAGAAGCTGTTGACGTTGTCCAGGGTGACGAAGGACGGGCTGGCCGTCAGCGTTCCGATGCGGAGACGCCGCTGGTCCCAGGTCGAGTTCGACCCACTGGCTCCGTCGCTGAAGATGATCGAGCCCGGACCCGCCGGAGTGCCCTCGCCCACGAACGCCACCGAGTGACCGTGCGAGCGGTCCTCGCTGATCCAGAACGCGATGGGCGTGGCGCCCAGCAGCACGTCGTGGATGTTGGTCACGACGCCCAGATCGTTGTTGCCGTTGAGCACGGCGCGCGAGTTGCCGCTGATGGCGGTCGTCTCGGCCCGCTGGAAGGCGAGAATGGTGCCGCCCACCGACATGTACATGTGGTTGAGCGCGTTGGCCGTGCCGTTGGTCAGGCCGCTGGTCAGCGCGACCGCGTTGCCGCCGTTGTTGGCGTCGAACACGTAGATCTCGAGGTTCGTGGAGCTGGTGACACCCGAGGACGAGTCGCTGGCGATGAAGCAGACGATGCCGCTGCCGTCACGCCCCGAGGGTCCGTCGATTCCGCCCGGCACTGAGGCGAAGCGGTTGTTGTAGTTCCAAGCGTTGACGTCGAACTGCTCGAAGCCGACCCCGCCGGGGGCCGGGCTGAAGGGCGCGAAGGGCGCCCGCACCTGGCCCGGCGCGCCGTTGGGCACCGGGATGTTCGCGGTGGTCAGGTTCCAGCCGACCATGAAGTTCGTTCCCTGTGTCGAAGACGTCGTGCGATTCAGCTGGTCGCTGATCACGTACAGGAAACGGTTGTCGGCCGACATGAAGAACGCCCAGAAGTGCTGGTCGCTGTGGGTCGACACGGGCGAGCGCCCGCTGGAAGTCATCCACTGCGTCCCGAACGGCGCCCCGGTCGGACCGATGCCGCGCCGCGTGTGCCCCGACGGCGCCGTGTAGCCGTTCATCAGGTTCTGCGCGTTG
>JAPUHK010000085.1 GCA_027297745.1 Planctomycetota bacterium | reverse complement strand
CGCGTGAGCGTGCGCGCCGGCGATGCGGTACAGGTCTTCGAGACCAAGCGCGGGTCGGGTTGGCTGGGCTCGAACGACCCGCGCGTACACGTCGGGCTGGGCGCCTACGAGGGCCCGGTCGAGGTGGAGGTCGTGTGGCCGAGCGGCGCGCGGACCACGCACGCGATCGCGAAGACCAACCAGACGGTGACGCTGACCCTCGGCGACTAGTTGCCGCAGCGGGCGCGGCCTTCGGCGTCGAAGCGCTCCTTGGGGTTCAGCGTGTTGAACTCGGCCTTCTTGCGCGCGCCCAACTGCTCGTAGCGATGCTGTTCCTCGCCCCGGCCCAGCAGCGCATAGGCGCGCGCGAGGGTGAAGTACAAGAACGCGCATTCCGGCCGCTCCTCGACCTCCACTTTCAACATCTTCTCGAGGCCGAGCAGCAGCTTGCGGTCCGCCTCGGTCACGTCGCCGGCATCGATCGCCTCGTTCACGACCAGGTACCCGTACTCCTTGATCAGCCGGTAACGGTCTTTCTTCGGGTAGCCGGGAATCACGCGCTTGTACAGGTCCAGGGCGTAGGTCATCCGCTCCGTGCCGGGTCCCGCCTGGGTGGCGCGCGCCGTGGCGAGGAAGCAGCGCACGGCCACGACCTCCCGGTCGGTGGCATCGGGGGGCACCTCCGCCAGGACCTTCTCCGCCTCGTCCAGCTCGCTGAGCGCCACGTGGATGTTGGCGATCATGCCCAAATAGCGCGCGCGCCCTTTCGGATTGAGCTCTATGCACTTGCGGAAGCGCTTCACGGCGCTGTCGTAGCGCGTGAGCGTGGTGTCCACGAAGGCCATGTTGCGCTGCAGGTCCACGAACGCGTGGCTGTCCTTGGGCAGGTAGCGCTCCGCCTGCGTGAGGAACGTCGAGGCATCTTCGTACTTGCCGGCGTTGAGCCAGGTGAGCGCACGCGAGTGGTAGGTGCGGCCCAGCGCGCGGTAGAGATGCGAGCGCAGGTCGATCACGGCGTAACGGGCGAGCCTGTCGGGCTGGCTGTTCAGCGAACTCTCGAGCTTGTCGATCGCCTCTTTGTAGCGGTCAAGGTAGAAGAGGCCGAGCCCATAGAGGTAGAGCGGGAGGGGATCCGTGTAGTCCTTCACGTCGGTCTCGCTGACGAGCAGGTCCGTTTGGCGCCTGGCCTGCTCCAGGAATCCCGTGCGCCGTTGACCCTGATCCTCCAGAACTGCCAGTTGCAGCAGGCAGACGACGTTGAAAAAGCGCGGCCGCCAGTCCGCGGGCGCGGCCTTCGACGCGGTCAGGTAGGCCTTGCGCGCCTTCCCGTACTTGCCTTCCGCGTACAGCTTGCCCCCGCGCTGCATGCCCTCCGCGTAGAGGTTTGCCTGCGCGGCGGCCGTGCCGCCGAACAGCACGAGCAAGAGCAGGCAGCGCGACAGGGTCTGTCTCAAGACCCATCTGGATTCGGCCGGCTGCGGCGTCGCCTGGCTGTGTCGCGCCCGCCTAGACGTATCTCTCCGTTGATGCGGCGTCGGGGACGCGACGCCGCCATGCTTGTCCTGGGGACCGGCCTCGGTCTTGACGATGGGCTTCCAGACAAACCCTAGCCGGGGACGTCGCTCCATTGCACTACCTGTAGACCCCGCAAACCCGCGCAGCACAGCACGAACTGCCCCATGGGGTCCGCGACGGGTGCGACACCGCGCACGACGACGGGGGCGGAGAACGTGAGCGTCGCGGCCAGGTTCGCGCCGAAGCCGCCGAGCGTCTGGAAGACGTTCAGTGTCTCCCCCGCGCCGACGGCCAGGATTCCCGGCCGGTTGCCCAGGCCGGTGAGGTTCTCGCCGGCCAGGGGGATGCTCGCACCCGGCACCGGCATGACGGGCACCGAGACGCTGAACGTGCGTACCTCGTCGTCACCGCCCACGTTGAGCGTAGTGGCTTCGAGCGCGAGCGGCATGCCGAAGTTTCCCGGCCCGGCGTTCACGGTGCCGATGCTCCCCGGGATCTGGATCACGTTGGGTGTCGCCACCGCCGGCATGGGCAACAGGCTGACCGCCAGGATGCCGAAGCTCCCGTCTGCGAACACGGACGTGTAGGCGTTCGTGCCGTTCACGAGCACGTGGTACCAGTTCGCGACGGCCGGCGTAGCGGACGTCAGGGGCGGACCGGCCGTCCAGCTGCCCGGCGTGCCTTGTGTAATGAAGGCGGTGCCGAGCTCCGTCCCGCCGGTCGCCACAAGGAAGCTGGAGTTGCCACCCGAGACCCCGCCGCCGTTACCGTTGCCGTCGCCCGGCGCCGCGATTCCGGTCAGCACGGTGGGAGGCGCGAGCGCGGCGGAGAAGTCGTGGGGCGGTGGCGTGAGCAGGATCGTCTGCACCGTTGGAAGATGGAAGACGGTCACGCCGTTGCCGTTGGCGTCCACGGCGCCGGCTCCCACGGCCAGACATACCAGGTAGATGCTGTCCACGACCGCTACCGCGTCCACGCGGCCGCCCGCGATCTCGGCGGGCGCGGTCAACGAGGCGGCGTTGAGCGTACCCAGCACCGATGTGGTGTTGATCGTCGAGGGCACGGAGACGTCCACGATGTGGACCCCGTCCGTCTGCGCGCTCAGGAAGGCCAGCGTCTGAGCCCCGAGCGTGGCCAGCGCGATGTTGCGCACGTCGCCGGTGATGCCCTGGGCGTCGTCCAGCCGCACCGTCACGAGCGGCTCGAACATCGGGGGCCGGCCGCCGTCGCCACCCCCGTCCATGCCGTCGTCCATGCCGCTGTCGAAGGCGTCAGCGCTGAATGCGTCCCAGATGTCGGAGAGCGGGTCATGGCCGCACGAGGCGCACAGGAAGGCGGCCAGCAGGGTGAACAGACGGAGGGTGCTCATGTCGAGGTTGGACGGCGATTGTAACCGTGATCGTCCGGCTTCCCGTTCCAGCGGCTCCGCTTGCTTTCCCGGCCTGGGGCGGTAACTTCGGGGTTTACCCGCCGGTGGGTGTAGCTCAGTTGGTTAGAGCACCAGATTGTGGTTCTGGGGGTCGCCGGTTCAAATCCGGTCACTCACCCCACTCATGAGGCCGGGGATTCGCCTGCGACGCGGGTTCCCGGCCTTCTCCGTTTCCCCGGCGCGGAAGGGGGCGGAAGAAGGCGGACCCCCTGAGGGGAGGGTCAGGGCGAGGGTGGAGGGGCGGTGCGGGTCGAGCCGGGCACGATGCTGCGCATGCGTGTCTACGTTTTCGGGAGGGACAGGCGCTTCGCCACGAAGCGTGACCATGCGGACGCCGGGGGCGGCGTATTCGACTGGACGGACTCCTGGGAGGACGACCGCAACTCGTTGCGCGTTTTGCGCGGCGGGGCGTGGGACAGCGGTGTGTCGAACTTGCGCTGCACGAACCGCAACACGGCTCGCCCGTCGCTTCGGGTCGTGTACGGCGGTTTCCGCTGCGCC
>JAPUHK010000084.1 GCA_027297745.1 Planctomycetota bacterium | reverse complement strand
ATGCGGTCCACGTTGCGCTTTTTGCGCATGTCCTCGAACGCCTCGACCAGGATGTCCACCGGGTAGATCACGTCGCCGTCACGGTCGCGCTGCACGCCCGGGAAGGCGCCCATGGGCGGCAGGTCGACGAAGATCCACTTCAGATACGTGATGTTGCTGAAGTACGGCATGTAGTAAAGCGTGGTCATGAAGGTCTGCGGCAGTGCGATGCAGAGCGGACCCTGTCCACGCCGGGCGAAGGTGTCGTTGTACTTCAGCTTGACGCCGGCGAACGTGCCGTAGTCGAAGCGCTTGGGGGGCGGAAGCTGCTTGTCCTTGTTCTCCGCCCAGTAGGCGAGCCACTGCTGGCGGTCGCGGTCGAAGTTCTTGCCCACGATGTCCCACAGGTTGAAGTTGAGCACGTTCATCACGCGCGGGTGGGTGTCCCCCTCGTTCAGGACGTTCCCGGCGCGGTCCACCTCGTGGATCATGTCGATCAGCTTCGGAACCGCCTCCTTGATGCGCTGCTGTCCGCAGGCGATGACGGCCATGCGGCGCACGCGCCAGTCCTTGTCGTCGAGCGCCTCGATGATCACCGGCGGGTCGAGACGGTTCTTGATCATCCCGAGCGCGGTGATGACCCCTTCGCGTACCTCGACCTTCTTGTGCTTGGCGTAGCCGTGCAGGATCTTGCGCAGGTCCGGCGTCTGGATGCGCGCCAAGCGCTCGGAGGCCGTTCCGCGGATCCACCAGTCCTTGCTCTGCAAGAGCTTCTTGTCCTTGATGATGAAGTGGATCGTCCGCTCGTCCGTGATGGGTAACGCCTCGATCGCCCGCTTCTTGAAACCGATGGACTTCTTCTTGAAGTCCTCCTTGAAAGCGGCGACGGCCTCGTTCCAGGTGGCATCGTCGACACCCGCCAGGCCGGGGGCCGAGACGAGGATCACGGCCAGCATGCTCAGCGCAGCTCTGCGCATCAAAAACCTCCGCTTCGACGAATGATGCGGACCGCCGGCCCCGACCGCCGCGGGCAGCGCGCTCCGCTTGACTCCATAGGATAACCGACTCAACGCCCCGGGGCCTCCATGAGCGCACGGGCCACAGCCAGGTCCGCGGGGGTCGTCACCTTGATGTTGCGCGGGTCGCCAGCCACGGCTGCTACGGGCGCCCCGAGATCCTCGACCAGCAAGGCATCGTCGGATGCGTCTCGATCCGAGGCGGCGTGGGCCTTGCGCAGCAGCTCGACGCGGAAGCCTTGCGGCGTCTGGGCGGCCCGCAACTCGCTGCGCTGCAGCGTCTGCACGATAGCGTCCCCCTCGACGCGCTTGATCGTGTCGCGGACGGGCACGACCGGCACGGCGGCGCCGCCCGCCCGGGCGGCCCTGGCCACGCGCTCGACCAGCGCTTGCGAGACGAGCGGCCGCGCCGCGTCGTGCACGAGCACGATCTCGGTCTGCGGGTCCAGCGCGTCGAGCCCCGCGCGCACCGAGTCGCGCCTGCGGGCTCCGCCGCGGACGATTTTCCAGTCTTTCAGTGTCACGAGGGCTCTGTCTTCCTCTCTTATGACGACGACGCGGTCCGGAAAGTCATAGAAAGGAAGGGCCGCCCATTCGAGCAGCGGCCGGCCTTCCAGGGCGGCGAAGACCTTGGGACCCCCGAAGCGTTCGCCCGCTCCCGCGGCTACGAGAATCACGCCCTGCACGAGGGGGATGGTAGCAGCGGCGGGACCCCCGGGTGGGCGGGGGCGCGTCCTCTCCGGTTCGACTCGGCCCGCCGGGCCTTTGCTCAGGGTGTGGGCATCGTATCGTCGGCAAGGCCCGGATAGGATTCCCACATGAGGGTCGGAACCGGCTTCGATTTGCATCGGCTGGGCGCCGAGCGGCCGCTCAAGCTGGCCGGTGTGGAGATCCCCGGCAGCCCCGGTTTGATCGCCCACAGCGACGGCGACGTCGTCTTCCATGCGCTGGCGGATGCGGTCTTGGGCGCGGCCGGGTGGACGCACGACATCGGCACGCTGTTCCCCGACGACGACCCCGAGTGGGAGGGCGCGGACTCGTCCCAACTGCTGCTGCGGGTGCTGGCCCTGGTGGGCGCCGAGTGGAGCATCGTGAACGCCGATTGCACCGTGCTGTGCGAAGCGCCGAAGCTGTCGCCGCACAGGGACGCCATGCGCGCGTCGCTGGCGGGTGTGCTGGGCATCGCGGGCACCGCGATGGGGCTGAAGTTCACGACGATGGAGGGGCTCGGGCCGATCGGGCGCGGTGAGGCGATCGCCTGCCAGGCCGTGGTGCTGCTCGAGCCGGGCGAGGAGCTGCAATGAGGCTGCAGGACACGCTCAGCGGCAAGCTGGAGGAGTTCGTCCCGCTGCGGCCGGGCAAGGTGCGCATGTACAACTGCGGCCCGACCGTGTACCGCCGCAACCACATCGGGAACTACCGCGCTTACATGCTCGGCGACCTGTTGCGCCGCACGTTCGAGTACCTCGGCTACGAGGTCCAGCAGATCATGAACATTACGGACGTCGGCCATCTGACCGAGGACGACGTGGCCGACGCGCGGGGCGAGGACAAGCTGCAGAAGGAGGCGCAGGCGCGCAAGGTGGATCCGTGGGCCATCGCGCGCGAGGTCGAGGAGTGGTTCCACCAGGACCGCAAGACGCTGCGCATGCTGGACGCCGACGCGTATCCCCGCGCCACGGACCACATCGCCGAGATGATCGCGATGATCGAGTCGCTGATCGAGAAGGGTCACGCCTACGCCGTCGATGGGAACGTCTACTTCGCGGTGCAGAGCTTCGAGCGCTACGGCACGCTGAGCGGCAACACGCTGGCCAAGCTGGAGGCGGGCGCGTCCGGACGCGTCGAGGAGCGCGAGGAGAAGCGCAACCCGAACGACTTCGCGCTTTGGAAGCACGATCCCAAGCACCTGATGCAATGGGACTCGCCGTGGGGGAAGGGCTTCCCGGGCTGGCACATCGAGTGCTCCGCCATGTCGCGCAAGTATCTCGGCGACACCTTCGACATCCACACCGGCGGGCCGGACAACATCTTCCCGCACCATGAGTGCGAGATTGCGCAGTCGGAGTCCGTGACGGGCGAGACGTTCGTACGCTATTGGGTGCACGTCGGCTGGCTCACGATCGGCGGCGACAAGATGGCCAAGCGGGCCGGCAAGCTCTACACGGTGCCTGAGCTGGTCGAGATGGGGTACGAGGGCCCGGACATCCGGCTCTACATGCTCAAGCAGCACTACCGCAAGCCGCTGCCCTTCGACCTCGAGTTGCTGGACGAGGCCAAGCGGATCCGCAAGCGCATCAACAACTTCGTGTTCTACGAGATGGCGAACCGGCCGGAGGATTTCGAGAAGGACGCGGTCAAGGCCGAGATCGAGGAGGCGCGCGAGCGTTTCCAGGCGGCCTTGAGCGACGACCTCAACACCTCCGAGGCGCTCGCGGTGATTCACGGTTTCATGACCGCCGTGAACAAGCTCGAGCCGTCGAACGCGGACGCCGCGCTCGTGGTCGAGTTCGTGCGCGAGTGGGACGGCGTGTTCGCCATCCTGGACGACGAACCAGAGGACGACCTCGACACCGAGATCCAGCAGCTGATCGAGGAGCGCAACGCCGCGCGCGCGTCGAAGGACTTCGCGCATGCGGATCAGATCCGCGACGACCTGCTGGCGCGCGGCATCGAATTGCTCGACACCGCCCAGGGCACCCGCTGGAAGACGAAGTAACAGTTACTTCGTCAGCACGCCGTGGGTGTGGCCGACCTTGGCAAAGGCTTCGATCGCGCGGTCGAGTTGGTGCTTCTCATGCGCAGCCGAGAGTTGCACGCGGATGCGCGCCTGCCCCTTCGGCACCACCGGATAGCTGAAGCCGATCACGTAGATGCCCTCGTCCAACAGGTCGCGCGCCATGTCGTGCGCCAGCCGCTCCTCGTAGAGCATGATCGGGACGATCGGGTGGTCGCCGGCCTTGATCTCGAAGCCCGCGGCGGTCATGCCTGCCCGGAAGTGCTCCGTGTTGGCCTTGAGCTTGGCCAGCAGCTCGCCGGACGTGGTCAATAGCTCGAGCGCCTTGTGCGCCGCGCCCGCGATGGCGGGCGGGATCGTGTTCGAGAACAGGTAGGGACGGGAGCGCTGCCGCAGAAGGTCGACGATCTCCTGCGGGCCGGCCGTGAAGCCCCCGCACGCTCCGCCGAGTGCCTTGCCGAGCGTCGACGTGATGATGTCGACGCGCCCCTGCACGCCGCGGTATTCCGGGCTGCCCCGGCCGGTCTCGCCCACGAACCCCGTCGCGTGCGAGTCGTCCACCATGACCATGGCGCCGTACTCCTCGGCCAGGTCGCAGAT
>JAPUHK010000083.1 GCA_027297745.1 Planctomycetota bacterium | reverse complement strand
CCTGAACGGTGTGATCCACGGCGACCTGAACGAGGCCACTGACACGCTGACGATCCTGCCCAGCATGCTCACCGCCGCGCAGGGCACTCTCATGCTGACCGACGGCACGCTCGGCTACGACTCGGTGGCCGGCCGCGAGTTCGGCCACATCGACTACACCCTCACGGTCGGCATGGACCCGTCGACGATGGGCACGTTCTACCTCTACCCCGTGGCCTTCGCCGGCCCGGCCAACACGACCAACTTCACTTCGGCGGGCGGCTACGTTCTGACGCTCTGGGGCAACAACTGGCGGAACCATCTGGACCCGGCCAGCCTGAACGAGAACGGCGGTCTGGGGGTCGACCTCCGGGCTCATGGCCACCCGATCGCGGAGCCCGGCTCCCTGCTCTTGATGGGCATGGGTGGCCTGGTGGTCTTGGGGATCCGCCGCCGGCGCCGCGCCGTGGCATTAGGGTCTGTTTGAGCCCCCGCGCACGGCTGCGTTGTCGCCACCACCCGCGGCCGATATGATCGTTAAGCGTTGCCGGACCGGCATTTGGGCAAGTGCAGGCCCGTCCGGACCGGCACCCAGAAGAGATCTCCGCGAATGTCCGTCACCCTGACCATCGACGACCGCCAGGTCACCGTTCCCGAGGGGACCACGATCTGGGACGCCGCCTGCCAGGCGGGGGTCGAGATTCCCGTGCTGTGCCACGACCCCAAGCTGCGGCCCGTGGGCGTGTGCCGCATGTGCGCCGTCGAGGTGGAGGGCGCGCGGGTCATGGCGGCCGCCTGCGTGCGCGAGGCGGAGGACGGCATGGTGGTCCGCACGGCCACCGAGAAGGTCGAGCGCTGCCGGGGCATGCTCACCGAGCTGTTGCTCAGCGAGCAGCCCAAGCAATCGCCCAAGGAGGCGACCACCGGCGACGACAAGCTGTTCGAATTGGCGCGCGCGTACGGGGTGAAGGTGCGGCTGCCGCAAGGCAACTCACGGCCGCAGGACGACTCCTCGCCGGCCATCGCCGTCGACCACCAGGCCTGCATCCTGTGCGACCAGTGCATCCGCGCCTGCAACGACATCCAGAACAACGACGTCATCGGGCGCACCGGCAAGGGATACACCACGCGCATCAGCTTCGACCTCGACAACGCCATGGGCAAGTCGACCTGCGTGACCTGCGGGGAGTGCGTGGCCGCCTGCCCCACCGGCGCGCTGATCAACAAGGAGATCGAGGTCCCGCTGCGGCCGCGCGAGCAACTGAAGACGGTGCCTTCCGTTTGCCCCTACTGCGGCGTCGGCTGCGCCATCGACTACCACGTCGACGAGAAGGAGAACAAGGTCGTCTTCGTCGACGGGCGCGACAACCCCGGGAGCGGCGGGCGGCTGTGCGTGAAGGGCCGCTACGGCTACGACTACACCGCCCATCCCCACCGGCTGCAGACACCGCTGATCCGCGTCGACTCCGCCTACCCGAAGGGTCCGCTCTCGGCGGCCGTGCAGAGCTCGACCGGAGAGTACGAGGGCAAGCGCAAACGCAAGCGCAAGCCCGGCGGCATCGTGGACTACGACGAGGTCATGCCCGCCTTCCGCGAGGCGACCTGGGACGAGGCACTCGACTTCGCCGCGCAGCGCCTGCGGGAGATCAAGGAGCAGCACGGCGGCGGTGCGCTGGCCGGCTTCGGCTCGGCCAAGTGCACGAACGAGGAGGCCTACCTGTTCCAGAAGCTCGTGCGCGCGGGCTTCGGCACGAACAACGTGGACCACTGCACGCGACTGTGCCACGCCTCGTCGGTGGTGGCGCTGCTGGAGATGATCGGTTCCGGCGCGGTGACGACGACCTTCGGCGACATCAAGAACGCCGATGTGGCGCTGATCACCGGGACGAACACGACGTCGAACCACCCGGTGGCCGCCTCCTTCTTCAAGGAAGCGGCGCGCGCCGGCACCAAGCTGATCGTCGTCGATCCGATTCGCACCGGCATCGCGGACTACGCCTGGCGCTTCATCCAGATCCGGTCGAGTACCGACGTCACCTTCTACAACGCCGTGATGCACGTGATCATCGAGGAAGGCCTCGTCGACGAAGCCTACGTCCAAAAGCACACGTACGACTTCGACAAGGTGAAGGAGTCGGTGAAGGGCTACACCCCGGACGTGGCCGCCGGCATCTGCGGCGTTCCGGCCGAGGCGATCCGCGAGATCGCGCTCGCCTACGGCCGCGCCCGGGCCGCGGTGACCTACTGGGGCATGGGCATGAGCCAGCACGTGTACGGCACGGACAACTGCCGTTGCATCATCTCGCTCTGCCTCATGACCGGCAACATGGGCAAGCACGGTGCCGGGTTGCACCCGTTGCGCGGCCAGAACAACGTGCAGGGTGCTTCGGACGCCGGGCTGATCCCGATGGTCTTCAACGACTACCAGTCGGTGGCGGACGACGCCATCCGCGCCAAGTACGAGAAGCATTGGGGCCTCGAACTGGATCCGAAGCCCGGCCTGACCATGGTCGAGATCATCACCGGAGCGCTCGAGGGCACCGTCAAGGGCATGTACATGGTGGGGGAGAACCCCTTCCTTTCGGACCCGAACACGAACAAGGTGCGGCGTGCGCTGGCCAACCTGGATTTCCTGGTCGTGCAGGACATCTTCCTGACCGAGACGGCGGAGTTCGCAGACGTGATCTTGCCGTCGTCGTCGGCGCTCGAGAAGCTCGGTACGGTCACGAACACCGACCGCCGCGTGCAGGTCGTGCGGCCCGTGCTGACGCCGCCGGGCGAGGCGCGCGAGGACTGGCGGGTGATCTGCGATTTGTCGACGCGGATCGGCTACCCCATGCCGTACGAGCATCCGGAAGAGGTCTTCCAGGAGATGATCGAGCTCGGTGGCGCGTACAAGAACCTGACCTACGAGAACCTGGGGCTCAGCGGCAAGCTGTACCCCTGCGACGACCCGGAAAACTCGGACGGCACCGTGGTCATGTTCGGAGACGGTTTCCCGACCGAGAACGGGAAGGCGCGCTTCGTGCCAGTGCAGCAGAGCGGCCCCGAGGAGTTGCCGGACGAGGAGTACCCCTTCGTGCTCATTACCGGCCGCATGCTCGAACACTGGCACACGGGTGTCATGACGCGTCGCTCCCGCACGCTCGACGCGATCGAGCCCGAAGCGATCGTGGAGATGCTCGGCGAGGACCTGCAGAAGCTCGGCGTGGTCGAGGGAGATCTCGTGCAGGTCAGCTCGCGCCGCGGGTCGATCCGGCTCAAGGCGCGCGAGACGCACCGCATGCAGCCGGGATCGATCTTCATTCCCTTCCACTTCCGCGAGGCTGCCGCAAACGTGCTGACCTCCGAGAAGCTCGATCCGGACGGCAAGATCCCCGAGTTCAAGTTCAGCGCCGTCAAGGTCGAACGCGTCGTGGCCGGCGCCCCGAGCGAGCGCCGGGCCGCGTCCGGCGCCGTCCGCCGCCGGTGAAGCAGCGCCTGCCGCTGCTCGCCGCCTTGCCTGCCGCCATCGACGCGATCAGCAACCGCCGCTAGCGGCTTGCGGTGCCGACCGCACGCCCGGTAGGCTGGCGGCATGGAGCCGATTTCCCGCCGTCAATTCGTCCAGTACGGGGCCGCGGGGGCGGCCGCCGCCTATCTCGGCGGTTGTGCTTCCGCGCCGCCTCCCGCCACGCCCGGCGCCGTGCCCGTCGACGAATGGGATGCCCTTGCGGAGATCGCGCTGAAGCGCATCCGCAAGTCCGGCGCCCAGTACGGTGACTTCCGCATGCTGAACACGTGGCGGCAAAGCGTCCGCGGTCAGGACCGGCGCATCTCCGGTGTGCGCGACAGCTTCGGCGGCGGCTACGGCGTGCGCGTGCTGTACGGCGGCGCCTGGGGCTTCGCCGCGAGTTGCGACATGCGGCCAGCGGAGGTGCGGCGCGTGACGGTGCTGGCGATCGAGATCGCGAAAGGGTCTTCGGTGCTCACGAACGACCCCGTGAGGCTCGCGCCGGAGCCCGTGCACGAAGACCATGTCGTGACTCCGTACCGCATCGATCCCTTCACGGTCCCGCTCGAGCAGAAGACCGAGCTGCTGCTGCAGGCCATGGAGATCATGCAGAAGGTGGAAGGCATAAAGCGCAGCCGCGGCTCCGTGTGGGTCCAACGCGACCACAAGCTGTTCGCCTCCACCGAAGGCTCACGCATCCGTTTCGATCTGTTGGCCAGCAACGGACGCATCGGCGCTACGGCGGTGGACGGGCGCAAGTTCGCGTCGCGCACGTTCCTGACCCCGTACCTGCGCACCGGCTACGAGTTGGTGGAGGACGCGCGGCTGCTGGACGAGGCGCCGCGCGTTGCGCGCGAAGCGGTCGAGAAGGTGAAGGCGCCGCAGGTCCGTGCGGGCGCCTACGACCTGGTGTTGGACCCCGCGCATCTCGCGCTGACGATCCACGAGACCTGCGGGCACGCGACCGAGCTGGACCGCGCGCTGGGCTACGAGGCCAACTACGCAGGTACGAGCTTCCTGACGACGGACAAGCTCGGCCGCTTCCGCTACGGCTCCAAGCACGTCAACCTGGTGGCGGACAACACGGAGCCGGGCACGCTGGCCGCTACGGGCTACGACGACGACGGCGTGCTGGGCCAGCGTTGGGACATCGTGCGCGAGGGCCGCTTCGTCGGCTACAGCACGAACCGCGAGGTTGCGCCCAAGATCGGTCTCAAGCGCTCGGGCGGTTCGAACCGTGCGGACAGCTGGTCGTCGATCCCGATCGTGCGCATCTCGAACATCGGCTTGCAGCCGGGCCAAGGCACGCTCGACGACATGATCGGCGACGTCGAGAAGGGCATCTACATCGAGGGGCGCGGCTCGTTCAGCATCGACCAGAAGCGCTACAACTTCCAGTTCGGCGGCGACGCCTTCTGGCTGATCGAGAAAGGCAAGCGCAAGCACATGCTGCGCGACGTGATCTACCACGGCATCACGCCGGAGTTCTGGGGCAGTTGCGACGCCGTGGCCGACGCCGCGCACCGGCGCCGGTTCGGTTTCATTACATGCGGCAAGGGGCAGCCGGGCCAGAGCGGCTGGATGACGCACGCTGCCTCGCCGGCGCGCTACCGCGGCATCGAGGTCATGCGTGGGGGGGCGAAGTCGTGATCGAGCGCGACGAGTTCCGCCGCATGGCCCAGGTGGCGCTCAACGCCTCCAAGGCCGACCACACGATCGTCTCGCTGCGCGACCGGACGGGGGGGACGACGCGCTTCGCCAACAACCAGATCGTCCAGAACGTGAACACGCGGCGCTACTCGGTGACCGTGTCCGTGGCCTTCGGCGCGCGCCGGGGGAGCAGCAGCACGACGGATCTCGCGGACGGTTCGATCGCCGGCGCGGTAGAGCGCGCCGAGCGCATCGCGCGCGTCTCGCCGCCCGATCCGGAGTACCTGCCGCCCCTCGGTGAGCAGCAGTACACCTGGCGCTCCACGTTCAACGCGGCCACCGCCAAGGCCGGTCCGCAGCGGCTGATCGCCGAAGCCGCGGAAGCGATCAAGCTATGCAAGTCGGCCGGGCTGCAGGGTGCGGGGATCGTCTCCGCCTACGTGAGCGCCGCGGGTGTCGCGGCGGACACGGGGCTGTTCGCGTACGAGCAACGCAGCCGCGCCGAATTCAGCCTTACCGCGACGGGTGCGGACTCGAGCGGCTGGGTCAAGAACGCGGATCGCTCGATCGACGAGCTGCAGGTGATCGAGCGTTCCCGGGTGGCGATCCACAAGGCGCGCCGCTCCGCAGCCCCGAAGGAAGTGCCCGCCGGCCGCTACACCGTGATCCTGGAGCCGGCGGCCGTCGCCGGGTTGTTGGGTCCGATCCAGTGGACGCTGGGCGCCAAGGGGTACTACCGGGGCACGAGCGCGCTGAGCGGCAAGCTCGGCGAGCGCGTAGTCGACGAGCGCCTCACGCTGCAGAACCGCCCGGATGAGCCGCACCTGCTGGGCGCGTCGTTCAACGGCTCGGGCTTGCCGAGCAACGACCGTGTGTGGCTCGAAAACGGCGTGCTGAAAGAGCTGAGCTACGACCGCTACACGGCCAAGCAGCACGGCGTGGCGCCGAGCTACGGGTTGGACGCGCCGCACCTATCGGCACCCGAGCCGGCGCGCGACACGGCCGAGCTGATCCAGGGCACCGAGCGCGGCATCCTGGTCACGAATTTCTGGTACATCCGCTCCGTCAGCCCGATGGACCTGACACTGACCGGCATGACCCGCGACGGCACCTTCCTGGTCGAAAACGGCGAGATCACCAACGGGCTGATCAACTTCCGCTGGCACGAGAGCCCGTTGCGCGCGTTCAACCAGGTCGAGGCCTATACCGTCCCCCAGGACGCGATCACGATGGAGCGCACCAAGATGCTCTTGCCGGCGATGCGCATCCGCGACTTCAACTTCTCCAGCGTGACGCGTTTCTAGCCCGCCCGCCGGGCCGGATCCCGGTCGGGGCTTGACTCGCCCCGCATCCATCGGGTCCTCTATAGTCCGGTCCGGCGAGCGGCTAAAAGAGATGGGTAGCGAGGAGCGGGCTCAACCTGGGCCGCAGGAAGGCGGCCGTCCCCCTGGCGGTGTCGTAGGGCGGCTGAAGCACCTCGTGCGCGAGCGGACGGTGCTCGTGCTTGCGATCCTGTTTGCTCTCGGCGGCGGCCTCCTGCTCTGGCACCAGACGCACGTCCACGCGAGCATCGTCGAGGACAGCGCGCTGGAGAGCGCCAAGGCCTATTCGGAGGCGCTGGCCACGTTCCGCACGCTGTACACGCGCGACGTGGTCGAGGTCGTGCGCAAGCTGGACCCGCCCGTAGTGGTCACCCATGACTTCCAGAACCAGCCCGGCTCGATTCCGCTGCCCGCTACATTCAGCATCCGGCTCGGCAAGACCATCGGCGTGCAAGGCGGCTCCGACGTCCGCTCGGACCTCTACAGTCCGTACCCCTTTCCCTGGCGCGAGAAGGAGTGGCGCGAGAAGAAGCAGCGCGACCCCTTCGTCATGAAAGCGTGGAAGGCTCTGAAGAAGAACCCTGCAACGGCCTTCCATAGGTTCGAAGACGTCGATGGGGTGGCCTCCCTCCGCTACGCGACCGCGGACCTTATGCGTGCAAGCTGCATCGACTGCCACAACAACCACGAGAAGACGCCGAAGGACGACTGGAAGCTGGGCGAGGTGCGGGGCGTGCTGGAAGTCATGTTGCCGGTGCGCGCCGCAGAGTCGACCGCGGCCCTGTGGGAGACCCTGTTGTTGGTGGCCGTGTTAGGCGCGCTCGGCATAGCCGTGCTGGCGCTCGTCATCGGACGCTTGCGCCGCACCTCGCGGGAGCTCGAGGGGCGCGTCCACATGCGCACCGAGCAGCTCGTGACGTCGAACGAGGAGCTCAGTCGTTCCGAGAAGGAGCTGCAGGAGGCGATCGGCGTCGCGGAAGAGGCGGACCGGGCCAAGGGCGAGTTCCTGGCCAACATGAGCCATGAGATCCGCACGCCCATGAACGCCATCATGGGGATGACGGACCTCGTGCTCGCCTCGGACGTCACGCTCGAGCAGCGCGAGAACCTGGTCCTGGTGAAGCAATCCGCGACCGCGCTGTTGCGGCTGCTCAACGACATCCTGGACTTCTCCAAGATCGAGGCGGGCAGGCTCGAGCTGGAGAGCGTGCCCTTCCGCTTGCGGGACGCGCTGGCGGACACGCTGCAGACGCTTGGGCGTCGCGCGTCGCAGAACGGCGTCGAGCTTCTGTGCCGCGTCCCTCCGGACGTGCCCGACGGGCTCGTCGGCGACGCCGGCCGCTTGCGCCAGGTGATCGTCAACCTGGTCGACAACGCCATCAAGTTCACCGAAAAGGGCGAGATCGTGGTCGAGTTGGAGACCGAGCTCGTGACGACGGACGAGGCGCTGCTGCACTTCAGCGTCCAGGACACGGGCCCCGGCATCCCCCAAGACAAATGGGCCGCAATCTTCGACGCCTTCAGCCAGGCGGACAGCTCCATGTCGCGCAAGTACGGTGGGACGGGGCTCGGCCTGGCCATCAGCGCGCAGCTCGTGGCGCTCATGGGAGGGCGCATCTGGCTGCACAGCGAGGTCGGATCCGGCAGCACCTTCCACTTCACCGCGTTGCTCAAGGTCGCCGCGGACGCCGCGGCGCGTACGAGCCCGAAGGCGCTGCAGGGCCTGCACGCCCTGATCGTGGACGACAACGCCACCAACCGCCGCATCCTCGAGGAGATGCTCAAGGGCTGGGGCATGCGGCCCGCGGCGGTGGCGAACGGGGACGCGGCGCTCAGCGAGATGGAGCGCGCTGTCGCGGACGGGGAACCGTTCCGCATCGCGCTGCTCGACGTGATGATGCCGGAGATGGACGGCTTCACCCTGGCCGAGAAGATCCGGGGCCAGGCGAAGCTGCGGGACACGCCGCTCTTGATCCTGTCCTCCGCCGGCATCGACGACACGGCGCGCTCGCGTTGGCTGGGCATCGCGCGTTGCCTGATCAAACCGGTGCGCCACTCCGACCTCCTGGATGCCATCGCGGGTGCGCTCGGCGGCGTCGAGGCCGAACGTTCGCCGCAGCGGGAGGTTGCAGGGCGCGTGGCGCGGCCGCTGCGCGTGCTGCTCGCCGAAGACGGCGTCGTCAACCAGAGGGTCGCCACCCGGCTGCTCGAGCAACGCGGGCACTCGGTGCGCATCGCCGGCAGCGGGAAGGAAGCCCTGGCGGCGCTCGCGAGCGAGGTGTTCGACGTCGTGCTCATGGACGTGCAAATGCCGGAGATGGACGGCTTCGAGGCGACCGCGGCGATCCGCGAACGGGAGCGGGAGACCGGCGGCCGGATTCCGATCCTGGCTTTGACCGCGCACGCCATGAAAGGAGATCGCGAGCGCTGCCTGGCAGGGGGCATGGACGGCTACCTGGCCAAGCCGATCGAGGCCCAGGAGCTCTACGACGCCGTCGAGGGGCTGGCCTCCGGCTTGCCTCCGGCCGAGGCCAAGGAGGTAGAAGCGTCCGCGCAGAGTGCGCTCTTCGATCAGGAAGGGGCGCTGCGCCGCACCGGAGGCAGCCGGGAAGTGCTGCAAGAGCTCGTGAAGCTGTTTCTGAAGGAGCGCCCGCGCCTCATGCAGTCGATCCGCGACGCGATCGCCCACAGTGACGGAGCGGAGCTTCAGCACGCGGCCCACACGCTCAAGGGTTCGGCGGGTGTCGTCGGCGCAGAGAGCACCGTGGACGCGGCCTGGACGCTCGAGTGCATGGGGGAGGGCGGCGACCTGGGCGGCGTCGACCAGGCCTGGGCGCTGCTCGAACGACAGCTGGAGCAGCTCGTGCCCGCGCTGACGGCACTGGCGGAACGCAGCGGAGGCGACCATCACAACCGCACTGGTCGTTGACGACGCCAAGGTCGACCAGCTCCTGGCGGGGACGCTTCTGGAGAACCAGGCCGGGTTGACGGTCGTCTACGCGAACGACGGCCGCCAGGCCCTGGCCGCGATCGAGCGCGCCACCCCGGACATCGTCGTCACCGACCTGCGCATGCCGGACATGGACGGGCTCGAGTTGGTCGAGTCGATCCGCGAGCGGACCTCCATCCCGGTGATCCTCATGACCGCGCACGGCAGCGAGGAGATCGCCGCCGAGGCGCTGCGGCGCGGCGCGGCCAGCTACGTACCCAAAGCGTACCTCAGCACCGACCTGGCGCGCACCGTAGCGAAGGTGCTGCGGGTTGCCGGAGCGCTCGTCGGGGAAGCCGCGTTCACCGGCCTGACGGAGACGGAGGTCCGCTTCGTGCTCGAGAACGACATCTCGCAGATCCAGCCCGTGATCGGCCACCTGAAGCAGGAGTTCTCACGCATGGAGATCTGCGACGCCGTGGGGCTCTTGCAGCTCGGCATGGCGTTCGACGAGGCGCTCAGCAACGCCATCCACCACGGCAACCTCGAGGTCAGCTCCGAGCTGCGCGAAGGGGGCATGGAGGCCTACCTGAGGGAGATCGAGCGGCGCCGGGTCACGCCGCCGTACGCCGGCCGGCGCGTGCACGTCACGGCGCGCGTTTCGCGCACCGAGGGGATCTGCGTGATTCGCGACGAGGGCAAGGGCTTCGATCCTTCGAAGTTGCCCGACCCGACCGACCCGAGCAACCTCGGCAAGGCCAGCGGACGCGGCATGCTGCTGATCCGCACGTTCATGGACGAGGTGCGCTACAACGACACCGGGAACGAGCTGACCCTGGTGAAGCGCCGGTTCGCCTGAGCCCGCGAAATTCCGTCCTTGAAATTGTCAGGCGAATCACGAGCATTGTGAGGATGGCGCGGTCGGGATTCCTGTGGCTCGTAGCATTCCTGTTCCTGTTCAGCGGTGTGGCCGCTGCGGAGGAGGAGAAGTCCGGCCTCGAGCAGCGCGTCGAGGAGCTCGAGCGGCAGCTAGCCGCCCAGGACGACGAGCCCGACGAGGAGGTCGCCGGCGCAGGCCTGGGCCTCGTCTACGAGAAGGGCAACATCGTCGCCACGCTCCAGATCTTCGGTGACGTCGGCTGGACGTACACGGATCCGGAGCCTGCGAACCGCTCGAGCAACTCGTTCTTCCTCGGCAGCATGAGCTTCTTCTTCTCCGGACGCGTGGGGGACCACTTTACGGTCGTCTCGGAGACGGTGCTCAAGGCAAGCCCCGGCGCGCAGGCGGATAACGTGCGCTGGGACCAGGAGCGGCTGTGGGGTTCCTGGGCCTTCAGCGACGCGCTGTACGTGAAGATCGGCCTCGAGCACAACGCCATCTCGCGCTGGAACCGGCAGTACCACCACGGGCGGTACCTCGAGATCTCGGTAACGCGCCCCTACATGGCGCGCTTCGAGTCCAGCGGGTTCATGCCCATGCACAACGCGGGCGTCGAGTTAGGCGGGCAGTTACCGTTTGGCCAGGGGATCTTCGAGTGGATCTTCATCGTTTCGAACGGCCGTGGCCGGGTTCCGACGGACCCCCAGAAGGTCTCCGACAAGAACGGCAACAAGGCCGTGGACCTCAACGTCAGCTTCCTGCCCGCGGCGCGCGTTCCAGGCCTGCGTTTCGGCGCGCACATCCGCTACGAGGAACTGCCCAACAACCCGGCCGGGACCCCGGCCCGGCCGCAGACGATGGACGAGCTCATCGTCACCACCTACATCGAGTACCGGCACGGTCCCTGGTACATCCTGGCCGAGGGCGCCTGCCTGACGAACGAGGACAACTCCAACGGGGTGGAATACGCCCACTACGCCGGCTACATCCAGATCGCGTACCAGATCGACGACACGTGGACACCGTACGCCCGCGTCGACTACTTCGACGGGACGCCCGGGGATCCCTATTTCGCGCCGTTCAATCGCGATCTGGACCGAACCGAGGCGGTGTTGGGAGTACGCATCGACTTCGTGTCGAACGCGGCCATGAAGCTGGACGTAGGATACGGCGAGGCCCAGTTCCGGGACGGTGCCGGAGTGATCACCAGAGATGACTTCTGGAGGATCAGCTTCCAGCTGGCGTGGGTCTTCTGATGAGCAGCACGGCGACGAGACTCCTCCTGGCGGCGCTTGCCGTGGGGACCTGGTGCGCCCCCTTCGCGACCGCCCAGGATAAAAAGCTGAAGGACGTCCCGGTCGCGGTCATCGTCAACGAGAAGAACCCGGTCAAGAACATCTCGTTCAACGACCTGCGCGCGTTGCTGCGCATGGAGCGGCAGTTCTGGCCCCACAAGAAGCGCTGCATCCTCTTTCTGCCGCGCAGCGGGTCGCCCGAGAGCCAAGTGCTCCTGGACACGATCTACAAGATGACGCACAGGAAGCTGCAGCGCTACTGGGTGCAGCGGCTCTTTAGCGGCGAGATCCCCGCCAAGCCCACGTATGTTCCCAACGCCAAGGCGGCGGGCTCGCGCGTGCGCAAGTCCGTAGGCGGGCTGTCCGTGGTCAAGCTGAGCGAAGTGCCCAAGGGCGTGCGCGTGCTCTCGATCGACGGCAAGAAGCCCGGCGATGCCGGCTACCCCCTCGTCCACAAGCCGAAGCCCAAGCCGTAGCGGCTCGGCTGCGGCAAGCTGCCGTCCGTCATCCGCAACCCGTCTCGCATCGGTCGGGGTGCGAGAACCGACAGGGGGCGGGCGGAGGGCAGACAGCGGCGGTCAACGACCCTGCGTGGTCTGCCAGATCCTCACGGTCCCGTCGTACGAGCCCGACGCGATGCGGCTGCCGTCCTTGCTGAAGGCCACGGACGTGACCCAGCCGTCGTGCGCGCGCAGGCGCAACAGGAGCACGCCGGAGCGCGCGTTCCAGATGCGGATCGTCTTGTCGTGGCCGGCGCTCACCAGACGCGTCCCGTCCGGGCTGAAAGCGACGGAGCTGACGGTTCCGGCGTGGCCCTGCAAGGTGAGCAGGAGCGCGCCCGTTTCGGCGTTCCAGATACGGATCGTGCGGTCCCGCGATCCCGAAGCGACGCGCTTGCCCGTGGGGTCGAAGGCGACGCAATGCACCTCGCGATCGTGGGGCCCCAGGGCGTGCAGGGCCTTTCCGGTCGCGGTATCCCAGATGCGCACCGTCTTGTCGAAGGAGCCCGAGGCGATGCGGCTCCCGTCGGGGCTCAAGGCCACCGTGGACACGCGGTCCTCGTGCTCCTCCAGGACCTTCAAGCACTTCTCCGTCTGCGCGTCCCAGATGCGCACCGTGTGGTCGTCCGAGCCCGAGACCACGTACTTGCGGTCCGGGGTGCAGGCGATGGACGTGACCGATGCCTCATGACCTTCCAGCGTGGCCACGGGCTGCCCGTTGAAGGCGTTCCAGATGCGGCCGGTCGAGTCCTCTTCGCCGCCCGTCACGATCCACGCGCCGTCGGGGCTGAAGGCCACGCAATGAACGCCTCCGCTCTCGCCCTCGATGGTCAGGATCTCCTTGCCCGTGGTGGCGTCCCGTACCCGCAGGGTGCCGTCGACCGCGGAGCCGGACAGCACGCGCTGGCTGCTCGGATCGATGTCCACCGAGGAGATCAGGTCATCCTCGTCGCGCAGCACGACCACGTCGGCGCCGCGGTCGCTGTTCCAGATGCGGATCGTCCCGTCGGCCGAGCCGGACGCGATGCGTGCGCCCGTACGGTCGAACGCGGCCGCGCGCACGGGATCGTCGTGGCCCAGCAAGACGATCTGCACGGTCCCCGTGTCCACGTCCCAGACCCGCAGCGTCCCGTCGAACGAGCCGGACACGAGCCGCGTTCCGTACCGGCTGAAGGCGGCCGCATGGACCGGGTCCGAGTGCCCGGACAACACCGCCGTGGTCTGTCCCGACTCCGCGTCCCAGA
>JAPUHK010000082.1 GCA_027297745.1 Planctomycetota bacterium | reverse complement strand
TTTTTCGACCTTACCCCTCTCGATCCAGCGTCGCGGCGACTACAGCGCGACCGCGCTTGGTACGATGCTCGGCACGTCGGCTTACGACGGTAGGGACACGGCATGAGCGAACGCGGGTTCGAACACGAGAAACCGTGGTGGTGGTGGGTGGAGCACCCGCGCGCCGAGCTCGTCCACGAGGTCGGGGTCACCTACGGACCGCTGGAGGATCGCAGGCAGCTCTCCGTGGCGATCACGAGGACGGCGCTCGGCAGCGCGCCGCTCAAGGGTGACCACGACAAGGCGAAGAGGCTGATCCTCAGCGTCCTCAGAGGCGAAGCCGGCGCGGTCCGCGACGCCGACCATGCACACGAATCCGGGCCGACGGAGTTCGGCTACGAGTCTGTCGAGCCCGCTCCGCCCGGCTTGCAGCGCAGCTATCGCAAGATCCTCGGGCCCCTAGGCCCAGACGACCACCGTCAGTGGGTCCGCTTCGTCGGCCAGCACTTGAGCCCCTAGGGCTCCCCCACAGGGCGCGTGCGTTGGGGCGGCCTTCCCGGCGAACCCTCCACGGGATGGAAGGAGATGGAGCGCTGGCTCCAGGAGTCGCTGAAGCTGGCGGCGCCCACATCCGCCTTGTCCGACAGGACCTCCAGGCGCGCTCCACGAGATCGAGGAGGCCACCGCGGGATAGGGCAACGCCCGCGGCCGATCCGCGGTATCTTGGATCCAACGGGAGGTGCGCCATGAGAGTCCTCGCCGCGCTCAGCGTCACTTTGATCTGTGCCACGTCGGCCTGGGGCCAGGACGGGACGTCGCGCCGCGGGATTCAGCCGGGAGAGCGCATCGCACCGCGACCGGCAGAGTGCAAGTATTGCGCAAAGCCGTACTGCTCGAAGTGCGCCCCGCCCGACCTCGAAAGCGGCAAGAACCTCGCCCACAAGACCGAGCACTTCACTGTGCTGCGCATGTGGGGCGACGTCGTGTCGCTGGAAGTGCGAGTCTCGTTCCGCGCGAAGAAGAACGCCGGAACGATCGAAGCTTACACGCCTCTGGTGATCTCCTCCGTGATGGCGATCACGGACGCCTCGATCGAACACCAGGGGCGGCGCCTCGTCGCCTCCCCGGAGCCGCCGAAGCTGGCGAACAAGAAGTACCTCGAGACGCGCCGTCGGACTCCTCGTCGGGACCCGCTCCTCCTGACGCAGCACGCGCCTGGGCTCTACGACCTCCGCGCGTTCCCGGTCGGCGAGCGGTCGGACACGACGGTGACCATCCGGGGGTTCTCTCTCCTGCCACGCGCCCCGACGAGCATCCGTCTCTACCGAACGGGGCAGCGCTACCTGGCCGTCGTGCCCCTCGACCTGGATCCCAACCCGCGCAAGGCTGCGCTGGTCGACAAGCGGTACCAACGGTCGCTGTACTTCCTCGACCGCAAGCAAGCGAAGCGCTTGTTCGGGCGGTTGAGCTACGCGGCCATGGAAGTGCCGTGCGTCCCTGAGCTCGAGCGCGCCGTCACGAAGACCGGCGTCAAGACATGGGTCGCCGTCCCCGGCGACCGGGTGCGGGCGGGGCGCGTCCGACGGGACGGGAACGACCGCATGGGCTAGGCTCCGTCTGAGAAAACTCCCGAAAACGTAGCCGCGCCCCCGAAGTCTACGAGTCAGGAGACGACACTAGCGCAGATCGGCGCCGCAGGAAAGTGCGACGGGGCCCTCTTGTCGGCCACGTCAGGCAGCTGCAATCAGACGCCTCCCTGATACGCACCATGGACAACTCGCAGCCGTAAGTCCTTGGTAGCACTGGCCGGGTCATCGGGTTCCTAAACCGGGGGTCGCAGGTTCGAATCCTGCCGGGGTCGCCACTCTCATCATCCGTATCGCACGGTAGTGCAACGAAGTACGGCCGGCGGCCTCCTTTGACGAAGGCGGGCCCGACCTGCACACGTCCTCAGCTCAGGGGCCGTGGCTTCAAGAGCGCCAGCCGCAGCTTGACCCAGAAGGCGCGCCATTCGCCGCGCTCGGGCTCCGGAATCCTCTTCAGCAGGCGCTCGCTGCGGTACGGCCGAAAGTCCGGCAGGTCGAACAGCTCCAGCAGCGTGCCGCGTGCTTCTCGCCGCTCGTCCACGGCCCGGTAATCCAGCCGCTGCTCGATCCTCTTCAACCCCTCATGGAGCCACGCAAACGCCTTGTCGCGCTGCCCCACCCGCGCCGCCGCACGCGCCGCGACCAGACGCTCGCCCTCCACGCCCTCATCGAACGCTTTCTCGAACAGCGAAACCGACTCTGCCCACTTGCGCTCGTAGTACCGCCGCTTCGCGAGCGTGATCGTGTCCTCCGCCGCCAGCAGCTCCTCGCACTCGCCGATCAGCAGGGACGTCGGTTTCGTCCAGTGCGGCCCGCTCTCCCCGAGGTCGTCGCTCTTGTTGAACGCCGCGAGCGCCTGCTCGAGCTCCCCTTTGCGCATGTATGCGTGGCCGAGGTGGAACCACGTCGACGCTCGGTGGTTGATCAAGTCGAACGAGAACACCGCGCTCGACTTGATCTCGTCCGCGAGCGCCTCACGGAGGATCTCGACGGCGCCGTCGAGGTCGTCGATCCCCATCCGCACGAGTCCCATGACCCGCATCGCGCCGGGCGCCTTCCGCGCGCTTTCCAGCATCTCGAACGCGGCCGCGGGGTCGTTCCTGGCCACGATCCGCGCTAGGGCGAGTTGCGCGTTGGCGGCGCTGAACTTCCCGGCCGCGCCCTCGAAGTCTCCCCGTTGCGCGAGCAGCTGCCCGAGGTGGTTGAGCGCGACCGCGTTGTTCGGATCGAGGCGCACCGCCTCGCGCGTGGCGATCTCCGCCTGCTCGAGATCTCCCATGGCCGCGAGCGCGTATCCCAGGCCCTGGTAGGCAACGCCACCGAGGGGAAGGGCCTTGTAGAACGCCTTCGCCGCGGGACGCAGCTCGCCCTGGCCGAGCAAGGTGAAGCCGATGCTGAGGTGCGGCTCCGCCCGGGTGGGGGCGAGCTTGAGCGCCTTCTCAGCCGCCGCCTGCGCGGCGTCGTAGTCGCGCAGCGCGTTCAGCGGTTGCGCTACGTCGTAGTGGGCCTGCCAGTCGCGTGGACGCAACCCGATGCACGTGCGTAGGGCCTTCACGGCCTCCGCATGCAGCTCGATTCCGTAGAGCGCGTTTCCGAGCGCCTGGTGGGCCACGTACCCGTCGCGATTCCGCCCGACCGCCTTGCGCAGCGCTGCAACCGCACGCTTCAGATCGCCGGCGTCGCGGAGTGCCGCGCCGAGGCTCACCTGCGCGAAGTAGTCGGGCCTGGCAGCGACGGCCTTGTTCAATGCCGCGAGCCGCAGATCACTCTCCCCGAGCCCCGACAAGGCCCTGCCGAAAGCCAGGTGAACGGCCGCTTTGTCCTCCGTCAGCGCCAGCGCGGCCTCGTAGGCGCGCAAGCCCCCGGTGCGGTCCCCGTCCCACACCAACGCGGCTGCCAGGTACGCTCGCGCGACACCGTCCTTCGGCGCGAGCGCGACGGCGTCGTGGCTGTACTTCACCGCCGCTTTCGGCTCTCCCGCCTTGCAGAGCGACTCGGAGAGTTGACTCCGAATCGCGACGCTCTCGCGCCGCAACGCGAGCGCCGCGACGGAGAAACCCGCGGCCTCCGCGTACTGTCCTTCCTGTGCGAGGAGGCCCGCGAGTCGCTGGTTGACCCACAAGTCGCCCGGATGGTGTTCCCGCATCCTGCGCAGGAACCGGATGGCGCCGATCCGGTCGCCCGACGATCGGAGCGCGGCCCCCACCAGCGAGATCGTGCGTAACGGGAGCTTGTCGCTTACCTCAGGAACATCTCCGCTCGCGTGCGCGGCGCGGAGCTTGTTGCGCAACGGATCCGGATCCACCGCCTTGACGATGGTCGTCAGCTTGGCCGCCAACGACTCGCTGCGGAGCCAAGCCCATTCGTCGAGCGCCCCCACGACCTCCCGCCACTCGGGAATCGCGCGGATCTTCCGCTTCGCTTGCCTGACCGTCAGCTTCTCGACGTCGATCCCGAACTCGCGGAACGCGCGCAGGTAGGACTCGTGCGGCCGCTCCAGGCCCACATGATCGGCGCGCCGCAGCCGGACCTCCTCCAGGAGCGCGACAAAGGCCAACTCTTTTCCCCGCAGCTCGGCGGCCGCGTCAGCTTCGGCCTTCGCCTTCTCGATCGCATCCAGGACGGCCTGCGCGTGCGCGCCGCCGCCCAGCCCCACCGCCTGACGTGCGGCGAGCGTGGCCTCGCTCCACTCCTGCTCACCCTTGAAGTACCCGGCTTTCTCCATGGCGCGGTTCACTTGCGCCTCGATCTCGAGCGCGCGCGCGCGCCGGCCCTTGCCGACGAACCAGAACGCGCCCCCGCCGGCGAGGACGACCGCCATGACCGCGACCGCCAGCATCAGCATCTGCTTGCGGGTCTTGCGCGAACGGTCCGCCTCCGCCGCTGCGAGCTCGGCTTGGTGCCGCGCCCTTTCCGCCTTCGCCTTCTCCTTCTCGGCCGCGGCCCGGGCGGCCTCGCTTTTTGCCTTCGCGTCCGCCGCCTTGGCCTGCGCGTCCGCCGCCTTGCGCCTCGCCTCGATCGCCGCGAGCTTGGAGTGCTGCGCGCGCTCCTCGGCCGTGGCGAGGTGGCGGGTGACGCCGGCGGCCAGTGCGGCCCCGTCGTCGGGCCGGTCCTTGCGCAGGACGCTCAGACAGCTCTTCGCCAGCTCGACGAGCCTGGGATCGGCGCCGCACGCATCCAACCTTTGCAACGCATCGTCGGGCTGGCAGCGCGCCGCCAGGACCAGCAGGTTTTCGGACTCGCTGACGTAAGCGGGGCCGCCGGTGAGGATCTCGGTGAGCATCGCACCGAGCGCGAAGACGTCGGAACGCTCGTCGACCTCATCGACCCGGCCCAGCGCCTGCTCCGGCGGCATGTAGGCCGGCGTGCCCATCACCGAGCCGGCGATCGACTTGGATCCGTCGTCGGTCGAGCGCACCGTCGCGATGCGCGGGCTGTCGACCTCGAGCCCCTCGTCCGCGATCCCGCCCGCCGGCAGCACCTTCGCGAAGCCCCAGTCCACGACCTGCACCTGGCCGAAGGCACCGACCATGACGTTGCTGGGTTTCAAGTCGCGATGGATGACGCCGCGCGAGTGCGCGTAGGCCACCGTCTGGCACACCTGGGCGAAGATGGTCAGGAAGTGCCGCCGCCGGTCCGCCGGCCTCTTGCGCTCGTGCAGCAGCTCGGCCATCGTGCGCCCCTTCACGAGCTTCATCGCGAAGTACGGCCGCTTGTCCGCCTGCAGCCCCAACTCGTAGACGGGCACGATGCCGGGGTGCTGGAGCTGGCCGCCGACCTGTGCCTCCTCGACGAAGCGGCGGATCAGCTCCGCATTGCCCTGGTGCTCCGCGCGCAACACCTTCATGGCAACGTCGCGGCCGAGGTCGACGTCGTGCGCCTTCAGGACCTCTCCGACGGCGCCGCTGCCGATCTCGCCGACCACCTCGTAGCGGCCGGTCTGGTGGCGCGCGATCTCCTTCGGCTTCGCGCCCGGATCCTCGGGAGTCTCGCGCAGCCGGACGCGCGGCGCCTTCCGTCCGCGCGAGTCGATCTTGGCGAGGATGCTGCGGTAGTCCGACACTATTTCCCCTCCAGGGAGCGCTTCAGCAGCGCGTCCACGTCCTTCCAGAAGGGCACCCAGCCGTCGCGTTCGGCGTCCGGAAGCTCGGCGAGCGGAATCGGATCGTGCACGGGTGCGAGAAGCGCGGCTCGCTTCCAGTCCCACAGGACGAGCCGGACCCTGGCATCGTCTTCGCGCCCTTTCAGCGCTTCGTACGCTGCACGTAGAAGCTCGAGTGCGTGGGCGCGCCCCTTCGGTCCCGACTGCACGGCGGCGTGCGCCGCGCGGTCACTGCCGTATCGATCGGCGGGAGCAGCTTGTTGGTAGAAGGCTGCCGCCTGCGGGAACGCGCCGACGAGGTAGCACAAGTCGGCGAACGCCAAGGCTTGTGCCGGGCCCTGCGGCTGGAGCTTGCCCTGGACGATCGCATCCTTCCGCGCCTCGAAGGGGACGACGCGCTCGCAAACGTCGATCAGGTCCGTGACCCGGTCGCGGAACTCGCTGCGGTACTGATCGTCCGTCCCCTTCTTCGGTGCCTGCTCGATGCACGTGCGCAGCGCCGCCAGGCCTTCGGCGAACCGACCGAGGTGCATCAGGCAGTCACCGACGGAGCCGTGGTAGCTGGGTTGGGCGTCACTCTGCGCGAGCGCCCGTCGAGCCCAGGTCAAGGCCTTGCCGTAATCGCGCTGCTGCGAGGCGATCCGGCTCAGGTTGATGTTGGCCGCGGCCGAGCGCTGATTGAGTTGATGGATCTGTAGTGAGTAACGCTCGTAGGGGCCCATCTCCCCCTTCAGCCAATGGCACTCGGCCAGCAGGATCCATGCGCGTCCGTTGTTACCGTCGATGCGCAACGCCAGGTTCGCGGCCCGCAGCGCACTGTCGGGATCGCCGCGGTGCCAAAGATGAAAGTGCGCGAGGTTGACATGATGGTCCGCTTGCGTCGGGTCCAATGCGACCGCCTGGCGGAAATGGA
This sequence comes from Planctomycetota bacterium, assembly GCA_027297745.1. Taxonomy (GTDB): domain Bacteria; phylum Planctomycetota; class PLA2; order PLA2; family PLA2; genus JAPUHK01. The sequence goes on along the minus strand of JAPUHK010000082.1, from coordinate 5,879 downwards.
ACAGCGCCGCGACGGGATCGTCACCCGTGAGGACGATCCCGAGGTCGGCGTGCGCGTCCGCGATGGGCTCCAACCGGATGGCCTCTTGAAGCGCGTCGGCCGCCGGCCCGGCACGGCCCGCCCGTCTCAGGACCTTGCCGAGCCCCCAGTGCGCGAGGGCGAAGTCCGGCGCCGCATTGACCGCCTCCCTGGCTTTCGCGATTCCCTTCTCGTGCTCGCCGCTCATCGCGAGGAACAAGCCGTGGCTGAAGAGCTGGTAGGCGCGAATGTGCGGGGTGGGGGCGAGGGACTTCTCGGACTCCCGGACCGCGGCGAGCGCGGCGAGGGGGTTTCCGGAGAGTAAGTGTGTCTCGAAAAGGCGCTGCCACGCGAGGAAGTCGCCCGGATTCAGCCGGGTGGCCTCCTGAAGAGCCGTCACGGCGCCGTTCCAGTCCCCCATGTCCGAGAGCGCGGAGCCGCGCTCGCGAAGGGCCAGCACGTTGTCGGGGTCCTTGGCGAGAAGCGCGTCGCAGATCCGCAATGCCGCGGCGAAGTCGTTCGCGAAGAAAGCCGCGAGCAGCCCAACGAGGTCGTTTCCCGGGCGCAGCGCAACCAAAGCGGCTGCGTGCCGCGCCGCTTCCTGCGTGAGCGGAGGTTGGACGGTCTTGAGCACGACTGACAGGAGCAAGTGGGCGAGGTCGTTGTCCGGATGGAGACGGACGGTCCTGCGCAGGACCTCGATGGCATCGCGGTACCGCCCGCAATGGTAGAGCGCGTAGCCAAGCAGGGCCTGCGTATGGGCGGGCTCGTTCTGCGCCTCGCCGTCGGCCATGATGGCGCGCAGGGCATCGACATCGGACTCGACCCCCGCGTCCCGCAACCGGTTCCGCAGCGGATCCGGGTCGGCCTCTTTGGCGATGCGAACGAGCGCTCGCCAATCGCCCTCCAGATCGTGCTCGATCCTCAGGGCGTAGGACAATGAATCGACAACCGACGCGAACTCCGCATGGTAGTCGGACGCGCGGATCCTCGCTGCCGCGGCTTCCGGATCGGCCAGGTCGATACCGTACTTGCGGAAGACGGCGACCGCCGCGGCATAGAGTTCGCCCCAGGTCCGTCCGAACAGAGAGGTGCGCCACTCGGCGAGCAGCTTCTCGTCGTTCGCGCGCCGCTTCGCGGCCGCCTCCGCGTCGGTCTTCTTCTTGTTGATGCGTGCCTCGGCGGTGCGCACGCGCTCCCGCGTCTGCGGGTCGGCCTCCTGCGCCACGTTGCGCGCGCCCTCCGCGGCGGCGAGGGCCTCGGAGAACCTCCCACGACCCTCGAGTTCGAGGGCTTGCTGCAGCGCGGACGAGACCTGCGACTCGATCTTCCGCTCGCGCGCCGTCGCTTCGCCCTGCGAGTACAGGAGGCCGCCGACACCGACGGTGACCGCGACCAGGAGCGCGGCCGCCACCGCCAGGGAGCGCGTGCGCGCCTTGCGTTCGAACTCCGCCCTCTTGCGCTCTTCCTTCTGTCGCGCGCGCTCCTTCTGGGCTTCGCGCTTCTCCTTCGCGACGCGGGCCTCCTCCTCTTTCGCTTCCGCGACCTGTCGGGCGAGCCGCGCCTGCTCCTCGACCTCCTTCGCGCGCTCCTCTGCCGCGGCCAGCTCCATCTTGCGCGCGCGCTCCTCGGTGGCGGCGAGTTGCTCCTGGATCGCGTGGGCGACGGCGTTGGCGTTGCGAGGCCGGTCGCCGGGCGTCGGCGCGAGGCACAGCCGCGCGATCTCGACCAGCTCTTCGTCGGCGCCGCAGCTTTCAAGTCGCTGCCGTGCGCCCTCGAGCCGTCCTTGGGCCGCCATCGCCAGCATCTCGCCCGTCTGGCCGACATAGGGCGGCTTGCCGGTGAGGATCTCACACAGGATGCCGCCGAGCGTGAACACGTCGGCGCGCTCGTCGACGTCGTCCACCTGCCCCATCGCCTGCTCGGGCGGCATGTACGCGGGCGTGCCCATCACCGACCCCGCCAGCGAGCGGTCTTCGCCTGAGCGCAAGGTGGCGACGACGGTCGCGTCCGGGCTGTCTGCGCCCGAGCGCACGGTCGCGACGACGGTCTCGTCGGGCCGTTGCGGTTTCTGCGCGCGCTTGTCCGCGTCGAGCACCTTGGCGAAGCCCCAGTCGACGACCTGCACCTCGCCGAAGGCGCCGATCATCACGTTGCTCGGTTTCAGGTCGCGGTGGATGACGCCGCGCGTATGGGCGTACGCCATCGTCTGGCAGATCTGCTCGAACATGCCGAGCAGGCGCGGCTGTTCTTCCTTCGTGTTCTTGCGCGCGCCGAGGATCGCTCCCAGCGTGCGCCCCCTCACGAGCTTCATCGCGAAGTACGGGCGCCCGTCGGGCTGCAGGCCGAGGCCGTAGACCGGCACGATGCCGGGGTGCTGCAGCTGGCCGCCGATCTGCGCCTCCTCGATGAACCGCTCGAGCACCTCGGGGTTCTCGGCGTACTCGTCGCGCACGACCTTGAGCGCGACTTCGCGCCCGAGGTCCTTGTCGAGGCCCTTGAAGATGATCCCGACCCCGCCGCGCGCGATCTCGCCGACGACATGGTAGCGGCGGTCGTCGACCGCCTCGTCGCCGCCTTGCCGGACCTCGAGGACCGGCAACGCGTCGTCGGGCGCATCGCGCAGCAGCACCGAGTCCATGCCGAGGATGCCGGGTACGCTCTCCGGCTCTTCCTGCTCGCCTTTCCGGCCGAAGACCGCCCTCAGGCCCGCCTCGACGGACTCGGGACCGGCGCGTTTCTTGTCGCTGTCTCCCATCAGCTCCGGGTTGACCACAGCTCCCGTTCTCGCCCGGAGATTCTAAATTGTTTTTGGGCTACGCGCGTGCTCACGGTCGCGGCCGGGACGCCCAACCGCGTCGCGATTTCGCGCGGCGCCAGACCGTCGAAGTAGCGCAGCAGGACCGTCGTCCGGTAGGGCTCCTCCAGCCGCAATGGCTCACGCACGAGCTTTTCGTGCAGCTCGGCCCGTTCGACCACCGCCTGAGTAGGCGCGGTCGCTTCACTCCGCGCGGCCGCGCGCTCTCGCACCGACCGGCGCGCCTCCGTTCTCACGCCATCACGCCGCCAGGCATCGCTCGAGGCAAAAGACCTCCCCACGGCGCACCGCTAGAAGCTGAAGCCGAAGGCGAAGTGGACCGCCCAGCGCGAGCTGGACGCGAAGAGGTCGCCGGGGTTGTAGGCCACGTCGAGCCGGAGCGGCCCCACCGGCAGCATGTAGCGGAGCCCGGCGCCGATCCCGTATCCGGGCTCCCCATCGAGGCTGAAAGATCCCGCGTTGACCTCCCCCACGTCGAGGAAGAAGGCGGTGTGCAGGTCGCCCCAGACCCTCGAGCGGAGCTCGACGCTGCCGTAGACCGAGGTGAGGCCGCCGATGGGCTCCTTTGAGATGTTCGTGGGGCCGAGCTGGTCCTGGAAGAAGCTTCGCACGGTGGTCGGGCCGCCCAGGAAGAGGCGTTCCTGGATGGGGAGCGTGAGCGACTCGTCGAGGTTCTCCTTCGTCCGGGCGCGAAAGCCCCATCCGAGCACGTGGCGTGGGCCGATCCGTCGATACCACCACCAGGAGGCGTCGAGGCCGACGAACTCCAGGTCCGCCCCGAGGAAGGGTGCGCTGAAGGCGGCCCCGAACACCATCAAAGAGCCCTCGCTCGGGTTGAGGACGCTGTCGCGGCTGTCGCGCTGCAGGGTCGCAAAGAGCCCCGCGGAGCTCACGAAGCCGGCCTGCTCCGCCGGTGCGATGGCGCCCTTGATGTCGCTGGCCTTCTGGTTGCGGAAGGCGTAGCCGTAGCGCATGGTCCAGAGGTCGCTGAAGACGTGCCGGACCGAGAGGTCGAAAAAGACCTCGCTACGGTCGAAGGAGGGCTCCTCGCGGAAGCGATAGCCTCCGCCGAGCTGGACGGTGTCCCGCTCGCTCAGCAGGTAGGGATCCTCGATGCGGGCCTCGACCCCGTAGCCACGCGTGCTCGCCGTCAAGTCGGTCCTGAAGCGCCGGCCCCAGCCGAAGATGTTGCCGTCGCGGTAGCGCACCGCGCCGCGTAGGCGCTCGTAGGCTCCCCAGCCCAGCTCGAAGTCGACGCTACGCGCCTTCGCCTCCTTCAACTGGATGACGAGGTCGGCGATGTCGTTTGCGGTCGGCTGGAGCCGGGAGCGGACGGAGCTGAAGACCTGCGTGCGGTAGAGGTTGTCCGCCGCCCGGTCGAGCAGATCCTGCGTGAGCACCGATCCCTCCTCGATGGGGATGCGTTTGCGTACGAACCTGGTCTTCGTGCGATCGTTTCCCTGGATGGTCACCTTTCCGAGACGCACCTCGGGGCCCGGCTCGGCCACGATCAGGATCGTCACCGCGCCGGTCTCCTCGTCGATGATCGCCTCGGCCTTCACCTTGGCGAACTGCCGGCCCTGGTCGCGGAGCTGCCGCCGCACGCTGGCTGCGGCCAGTGCGGGCCGGCGCACGTGGAAAGGCTTACCCACCAGGTCGAGGTCGATTGGATCGACCCCCTCGAACTCCACCGCCTGTATCTCGTAGCGAAGGCCCTCCTCGATGGCGATCGTCAGGTCGGCCACGGTCCGGTCTTCGTTCCAGTGGACCTCGGGCGTGCCGACCTTCACACGGTAGTGGCCCTCGAGCAGGTAGTGGTGCTCCACGTTCCGCGCGCCTGCCTCAACCTCGCGGAAGCGGAAGAGGGGCCGGTCCGGGTAGTCGAAGTACTCGAGCAGCTCCTCGACCCGCATGACGCGCACGCCGGTGAGGACGACGCTGCCGATCTCGGCACGGGGTCCCTCGTGGACCTCGAAGACCACCCGGTCCTCCTCGATCCGGAAGCTGACGGTCCCCTGGGCGTGACCCTCCTCGCGCAGATGGAGCTCCATGGAGTAGGCGGCATCGGAGGCGTCCGCCGGCCTGCGGTCGTGCCCGAAGAAGGCGCGCAGCTCCCGTTTCGCCGAATCCTTCAGCTCGCTGGACGAGACCCGCTCGTTCCCGACGAGCTCGATCGCCCCCTCCTCCACCTCCCGGGTGTCTGGGCTCTTTGGCGCCGCGGCGCAGGCGGCGACGAGCACGACGAGGAGCACCGCCCTCACCGGAAGCGGAGCCTCCAGACCAGTCCGAAGTTGTAGTCGTCGTACCGGTCACGCTCTCCCCGTGCGTACCAGTGCTCCGTGACGCGGAACTCCGTCTCGATGGTCTCCTCGCCGCTCAGGCTGATGTCCCGCCCCATGTCCAGGTTGAAGCGGTCGAGGAAGCTCTCCTCGTCGGGATCGGAGGGCCCCTGCACCTTGGAAAGCAGCCGCTTGCCGAGGACGGTGCCCGCGAGCATGAGGGTCCCCCGGGCCCCCTTCTGCTCGAGCCGCTCCGGCGTGTTGCCGGTGAGGAGCAGGATGATCGCATCCCGGGGCGGGAGTGGAGGATTGGTCTGGACGTAGATCTCGACGTCGGGAAGGGCGCCCTCGAGCGCGACATCGAGGTCGAACCCCTGCATGCGCGTGTGCGCGGCGATGCGGACCTGGGGTGCGAAGGGATCCTCGGGAGCGAAGCGGACCTCGCCCTGGTCGACCTTGAGGCTGGTCAGCTCCAGCTTCACCAGGACGTCCTGGAAGAAGATGCTGCCGTCCGGCTCCGGGACCGCGCCCGTGCCGCGCAGCCTCAGGGCGGGACTGAAGTGGCCCCGCACGATGTTGTTGCTGATCCGGAAGCTCCGGTCCCCGAAGATCTCGATGTCGAGGCGGAGGGTGGAGAGCGGCCCGTTGCGGATGGAGAAGAGCTGCAGCTTGCGGTCCGCCGCCGGCGCGCTCCCGGCCAGAAGGTCCATCGGCTGAGAATAGAGGGCGTCGGTCACGACGAGCTTGCCTTTTGCGACAAGCGC
>JAPUHK010000081.1 GCA_027297745.1 Planctomycetota bacterium | reverse complement strand
GCGCGCCCGTCTCGTTACGCCTGCGACTGCTCAAGATGCTCGCGAACGCACGCTTCAAGGGAGACAGTGAGGTTATCGACGCGCTCCTGGAGGTGGGGACCCGCGACCCCAACTCGAAACTGAGCGCCGCCGCGCTCAAGGACCTGGTCAAGGTGGGCGACGCGAACACGGGCCTCGCGGTCGAGCGCAGTCTCGGGATCATGCAGGAGCGCTGGCGCCGGCAGTCTGCGGTCCGGGTCGTCGTGCAACTCGCGGGCGCGGACGGCAACAAGGCCCTCGCACGCATGTTTCGAGGAGAACGGGATGCGGGCGGCCGGCAGAAGATGGTCTACATGCTGCGCACGAACGACGCGGTTTCCGCGCTCGACACCCTCCGCCACGCTTCTTCCGCGGAACAGCCCGTGCGTCTGGCAGCGGCCAAGAAGCTCGGCCAGTTCCGCGACGCCGACGCACGCACCTTCGCGCGTCAGTGGCACGGCGTGGAGCGGGACGCCGCGGTCAAGAGGATCCTGGCCAACGCCATTGAGCGGCAGACCAAAGTGCCGAGCTGGGACGCCATGAAGGCCACGGGCAAGCCGGACGCGAAGGATCCCGCCAGGGACAGCGTGAACGCGTGGGCCAGCAAGGCGGCCAGCGGCGGGGCGGAGTGGCTCCTGCTCACATACGCGCAGGCCTTCCGCGCCAGCAAGGTCCGCATCTACGAAGTGCTCAGCGCCGGCGCAGTGGTGCGCGTGGAGACCGTGGACACCGGCGGCGTGCGCCGTGCCGTGTGGCAGGGCGGCGATCCTACGGCAGCGCCGGGAGTATTCGAAGTGTCGTTTCCGCTCACGGCCTATCGCGTCAAGCAGGTGCGCGTGGTGCTCGATACGCGCCGCGGCTCGGGGTGGAACGAGATCGACGCGGTCGAGCTTGTCGGACCGGACGCGCGGGCCTGGGCCGTGCACGCCGTCGCCTCAACCACCTACGGCCAGTAGGCGTGCCACACGCAGTCCCCGCGCGCTAGCAACCACGCGCGCCGGCTGTCGCGAAATGGTGCAACTCCAACAAAAGCGGTGCAGCAGGAGGGGCCGGCGTTTGCTCCGCGGGCCGAAATCCGTCAGAATCAGCCCTCTAGGGGGACGGAGACGACATGCCTGGCGAACACGATCCCAAGGAGGCGGGCGGGCAACAGGGCGGCGGCCCGCACGGTGGAGCGGAGCCGGAAGACACCAAGCGCCCTAGGCAGGGCAGCATCATGGCCGCCATCCAGCGCCTCAGCGGCATCAAATCCAGCGTCTTCCTCAGGGACGTGCCCGAAGAGCGCACGCCCGTCGTGAACCCCCGCTCGAACGAGATCACGGGGCGGCCGCGGGACACAGGCCACTACCAGATCATCGGGGAGATCGCGCGCGGCGGTGTCGGCGTGATCTTCAAGGGTCGCGACGTGGACCTTGGACGCGACGTCGCCATGAAGGTTCTGCTCGAGGTCCACAAGGGGAACCAGGATCTGATCCAGCGCTTCGTCGAAGAGGCGCAGATCGGCGCGCAGATGCAGCATCCGGGCATCGTGCCGGTCTACGAGATCGGCCTCATGGGCGACGACCGCCCGTACTTCACCATGAAGCTCGTGAAGGGCGAGACGCTGGCCAAGCAGCTGTCGGACCGCGACGACCCGAAGCAGGACCGGCGCCGCTTCCTCGCCATCTTCGAGCAGATCTGCCTGACCATGGCGTACTCCCACGCGCGCGGCGTGGTGCACCGCGACCTGAAGCCGTCCAACGTCATGATCGGCCACTTCCGCGAGGTGCAGCTCGTCGACTGGGGCTTCGCGAAGGTGTTGGGCCAGGGCGGCGTCACCGACGAGCTCACGGCTCAGGAGAAGGCGTCCCAGATCAGCATCATCGAGACCCTGCGCAGCGGTAGCGCGGGCACGCAGTCGCTGGTGGGCTCCGTGATGGGGACGCCCGCCTACATGCCGCCCGAGCAGGCGCTGGGCAGCGTCGACAAGCTCGACGAGCGCTCCGACGTGTTCTGCCTGGGCGGGATCCTGTGCGAGATCCTGACCGGCAAGCCGCCCTACACCGGCGAGAACGAGAACGTGATCGTCGAGGCTTCGCAGGCCCATCTCGACCCCGCCTTCGAGCGCCTTGCCAAGTGCGGCGCCGACAAGGAGATCATCGAGATCTGCAAGCGTTGCCTGGCTCCGGGCCGGCGCGTGCGGCCGTCGGACGCCAGTGCGGTCGTGAAGCTTGTGGCGCAGTACCTCGCCGCGGTGGACGAGCGCGTACAGAACGCGCGCCTCGCCGCGGTCGAGGCGCGCGGCCTCGCAGAGGCGGCCCAGGTAAGGGCCAAGGCCGAACGCCGCCGCGCGGAGGACGCGCGGCGCGCAAAGGTGCTGACCCTGGCGCTCGGCGGCAGCATCCTCGTGGCCGTGCTGCTGGGCGGTGGCGGCTACATGGCCTGGCAGAAGGGCCAGTCGGCGCTTGTCGCCGAGAGCACGGCGCGCGTGAACGAAGCGCTACAAGAGGCCGCGCGCTTCCACGGCCTGGCGCGCGGCGCCCCCGTGGGCGAACTGGGCAACTGGGAGAAGGCGATCCTGGCCGCCGAGCGGGCGGAGGCGGATGCGGAGGACGGCAACATCGCGGACGACCTGGCGCAAGTCACAACTGAGC
>JAPUHK010000080.1 GCA_027297745.1 Planctomycetota bacterium | reverse complement strand
CCTCTGGCAGGCGACGAAAGACCGCACGTACCTCGAAGCGGCACACCGGCTGCTAATGGACGCCCGCGACCACGCGCCCGAGGAGTACCGCGCCTCGATGCTTGAGAACGTCCCGCTCAACCGCGACATCATGCAGGCGTGGGAGGAGCACGGGGAGAAGCGGTAGCAGGGCTGCTACGCGAGATCCCGGAGAGTGCTTCATGCGCGCGAGCGCAGCGTGTTCTCGCGAAATAGCTACCCAGCGAGTTTGTGATTCGTCCGCTTACCGAGTCACGCTCCGCTGCCGTCATCGGCCGGCGCACTCTCCTGCGGCGCCGTAGTTCGGGGCGCTTCTACGTCTTCGAGAGGGACAGCACGCGGCAGGTGGAGTATTGGCACGGCGCCGGAGAACGCGCTGTGGGGCCTCAATACACGATCAGCTCATCGAGCAGCGCGTCCGAACCGGCCGGGTAGCCGAGGATCTCGAAGCTCTGCATGGCGAGCATGCCGAAGTACTCGTCGAGCAGGGCCAGATCGATGTACTCGGCGTTGAGGATCTTCGTGCCGGCGGAGGCGAACTGCTCCAGCTTCCAGAGACGGTAGTCCTGGTCCGCCTGGCTGAAGTAGTTGTAGAAGAGGCTTTCCACCGCTACGGCGTCGATGTCGGAGAGGTAGTTGGCGGCCCACTCCGTCGAAGCGTCGTCCAGCATCGCCAGCCCGTTGTTGGGACACACGACGAAGCTCTCACCCAAGCGTGCACGCGCGTACTCCGCGACCTTGCGTACCAATTGGGCCATGCGATCCGCGCTCTCGACAGGGTCTTCGCCTTGCAGGAACCAGAACCAGTAGGAGTCGATGCTGTCCAGGCAGACCCCGTCGAAGCCGGCGTCGAGAATGCGGTCGAGATGGGGACGGACCACCTGCCTCCACCAGGCGCGCTTCCAGTACCGGGCCTTGTAGGTCCCTGGGTAGTTCGGGTTTTCGGAGCCGATGAAGGCGGGGTGGCCAACGGTCCAACCGTCCTGCCAATAGAAGCGGAAGTCCGACGCTTCGCCCAACGGCAGGTAGGCAAGCACGGTCTTGCCCGAGTTGCGCACGCTCTCGATCTCGGCGTGGCTGTACGCGCCCGCGTCGGTCCCGTCTCTCGAGTAGTCGATGACGACGATGTCGTAGCTCGACGCGACGAGCTCGTTGATGTCGGCACCCTGAAGCTGGATGGCCCAGCTCTGAGCCCCGGACAGATCCGCGCGGGAGCCGATGGGGGCGGGGGGCTTCTTGGGACCCTTGGAAGCCTTGGGAGCTGCGAGGCAGATCGACGCTAGTGCAAATAGACAAAGGCAAGTGCGACGCATCAGCTTCTCCCAGCCCGAGGACCCTTGTGCAGTCCCTCCCGTTCTCCACAAGAAGAGTAGCACGCAGCGCGCCCGACGACGGGCGCTCATGCTGCGCGGAACGCGAAGTGAATCGTGCTGGAACACTTCTCGGAGATCGACGATGCGGGTGCAGCGATTTCGTCAATCCCAACCGCGTGAGCGGCCCTACTTCTTGACGGATTCGTGCAAGTTCGCGCCACCGCGCATATCGGCGGCTTGCACGACGGCTACACGCACGCGGCCTTGCCGAGTCACGCTCCACAAGGGTGCCGTCATCGGCCCGCACACTTTCCTGCGGCGCCGATCTGCGCTATCGTCGGCTCCTGATTCGTAGACTTCCGGGCGCGTCTGCGTTTTCGGCAGGGATAGCGGCGCGTCAGGCTTGATGGTCACCCAACGGAAGGCGTTGCCGCGGGCGTGCAGGCGACCCCCGCTTCCCGCTAGAATCCCCGGTCCTTTGGGAGCAGGCGCGTGATCGGGACGGAGCTAGGGTCGTACCGCATTCAGTCCGAGCTCGGCTCGGGAGGGATGGGGACGGTCTACCTGGCCGAAGTGGTGGAAGCCGTGGCCGGGCTCGATCCCGGGCAGAAGGTCGCGCTCAAGTTGGTGCACCCGCAGCTGCTGTCCGTCGGCACCACGCGGCGCCGCTTCGAGCAGGAGGCGCAAGCCGGGCAGCGCATCCGGCACGAGAACGTCGTGCGCACTTTCGGGGTGGACTCCGCCGACTACGAGGGCTACCGCCGCCACTTCCTGACCATGGAGTATGTGGAGGGGCGCTCGCTGCGGCAGCTACTCACTGAGCTGGGCACGGTGCCCGAGGCGCTGCTGCGCGAGATCGGGGTCCAGACGGCAGCGGGGCTCGGCGCCATCCACGCGGCCGGCATCGTGCACCGCGATATCAAGCCCGACAACATCATGATCACCGACGACCAGCGCGTGCGCATCATGGACTTGGGCGTCGCAAAGCTGCAGGAGGCGTCCGTAGCCCTGACGCAGCCCGGACAGTTCGCCGGCTCGTTCTATTACGCCGCGCCGGAGCAGTGCGAGGTGCGCGAGGTAGGCCCCGCGGCCGACCTTTATGCGCTGGGCGTCACGCTCTACGAGCTGGCCACAGGCCAAAACCCGTTCCGGCGCGACAACGCGATGTCCGTGATCCAGGCGCACGTGAAGCAGGAGGTGCCGCGCGTCTCGGATCAAAACCCGGACGTCTCGCTGTTTTTCTCCGAGGTCGTGGCGACGTTGCTGCAAAAGAAGGCCGAAGACCGCTTCGACTCCAGCGATGTCTTGCACACCGTCCTGCAGGAGGCCGAGAAGTCGTCCTGGTGGGTGGAGCGCGAGCCCCTGCTGCGCAAGCGCAAGGAGCTACTGCCCAAGATCCGCGTGCGGCGAGAGACGGAGCTTCACGGGCGCAAGGACGACATCGAGGCGCTGCACACGGCCTGGGCGAAAGCGAAGAAGGGTCAGGGCAACACCGTCTTCATCGAAGGCGAGCCGGGGATCGGCAAGACCCGGCTCGTGGATGCGCTGGTGCAAACGCTGGACCCCGAGGAGGTCCACGTTCTCTATGGCTCCTATCCGCCGTCGGGAGGACTGGGCGGTCTCAGTGAGGCGCTCATCGGGAAGTTCGGCGAGGCCAACCTTGCGGCTGCGCTCGAGCCCTACCTGACGGTAACCCCCGCGCTGGTCCCCGCCTTCGCGGCGTTGCTCAAGCACGAGAGCCCCCCGGCGGGGTCGGAGCCGCTCTCCGGCGACGCCCTGCAGGCGGTCTGCGTTCATCTCATGCGCACGCTGGCACAAGAGCGGCCGCTGATCTGGGTCATCGAGGATCTTCACTTCGCGGCCCAGGAGAGCCGCGACTTCGTCCTGGCGCTGGCCCGCGCCGTCGAGAGTCACCGCGTACTGCTGATCGCCACCGCACGGCCCGGCCTTCCCGACGAAGAGCGGGCGCACCTCGGCCGGCTCGACAACTTCAAGCGCATCGCGCTCAACCGTCTCGGCGCACGGGAGATCGTGCAGCTGCTCGCGAACGCCTTCAAGAGCGATGCCCTGGCCGAGAAACTGGCCGGCAAGATCGGGTTGAAGTCGGACGGCGTTCCGTTCTTCGTCTTCGAGATGATCCGCGGGCTGAAGGAGGGCAACTTCATCACCGTGCAAGCGGACGGCAGCTACGTCCAGATGCAGATGATCACGGAAATCGAGGTGCCCTCGGCGGTCAAGGACCTGATCGAGGGACGGATGCGGGGGCTCTCCAAGGACGAGCGGGCGATCCTCGACATCGGCGCCGTCCAGGGCTTGGAGTTCGATCCGGGCCTGGTCGCGCGGGTCCTCGAAGAGAAGCGCGTCCGCGTCCTTCGCGAGCTGGCCGATCTCGAACGGAGGTCGGGCTTGGTGCGAGCGACCGCGACCGGTTTCCGCTTCGACCAGAACCAGATCCTCGAGGTCGTCTACGGAGACCTCGCGCCACCGCTTCGGGAGGAGTACCACACGCTGCTCGCCGAGGCGTTTGCCGAGCAGGAAGAGATCGGCGAGGAAACCACGGGCGAAGACGCTGTCTTCCTGGCGTCGCACCACATGCGCGGCAGCCGCCCGGGGTCGGGCCTTCCGTTCCTCGAGCCGGCGCTGGAGTGCCTGGAAACGAGCTACCGAAACGGGGAGGCGATCGCGCTCGCGGACCGGGCGCTTTCTGCCAAGGGACTGCTCGCGGGAACGGAGCGGGCGGAGGTGCTGCTCAAGAAGGCGGGGCGGCACGACCTGCGGGGGGAAGGTGATTCGGAGCGCGCGGCGCTGGACGAGGCGCTGGCGCTTGCGGACGAGAGCGGGGAGGCCGCTCTTCGCTCGAAGGTGAGGGCGGCGTTGGGGGGGCACCTATGGCGCGGCTCGTGCTATGAGGAGGCGCAAAGCGTCTCGGAGCAGGCGCAAGAGCTCGCGCGAGAGGCGGGGGACAAGAAGCTCGAGGCCCAAGCCGCGAGGAGGCTGGGCAACGTCTCTTGGGTCCTCGGGCGTTTGGAGGAGGCGAAAGAGCACTACGAGCGGAGCCGCGAGCTAGGCCGCGAGATCGGATATCGGAAAGACGAGGCCACCGCCACGGGAAACCTGGGAACCGTCTTCAGGGACCTCGGGCGCTTCGAGGAGGCCAAAGAGCACCATGAGCGGGGCCTTGAGCTATGCCGCGAGATCGGAAATCGGAGAGGCGAGGCGATCGCCACGGGGAACCTGGGCAACGTCTTTGCTGCGCTGGGGCGCTACGAGGAGGCGAAAGAGCATCACGAGCGGCACCGCGAGCTTTCGCGCGAGATCGGATTCCGGCAAGGCGAGGGGGTCGCCCGGCACAATCTCAGCCTCGCTCTGTGCGAGCTCGGTGCCGTGGATGCGGGCCGCGAGGCCCTCGAGCAGGCGCTGGAGCTCGGACGAGAGATCGGTTTTGGCCAGCTCGTGGCGCACAGCCTGTGGATGCTCGGCGACCTGCGGCAGACGTCGGGTGAGACGGAAGAAGCCGGCCGTCTGCTCGAGGAGGCGGTGCGAGACCTCGAGGAGCTCGGCGACCGGGTCGGGCACGCAGGCGCGCTCATTTCTCTGGCCACTCATCTCGCCGAGTCCGGCCGGACCGAGGAAGCGCGCGCTAATCTGGAGCAAGCTCGCGACCTGGCGCAACAAAGCAAGGCGCCGGGGCCGCACGTGTTGGCCGCCTGCCGCCTGGCGCTTCTGCCCGGCGGAGACGCCGCCGTCGCCAAGAGCGTTTTCGAGGAGTTTGAGAACCGGCTCAGGCACGCAGACAAGCTCGAGGCGTTGCACTGTCTCTGGCAGGCGACGACAGATCACGCGCACCTCGAAGCGGCGCACCGGCTGCTGATGTACGCCCGCGAGCACGCGCCCGCTGAGTACCGCGACACGATGCTGCAGAACGTCCCGCTGCACCGCGACATCGTCGCGGCATGGGAAGAGCACGGCGGCTAGCGGCTCGCGATTCCCGGCAACCCGCTAGAATCCCCGGTCCTTTGGGAGAACGCGCGTGATCGGGACGCAGCTTGGTTCCTACCGCGTAGATTCCGAGCTCGGCTCGGGCGGCATGGGAACGGTGTACCTGGCCACCGTCGTGGACGACGCGCCGGGGCTGAAGCGCGGCGCCCGCGTCGCCGTGAAGGTCGTGCACCCCAACCTGCTCGGCACGCCCGGCGCATTCAAGCGCTTCCTGCGTGAAGCGCAGCTCGGAAAAGATGTGCGCCACCCCAACGTCGTGCGCACGCTCGACGTGGACGCGGTCGAGCTCTCGCCGGGCAAGGCCACGCACTTCCTGGTCATGGAGTACGTCGAAGGGCAGACGCTGCGTGGCCTGCTGCAGGAACTGGGACGTGTTCCCGAGGAGCTGTGCCGTCACATCGCCACGGAGGTGGCCAAGGCGCTGAAAGGGATCCACGAGGCGTCGATCGTGCACCGCGATCTCAAGCCGGAGAACGTGCTGATCACGAAAGACCACCAGGTCAAGGTCATGGACCTCGGCGTGGCGCAGCTTGCGGGTGAGGCCATGCGCCTCACGCAGACCGGCCATTTCGTCGGCTCGCTCTACTACGCGGCGCCCGAGCAGTTCTCCAGCGAGCGGGACCTGGACGGCCGCGCGGACCTGTACTCGCTGGGCGTCCTGCTTTACGAGCTGGCCACGGGCAAGCACCCCTTCAAGAACGGCATGTCCGGACGGGTCTTGCCGGGCCCGGCGCAGGGCCTGCCCCGTTCCGCGGCGGAGCTCAACCCGCAGCTCAGCCCCTTCATGGAAGAGCTGATCGCGACGCTCGTGCAACCGGAGCGGGACGCGCGCTTCCGGTCGGCGGCGAAGTTGCTCGAGGCGTTGCAGGGGGGCGAGCGCTCGGACTGGTGGCAGGCGCGCGCCCGCGAGATCCGCGTGGAGACGCGCCGGCCCCTGCGCCGCATCCGCATCCCGCGGGAGACCGCGCTCTACGGCCGCGACAGCGAGCTGCGGCTCATGCGCGGTCTGTACGACAAGGCGCTCGCCGGCGACGGCCAGGTCCTGCTGATCGAGGGCGAGGCGGGCATCGGCAAGACACGGCTGGTCGACGAGTTCGTCGGCAAGCTGCGCGAAGAGGGCGAAGACATCGGCTTTCTGTTCGGTAACAACCCCCCCGGCGGCGCGGCGACGGCGGCGGGCGCGTTCACGAGCGCCTATCGCGAGCACTTCGGAGACGAAGGTCTCGACGAAACGCTGCGCGAGTACTTGCGCGTCACTCCTACGCTTGTCCCGGCCTTCGCGGCGCTCTTGCGCGGCGAAGCGGCGCCCCGCGGCACGGAGATGCTGAGCAAGGAGGCGCTGCAGACGGTGTTCGTGCACGTGACGCGCGCCCTGGCTGCGGAGCGGCCGACGATCATCCTGATCGACGACCTGCATTTCGCGCCGCGCGACGGGCGCGCGTTGTTCACGGCGCTCGCCCTGGCCGCGCCCGGGCACCGGCTGCTGCTCGTCGGAACCTCGCGCAAGGCGGAAGCGTGGGACACCGAGCTGCGGCGCTACGAGCACACGACGCGCCTCGACCTGGACCGGCTCGGCCCCAAGGACCTGTCGAACCTGCTGGTCGACGCCTTCGGCTCGGAACGCATGGCACGGCGCCTCTCGTTCCAGATCGGAGCGAAGTCGGACGGCAATCCGCTCTTCGTGTTCGAGATCATCCGCGGCCTGCGCGAGAGCGGCCTGATCGAACGCCGCCCGGACGGCACCTGGGACACCTCGGGCGCGATCACCGAGATCGAGGTGCCGTCGTCGATCATGGACATGATCCGGGGGCGCATCGCGGTTTTGGAAGATGCGGACCGTGACCTGTTGGAGGTCGCTGCGTGCGCCGGCTTCGAGTTCGACCCGTTGCTCGTCGCGGGCGCCGTCGACGAAGCGGCGCTGCCCGTGCTCAAACGGCTGGCCCGCATCGAGCAGGCGCACGGCCTCGTGCGCTCGTCCGGACGCCGGTACGTCTTCGATCACCACCAGATCCAGGAGGTGTTGTACGGACGACTCAACGCGCTCCTGCGCGAGCACTATCACACCGCGCTGGGTGACGCCCTGGAACGCCGGGAGTCCAGCGCCGGGACGGAGCCGCACGAGCTCGAGGGCGCGACGGCCTTCGAGATCTGCCACCACCTCGCGCACGGCGGAAAGGGCGAACGTGCGCAGCGCTACCTCGACTCCGCGCTCGAGCACCTGGAGCGCCGCTACAGAAGCGACGCGCTGATCGCGCTGGCGGACCGCATGCTCGACATGAAGGATCTCCTGCAGGGACGGGAGCGCGCGGAGATCTTGCTGCGGAAGGCCAAGCGCCTCGGCATGACGAGCCAATGGGACGAGGAGCGCAGCGCGATCGGGGAGGCGCTCGCGCTCGTGGAGGATCCGGCGCTCGGGGCGCGCGTGCATCGCGCGCACGGCGAGAACCTGTGGCACCTCGGCCACTACGAGAAGGCGTACGGGAGCTTTCAGCGGGCCGTTGAGCTGGCGCGCGAGAGCGGCGACCGGAAGCTCGTGTCGAGCACGGTCGGAAACCTCGGAGCCGCCTGCCTGAGCCTGGGCCGTTTCGACGAAGCAGGCGGGCACCTCGAGGAGCAGCGCAGGATCGCGATCGAGATAGGACACGTGAAGTCGGAGGCGACCGCCATGGGAAACCTCGGCACGCTGCACTTGATGCAGGGGGAGAACGACCAGGCGCGCCCTTGCTACGAGCGGCAGATCGAGCTCGCGACAGAGATCGGCGATCGCGAGCAGCAAGCGGCTGCGAACGCGAACCTCGGCGTGGTCAATTCGAACACCGGGCGCTTCGACGAGGCCCTCCAGCACTTCGAGCACAGCTTGCGCTTCGCGCGCGAGGTGGGCGATCGCCGGCGGGCGACGATCGCGTTCACCAATCTGGGGATCTGTTCGCACCACGTTGGCCGCTACGCCGACGCGCTGAAGGCAGGCCGTCGGTCACACGAGATCGCGTTGGAGACCGGGGACCTCCACGGGACCGCCATCTCGCTCGTGAACATGGCGCCGCTCCAGATCGAGTTGGGCCGGCTCGAGGATGCCCAGGACGCCCTCGACAAGACTCTGACCATCACGCGCGAGATCCACGCGCCGCGTCCCGAGGGCTATGCGCTGAACTCGCTCGGCGAGTTGGCCCACGTGCGCGGAGATGAAGAGGAAGCGCTGCGCCGGTTCACCCAGGCACTCGAGCTGCGGCGCAAGATCGACTACCGCGTCGGCATCCCGGACACGCTCATCATGCTCGGCAAGCTCGCGACGCTGCGCGGCGAGGAGCAGGCTGCGTTGCAGCACCTGGACGAGGCGATCGAGGTCGCCGGGCCGCAGGACGCCCCCGACACGCTGGTCCTGGCTCACTGCCACCGGGCGCTGCTGCGCCCGAAGGAAGCGCCGTGCGCGCGCGCGCTCCTCCGGCAGCACCGGGACCGGATCCACCTGAAGGACCGCATGGAGGGCGCGTTCGTGCTCTGGCGCTCGACCGGCGACGCCGAGTTGTTGCGCGATGCCCACGAATTGCTCGAGGAGCTGCGTGCAGGCGCGCCCGAGGACTGCCGCGATTCCATGATCAAGTACGTTCCGCTTCACCGCGACATCGCCGCGGCATGGGAAGAGCATGGGGAGAAGCGGTAGCAGGGCTCGTGGCTGTGCTACACGGAGCTGTTGAAGTAGAAGTTAGACGGCGAAGACAAGACTCATTTGCAAACGGAGAGCCTTCGAATGCGTGTCAAGATATTCAGTATGAATGACCCGATGGGCAAGCGCAGCCGGAGCCGCGGGTGGCGGCAGCCGACTGAGAAACGTCAGAATCAGGAGATTCTCGAAGACGAGATAAACCAGTGGCTGTCCCAGAACAAAGGAGTCGAGGTCGTTAGGGTTGAGCAAAGCTCCAGTGGTGGATCCTTTAGTCCCTCTCTCTGGATGATCTCGGTTTGGTACGAGGAAAGCGAAAGCCAGTGAGTCGCGAAGACAAGAGGGACCGCAAGGCCAAATGAGTGCACGGCACGCCCTGAGTAGCGGCCGGGCGCTCGCGCGTAGAATGACCTAATGAAGTTCAAAGATGCAGACTTCACCGATGTCGCTGCCGCCATCATCGCTGCGGGCCTCGGCGCGACTGCCGGCGCGGGCACGATTGCCACGCGCGCGTACGAGGTGGCGGAGGCTTTGGAGAAGGAGCGCGTGGAGCGCGTTGCCGAGAGGAACCGGGCTACCCCGGATGCTCCCGCTGCGAGTCGTTGAGCTGACCGGGCCGCACCACTCGGCGGATCATGAAGGCGTGGGAGGAGCACGGGGAGAAGCGGTAGCAGGGCTGCTACGCGTCATGCGCAGCATGGCGCGGGGGGAGGCGGTCTGAGCAAGCGGGTGTCAACTATCAGCGTCGCGCATCTTCTTTCGAATCCCAACGACGGCGGTGTAGATGTAGCGCAGCAACAGGACCTGGCAAAGGAGCATGATGACAATGGCCAACCCGTAGAAGTCATCCACTTTCTGTACCTCCTGAGGCGAGCAGTCTAGCTGGGATCAGCAGTCCGGCGCCCGGGTGATAGGCTCTGAGTGGAGATCCGGGTCCGTTCCCGGACAGGGCCGATCGAGGGAGACCCACGGAGACGCCGCCGAATGAACCAATGGACGCGCGAGCGACCTGCTGAACCTGGCTTCTACTGGCTTCGCCAGGGCTGGCGCGTGCAAATCGTCGA
>JAPUHK010000008.1 GCA_027297745.1 Planctomycetota bacterium | reverse complement strand
TTGTGGTACCAGCCGTGGTCCTCGACGCTGTCGTACTTGAGCGCGAGCGTCTCGAGCGGACCTGTCGCCCAAGGCTCGTCGGGGATGCGGGCGAAGCCGTCGGGCCACGTGAAGCTCACACCTCATTATGGCACTCAGTGATACGCGGCTGCGGTCGGAGCTTGATGGGCGCCACGTCCTGGGAGCCACGTTCCGCTTCGTCCTGATCCAGTCCGTTAGCGTGGACTTCGCAACCGCGTGATTCGCAACGGGTTCTCCGTCCACTGCAGCGGTAGCTTCGGGCCGGCAAGCCAGCGCGGTCCGAAGCCGTCCTAGAGCGCGACTATGTGGCGGCCGGCTTGCGAGCCCAGCGCCTCAACGCCAGCTTGTAGGCGAACAAAGCACCGAAGAAGACCAGGATCAGAGCGATCCCCCAGCGCGCCGCCGCGCCGATCAGGTCCCCCATGCGCATCGTCGTGTGGTCGATGGTCTCCTGCGCCCGGTTGTCGACCTCGTCGATGCGTTCCGTCAACTCGGGCGAGCCGATCAGCTCGTTCACGTCCCCGACCAGGGCGCGTAGCTCCTTGGCGGACGTCGTCAGCTCTTCCAACGCCACGGTGATGTTCTCGATGTCGTCGCCCCCCGAGTCCGAACCGTCGTCGGACCCGCCGCCGCCCGATTCCTTGTCTTCCGAAGATCCGCCTTCCGCCGAAGCGTCGGCACCGGAATCCGCTGTCCCCGCAAGCTTGTTCAGCTCCTCGAAGGTCGCCTTCCATGCCTGGCCGGCCTCCTTGAAGGTGTCCAACGCGAGCGTGGCCTTGTCGACGGTCTTGTTGACCTCGCCGATCGCCTCCTTCGCCTCGGTGACGATCCCCCGCGCCTCCTTCATGGTCTCCTTGACGGTCACCAACGCCTCGTTCGTCTGGTCCAGCGTCGTCTTGAGTGGCTCCCGGGCGCTCTCGAGCGTCTTGCGCACCTCCTCGCCGATGTCGTGCGGAAGCTCGTCGGCGGTGCGCTGCATGGCCTGGACGCTCTCGGAGACTCTGGTGATGTCTTCCTGTATCTGGACGGAGCTGTCGTCCAGCAGGATGGACTCGACGTTCAGGCGCAGTTGATACGGGATCACCTCGATCATGTCCGTCAAGCGGTGAACCTCGTTGGCGGTGGCCTCTACACTCTTGGAGACGCCCAGCGACAAGGAGAGCGTGGTGCCGAAGCCCCCCTTGGAATTGGAGGGGAGATTCGGTGAGCGCATGGTTGCTCCGCTGATCTCGTTGTTCTCGACGAAGTCGAGAACGCGCTTTTGGGCGCTTTCGAAGTGCTTCTCGGGCAGCACGCCGCGGGCGAGCTCGGTGTAGTTTCGGATGGCCTGGTCATACGCCGCGACTGCGTAGTGGCTCTGCTCGCCGAGGAGCGCCTTCCCGGGCCCGTCGACGAAGAACTCCTTTATCTGATAGCAGACTACCCAGTAGTCGAGCAGCGCAACGCGTGGATCGGTGTGCTTCTGCATTACCCGCGTGTGGACGAAAATGCGGTTGCGCCACACAAGGCAGAAACGGCGCATTTCCAGGTCGTGGCGCTCGGCCAACACCCTGAGGGTGGCGTGCTCGGTCGTGAGGACTAGAGCAACCCCGAACGCGGCAAGGCGGTTCTGCAGCTCGCTCTCGGTCACCTGAAACGCGTTACCGCCCGTGATGGGCCTCGTGATCGGCTTGGCGATGGCTTCTGCGGTCTTGCAACCCCCAACGGCAGGCAAGAATGCGAGCAAAGAGAGTGCGATGAGATGGCTTTTCGGCATGGTGGGGCCGTTATAGCGAAAAGTGCCGGCCCCCCTGCGAGAAGTGACCGATGCGGATGCGGAACACGCCAGGCAGCGCCGCGGGCCGAATCTGGATGGGCTTTCAGACAGCCCTAGCGCTTGACCACCTGATAGGTCACGCGGCCGTCGTCCATCACGGCCTTGAAGAGTGTGCCGGACGCGGCGTAGCGCTTCTCCCCGCCGACGTACTTGGTCCGGTAGCCCGTCGGCAACCAGCGCACGACCGCTCCCTCCGGGGCGCGAACGACCTTGAAGCCCTCCGAGACCGGCGCATAGAAAGCCCCGGTGCCGGAGTCGTAGGCGTACTTCTTGCTCTTGACGGTGACCTCGTCAAACCCCTTGGGTAGCTCCTTGACGACGGTGCCGCGCTTGGGCGCCTGCGCCCTCTTCGTCTTGTAGGGGCGCGTCCGCACTCCGGCGTGACGATGCTGCCGCTGACGCGACTGGCTGGACCCGCGGGCCCCGAGGTGCACCGTCCTGCCTCCGCGCGGGCGCAGATCCTGAGGGCCGCCTCTCGGGTTCAGGGGGGCTTTCAGGCGCGGGACCGACTGCCGTCCGGCATGCCGGTACTTGATGTTGCCGTTGCCACCGTCGCCGCCAGCCAACCCAGACCGGTTGTCGTAGCCGTATCCGGCCGCCGTACCCGCGAGCAGGAGCACGCTCGCCGTGAGCGGAGCCCATCGCATGTTCCGCATTCTAGCGCCCCCCTTTCTGCTCCTCCGGAAGCAACTCGATACGCTCCGCCCCCTCCGGAGGCGTGAAGACGAACTCGCCGCCCTCGATGCGCGCGTCGAGCTCCCAATCCGTGAAGATGCCGCCGTACTGGGGATGGCTCGGCCGGTCGGGGTAGGTCAGAAGGAACTTCGCCGGCAGAGCACGTTCGTCCTGGTGCACCCAGACCTGCCAATCGAGTCCCTCGTGGCTGAAAACGAGATGGTCGTACGTCACGCCACGGAACGTCGATTCGCCTACATAGGAGCCGGCGTTCATGCCCTGCGTCAACGCCGCATAGGGGTCGCTCGTCATCAGGTCGCCGAAGGGCACGGTCACGCCGAAGCGCGTGGCGACGGCCTCCAGGGCGGCGTCGATCGTGTCCGGCATCGGCGTCTCGCCGTACATGTTGTGCCCCACGTCCAGCACGCTGATGGTCTTGCCGTCATAAAGAAGCCGCCGGTGCTGCACGTCGGTCTTGCGCTCGACGCGGATGCCGTTGGGGCGCCGCACGGCCACGTCGATCGAACCCCACTGTTGCAGCTTCAGCCCGCTTTCCAGCACGTCGTCGAACATGATCACGGCCTTGAAGCGGAACGCCTTTGCGTTGCCGAGGGTGGCGCACATGCGCCGAAGAATGCGGTCCGCTTTGGCGCTGATCGCAGGCTCGTCCGTTTCCGGGCGGGCGGCCGGCTCCGCGGATGCGACGGGAGCAGGCTGCGGGGAAGTGCAGGCGGCGAGCAGGGCCGCAAGCGCGAGCGCGGTCATGCGCTTCATGCCATTCGTTCGCATGGAGGTCTCCTCTCGGGGGAGACGCACGATACTCAAGATCGGCTGCCGCGGCCATGCGGCGGATTGCTAACGGGCGTAGACCCGTTCCGACTCCGTCGCAATCCGAGTCATCACGGAAAGATAGTCCGCGCTCTTCAAACAGGGCCTCAACCGGCCACCGTTTCGGACAGGGGCTACCTAGAACTTCTTCCCGAAACTCACCCCGATGTACAGCGGCACGTCGCCGCCCGTGGTGAAGTCGATGTAGGCCTCCGGCGACAGCGTCATGGTACCCAGCGGAAACTCATAGGAGCCGCCGACCCGCGCGAGGAACTCGGTGTCGTCCCCAAACTCGAAACCCAGCCCCACGAGAACTCTCCACGCGTCCTGCGGGTGGAAAAAGACGCCTCCGCCCAACACGCCAACGTCCCGATCTCCTGCGACGTATTCGCCGAAGCCGCCCACACCCATGTCCTTGCGCAACAGGTACTCATACGTGGCGCCGATGGTCAGGCCGTCACCACCCCGCCCGAACGTGTATCCGATGCCGACTTCCGCGAAGTTCCGGCCGTCCGAACTGGACGCGCCGGCGCCCTCGGGTGGACGCTGCGCCTGTGCGACGGGCGCACCTCCGCTGTGCGGAGCAAGGCTCGCCGCGGGAGGGAGCGGCGCGTGCTCCCAATCAAGACTGTTCGGGGTGGCCGCGCAGCCCACGAGTGCCGTCGCCGCCAGGATGAGGGTAGCGATCGAGTGCATCCTTAGATCCTAGGGCAGCGCGTAGACAATCCAGGGCGGGTGTCCGAAAGGCGGCCCTGTCCTGCGTATACAAGGGGCCATGGCGCGCACTCTTCTTCTACTGTGCACCTTCGGGGCGGCCGTATTCGCAGGGGCCCCAGGCGACCTCGTAGCGCTGCCCGAGGCCACGCAACGCCTGCGCACCCTCGAGAGCCTCCTGAAGCGTCAGGCCGCCACGAACACCGAGATCCTGGCCGCCCTGGACGCCGCCGAGGACGCCTACCTGCGACTGGAGGCGAACCCTCCTGCGGCGCGCAGGACACAGGCCGGGATCAAGCAGGCGACGGACCTGGAGAAGCTCCGGAAGGATGTGGAACGCGCCTATCTCAAGGCGCTCGAGTTGCGCAAGGTGGCCCTCAACTCGGACCACAACGACCGGCACCCGGTTCAGTTCCGAGCTGCGCGCGCCCTTGCGCGTGCGCGGCCCGCGCTCGGTGCGGACTTCATGCGCGCACTCGAGCGCGTCTACAAGGATCCCGACTACGAGCTCGTGCCCCACTTCTATGACGTAGCCTTCGGCGCGCTCTTGGAGATGAACACACCGGGCACGTTCGAGTGGCTGGTGGACAAGCCGCTCAACGCCGACGTCAACCCGGACGCCATGCACCGGGCGCTGGCCGCCATGGACGCGCTCCGCAAGACGCCCAGCCCAACGGCCAAGCAGCGACGCGAGGCCGTACGCCGCATCCTCGCCATCTTCCAGTCCTACAGCTTCCACTGGACGGACACCTACCAGGTCGTGGCGGGCTTCCGCGGCGGTCCCAAGAAGTACCAAAAGATCGCCGGAATCATGGGGCCCTACTGGATGCAGGTGCGCCCCACCGTCATCGCCACCCTGCGCCACCTCTCGCGCGACCCGCGTACGGGGGTGCCGCCCGTCGACCTGGACGACGGCTCCGACCTCGAGAGCATCCCGCGCATCAAGGTCTGGTTCGGACAGAACAAGACGATCGGCCGGCCGCCCTGGATCGACTTGAAGCAGCCGCTCCTCGTGCGCAAGCGCACGACGCCGCCCTACACGCAGCCGGCGGTCACGAAGCTGCGGCGCAAGTACGGTATCCCGTGGGAGCTGTGGTGGGAGCAGAACCGCGACCTGCACCGCCCACCGGAGCTCGGCGAGGAGCTGCGCACGGAGTTGCGCAAGAGGACGCTGCCGCCGCTCTTGATCGAGGCGCTCGGCGACGTCGACTGGCGCGTGCGCGCCGCTGCGGCGATGACACTCGGAAAGCTGGGCGCCCCCGGGGCGGTCGTGCACCTGCGCCGGCAGATGGAGGTGGACGCGTCGGAGGAGGTGCGCCAGGCCGCCATGCTCGGACTCCTCCTGCTTCGCGATCCGGAGTTGCGCGGCTTCTTCGTGCATACCGCCCGCGCGCGCAACGAGAACCCCAGGATCCGCGCCTACGCCGTCCTGGCCATGGGCCTGATCCTCGACGCGGACTTCTTCTGGAAGGTTTTCCAGCCGGGCAAGCGCGTGAATGACCCTCTGCCGGTGCATCGCGACCTGCAGGCCTGCGCAGTGCGCGCGCTCGGCTGGGGGGCGGAGACCGGGACGGCGCAAGCGCTGGCGAACCTGCTGGGGAACAAGCGCGTGGCGCTCGAGGCCCAGGCGGCTGCCGGGACCACGCTCGCGCTCTTGCGCGATCCGGCCAGCCTCTCGGAAGCGCTGAAGATCCTGCGCGACGCCCGCGACGACGACCCCGAGCAGCACGTAGGGCACGTCTCGGCGGCGTTGACCGCGACGGCGCTCACGAAGCCGGACGACAAGCGCGCGTTGGGGGCGCTCGCGGTGAAGCTGCGCAAGAGCAAGGCCCGCTTCGGCGGCGTGCGCAACCAGGTCGTGGTGGGGCTGGGCGGCGTAGGCGGCTCGCGCGCCTACGAGACGTTGCAAACGGGGTACGAGCGCTGCCTCCGCGACACGAAGCGCTACGCCGAACGCGGCTACTTCCTGCTCGCCCTCGGAGAGTCCAAGGACCCGCGCGCCCGTGTCTTGCTGCGCGAGCAGCTGGAGTCGCTGGACCACGAGCGGGAGCTCGGCGCCTGCGCGCTGGGCCTGGCGCTCAACGGCGACGCCGCCTCCGTGTGGAAGCTGCGCGCGCAGCTGGTGCGCAGCGAGCGGGAGTACACGGCGCCCGGGATGGTCGCGCTCGCGATGCTGCACGATGAAGGTGCGCTCTCGCTGATCCGGGGGAAGCTCGAACGGCGGCGCGAAGCGGAGGTCGTGCAGGAGGGCGCCCTGGCGCTGGCGATGCTGCGGGGAGACGAGGCGGTCCCCGAGCTGCTGGAGCTATGGAGGCGTTGCAAGACACCCGCGATGTTCGACGCGCTGGCCTGGAGCTTCGTGCTGACGAACGAGCGGGGCGCCGCCGCACTCGTCGACATCGTGCGCGACGCCGGGCGCGACCCGCTCGAGCGCGCATTCGGCCTGACGGCGCTGGGCCGCATGGCCGACCCCGCTCCGGATCCGTTGCTGGACGACTTCGCGCGCGACTTCAACCCGTACGGAGCGTCCCCCACCTTGACGGCGCTGGCCCGCGGCCGCGACGTCCCGTTCCTGCGCTAGCTCCCCTTCAGGACCGCGCGCACGGCGCCGCGCCAAGCGTCGACGTAGGTGCTGAAGTCTCTCCGGAACGGCGCTTCCTCGTACTGGTAGAGCGACCGAAAGGCCTCGGCGTGATTGCCCGTGCGGGAGCGCTCGCTCGCGAGGTACGTCTCGAAGACCTCGAGCGGGCGCCGCTGCATGCAAAAGCCGACCAGCAAGGCCGCCTCCGCGTAGTTGCGCTCGCCATGGCGGTCCACGAACTCCGCGTAGTCGTCCAAATGGACGAGGCGCGCCACGTCCATCGGACCGGCCGGCACGACGGCCAGCGCGGAGGGCTCCAAGGGCGGGCCGGGCTCCTGCGGCGGGTCGCCGCGGGGATCGTAACGTTCGAACACCTGCGCAAGGCCCTCGCTCAGCCATGGGCTGAACTGGCCCGGGATGCCGCGGCTCTCGGAGACGACCAGATGCACGACCTCGTGCCGCAGGACTCCGATGGGCGCCCCTCGTGCCAGGAACAGTGCACCCCGCTGGGGGTCGTGAAACGCCCCGACGCTGCGCGCATCCCGGCGGAAGCGTTCGGAGGCGAAAGCCTGCAGCCGGTCGAGGTCGCTGAAGATCCCGACCACTACGCGGCGGTCGGAGCCGCGCCCCAACAGCGAGCCGTAGTCCTCGATGAGAAGACCGCGAAAGGCCAGGACCT
The DNA here is from genome assembly GCA_027297745.1 of Planctomycetota bacterium. GTDB lineage: Bacteria > Planctomycetota > PLA2 > PLA2 > PLA2 > JAPUHK01. The sequence continues at coordinate 32,143 of JAPUHK010000008.1, read as the reverse complement.
CCTCCCCGACGTCAAGGCCCAGCTGTTCGTCCGGCGCCACCACGATCAAGTCCGAACGATCCAATACGAGCTTCAGATCGTCTTCGAAGCCCGCCAGCTCGGCGCGCCACCCGTCGCCCGCACCGCGGCTGCAGGAGCGCAGCAGCAACAGCACGAGCACGAACGGCGCGATGGCGACCGCCGCCTGGTAGAGACGCGTCACGGCCGCAGCCGATCGCTGGCGCTCTTGAGGAAGCGCTTTTCCTCATCGCTCAGCGCGGGCATGCCTTCCCGGTTGACCTTGTCCAGGATGCGGTCGAGCTCCTCGCGCATCTCCCGCTCCTTGTGCTCAGACGCGCGCGCCCGTTCGCGCTGCTTGCGCTCCGCCCGTTGATCGAGCGCGTTGAACACGTTCCTGAATCGCCCGCCGTACTTGAAATAGATGTAGCCGAAAAGAGCGCCGCCGAGGTGAGCGGCGTGCGCGAGCTCGCTGTGCGTGTCGAGCAGCATCAGGACATCGAGGCCTACGAAGATCGCGGCCACGTGCCACAGCTTCATGGAGAAGATCCCGAACAGCAACACGGGCTGCATGGGGCTCCACAACGCACGCAGGACGACCACCGCCAACACGGCCGCGCTGAAGCCCACCATCGGAGTGGTGACCAGGGTCATCAAGCTCCAGCACAGGTAGGCGAGCGACCCTGCAACGATCGACCCGAGGAGGAACAGGAGGTAGCGCTTCAGCCCCAGCCGCCGCTCGACGTCTTTGCCCCACCAATACAGCATGAGACAGTTGATCCCTACGTGAAAGATGCCGAAGTCGTGCATCCACGAATAGGTGACGAGCTGCCAAAGCCAGAGACCCTCCAGGACACGATCCGGGCGCAGCGCCAGGGTGCTGTACACCGCCCCCACCGTCTGCCAGCCGATGGTCTTCAGGATCAGCATCAGCACCCACATCCCGACCAGCGCGACAATGACGGCCTTCGTTGCAGGATAGACGGCCCAGAAGCGGTTCCGCGGGCCCTCGCCGGGAAAGTCGTAGCGCAGATAGTCCCGATCGCTCAAGCCGTGCGGAGTATAACGCCCGTCCGTGGCCCGGCCGCCGCGCGCCGGGTAAACTCTCCGCTCGCGCCGCGCTCATGCGCGCGTGCGAGGACAGAGGAGGGCCTGCATGAACCCGCAGCAAAGCACCGCCGAGCGCCGCTACCTGGACCCCGTGCCGAGCGACCTGGAGATCGCGCAGACCGCGACCATCCGGCCCGTGCTCGAGATCGCGGAGCAGGCCGGGATCGGTGAGGACGAGCTCGACCTCTACGGGCGCCGCAAGGCCAAGGTCCACCTGAGCATCCTGCAGCGCTTGGAGAACGCGCCGCTGGGCCGCTACGTCGACGTCGCGGCGATCACCCCCACGCCGCTGGGTGAGGGCAAGACGACCACGACCGTGGGGCTCAGCCAGGGGCTCGGCCGCATCGGGCGCAAGGTCTTCACCTGCATCCGGCAGCCGTCCATGGGGCCCACCTTCGGCATCAAGGGCGGGGCCGCGGGCGGCGGGTATAGCCAAGTCGTCCCCATGGAAGAGTTCAACCTCCACCTGACGGGCGACATCCACGCCATCGGGGTGGCGCACAACCTGCTCGGCGCGGCGATCGACAACCACATCCACCACGGCAACGCGCTCGACATCGACCCCTTCTCGATCACCTGGCCGCGCGTCGTCGATTTGAACGACCGCGCCCTGCGCCAGACGGTGATCGGGCTCGGCGGCAAGATCAACGGCTACCCCCGCGAGACCGGCTTCGATATCACCGTAGCCTCCGAGGTGATGGCGATCATGGCGCTGACGACGGGCCTCCGGGACCTGCGCGAGCGCCTCGCACGCATCGTGATCGGCACGAGCCGCAAGGGCGAGCCGGTGACCGCCGAGGACCTCGAGGTAGCCGGTGCCATGACCGTCCTGCTGCAGGACGCGCTCATGCCGACGCTGATGCAGACGCTGGAGCACACACCCGCCTTCGTTCACGCCGGCCCGTTCGCGAACATCGCGCACGGCAACAGCAGCATCATCGCGGATCAGATGGCCGTGCGGCTTGCGGACTACGTCGTGACCGAGTCGGGCTTCGGCGCCGACATCGGCATGGAGAAGTTCATGAACATCAAGTGCCGCGCGAGCGGGCTCGTGCCCGATTGCGTGGTGCTGGTGGCCACGATCCGCGCGTTGAAGATGCACGGCGGCGTGGGCAAGGTGATCGCCGGCAAGCCGCTGCCGCCGGAACTCGTGGAGGAGAACCTCGACGGGCTCGAGAAGGGCGCTGCGAACCTGACGGCACACATCCGCATCGCGCGCCTGTTCGGGGTGCCGGTCGTCGTAGCCGTCAACCGCTTCACGGCGGATACGGACAACGAGGTTGCGCTGCTGGAGCGGCTCAGTGTCGAAGCCGGCGCTACCGCCGCGGTCATGACAGACCACTGGGCACGCGGCGGCGAGGGCGCAGAGGCTCTGGCCCGGGTGGTCGTCGACGCCTGCGAGCAGCCCAAGGACTTCAAGTTCCTCTACGACCTCGATCTGCCCATCCGCGACAAGATCGAGATCATCGCCACCAGGGTGTACGGCGCCGACGGCGTCGACTTCCTTCCCGCCGCGGAGAAGAAGCTCGAGCTCTACACGAACTTCGGCTACGACAAGCTGCCGATCTGCATGGCCAAGACCCACTTGAGCCTCAGCCACGTCCCCAAGTGGAAGGGTGTCCCCACCAACTTCCGCCTGCCCGTGCGCGACATCCGCGCCAGCGTGGGCGCGGGGTTCCTGTACCCCCTTTGTGGTGACATGAGGACCATGCCGGGGCTTCCCTCCCGACCTGCGTTCACCCAGGTGGACGTGGACCTGGAAACCGGTAAAGTCAAAGGGCTTTTCTAGCCAGGAGCGACTGCGGGTACGGCATCGCTTGCGGGCCGCACGGACGGCTCGGAGGGGCTCTGCCGCGTCGACATGCGGGGGAGGAGCGCTCCGGGAAGGAGTCCGCATGATCGCGACGAACCGCCTGAAGCAGGTCGAGATCTTCGAAGGGCTGACGGAGGATCAGATACGCCTGCTGGCCCCCCACATGCGCGAGCGGCACTACCGCTCCGGCGAAGTGCTCTTCCGCGAAGGGCAGCCCGCAAGGTCTCTGATCGTCTTGCTGGAGGGCTTCGTCTCGCTGCGCGCGGAGCGCGACGGGGAGATCACGATGCTGGCCTCGCTGCGCGGACGGCAGATCCTGGGCTGGTCGGCCGTCGTGGGCGGCGGCGCCTACCGCGCCACCGCCATCTGCCTGGAGGACTCAGCGGGGATCGAGCTCGACGGAGATGATCTGCAGCAGCTGTGCGAAGCGCATCCTGCGCTCGGCGTTCGGATCCTGCGCCAGCTCGGCACGGTGATCGCCGATCGCCTGGACGCCACCCGCCGCCAACTGGCGCGGCGTCTGCGCCCCGGGTTGATCTCGCACGGATAGGCGGCGAGCGGGGCCTACCCCTCTCGCAAGGATGCGGGCAAAGGGCGCTTCGGCGCCCAACGGAGCACCCTTACTTTGGCGTCCGGGCGTCGTCGCTTACGATTTCGCCCCCATGACCGCAAGCATCATCGACGGCAAAGCCATTGCCGCAGACATCCGCGGCGAGATCGCGCGCCGGGCCGCCCAGCTGCGCGACGCGGGTGTCACCCCCGGCCTTGCCACCGTTCTGGTCGGCGACAACCCTGCCTCGCACAAGTATGTCTCCATGAAGCGCAAGGCCTGCGCGGAGGCGGGCATCGAGAGCTTCCACAACGAGCTCCCGGATTCAGCCACGCAGGAGGAAGTCCTGGCGCTCGTCGAACGCCTGGGCAAAGACCCCAAAGTGCATGGCATCCTGGTGCAACTGCCGCTGCCGAAGCAGATCGACGAAGAGACGATCCTGAACGCCGTGCCGCTCTCGAAGGACGTGGACGGCTTCCACCCGCTCAACATCGGCGCCCTGGCCATGAAGGGCCGCGAGGGCGAATTCATCCCCTGCACGCCGCACGGCGTGATCGAGCTGTTGAGCCGCAGCGGAACCCGGATCGAGGGCGCCAACGCGGTCGTGCTCGGCCGTTCCAACATCGTGGGCATGCCCGTGGCCCTGTTGCTCATCGAGCGCAACGCGACCGTCACCGTCTGCCACTCGCGCACGCGCGACGTTGCCGAGGTATGCCGCGGCGCCGACATCCTGGTGGCCGCCATCGGCCGCCCGCGCTTCGTGCACGGCGACTGGATCAAGCCCGGCGCCACGGTGATCGACGTGGGCACGAACATGATCGACGACGCTAGCCGCAAGAGCGGCAAGCGCCTGGTGGGCGACGTGGACTACGAGGCGGCACTCGAGGTCGCGGGGGCGATCACGCCCGTTCCCGGCGGCGTGGGGCCGATGACGATCGCCATGCTGCTGCAGAACACCGTGCGCTCCGCAGAGCGCACCGCAGAGTAGCTGGCGCAAGCTCCCGTAGACGTGCCCCTGCCCATACCCCTGCCCGGTGCGGACACGGGTCAAGCGGGGAAGCGGGCAGGGGCATGGCTACGCGTACGGGGTTGCTGGCGCACGGAGCGCTAGCGATCGCGCGCCAGCACGTATTCGGCGGACTGGCGCAGCAACGTGCGCTCGGGCGTGTCCGGGACGATGGTCAGCTCGGCGAACGCGGCCTGCACGAGCTCCCGCGCGGTCTCTCGCGCCGAGTCGATCGCCCCGTGCTCTTGCAGGAGCGGCAGGAGCGTCTCGCGCACGTGCTCCGCCTCCCCCTCCGTGATCTCGCGCCGCAGGCGCTCGCGCCCGGTCTGTGGGAGCCGCCGCAGCAGGCGCAGGAGCGGCAAGGTCATCTTCTCCTTCTCGAGGTCCGTCCCGAGCGACTTGCCGACGCGGTCCTCGTCCCCCACGAGATCGAGAATGTCGTCCACTACCTGGAAGGCGCTGCCCATCTTCATGCCGAAACGCGCCAGCGCCTCCCGTTGCTCTTCGGGGGCGCCGCTCAGGTACGCCCCGCAGCGCAGCGCCGCCGCATACAGGGCGGCTGTCTTGTCCTCGATGATGCGGAAGTAGGTCGCCTCGCTGAGCTCGAAGTCGTGCCGGTGGTGGATCTGCAGGATCTCGCCGCGGCACACGACGCCGACAACCTCGGCCAGGTAGCGGGAAGGGAAGCGATCTTCGAGCGCCGCCGCCTCCTTGAAAGCGGTAGCGAACAAGTAGTCGCCGAGCAGCACGGCCGTCTCGTTGCCGACCCGCTCGTTGACCGTCTCGACGCGCCGCCGCATGCGCGACTCGTCGAGGATGTCGTCGTGCACCAGCGTCGCCATGTGGATGATCTCCACGATCGCGCCGACGGTGCGGTGCGCCGGCGTCAACTCGCCGAACATGCGGCCTGCGAGCAGCGTCAGGGCGGGCCGCAGGCGCTTGCCGCTGAAGCGGCCGATGTGCTCCATCAGGTCCCGGACCGGTGCCTGCTCCACCGCCAGCATGCGGCGGATCTCGTGCTCGACGCCCTCGAGGTCCTCGCGAATCGAGGCCGTCAAGGCCTCCAAAGAAACGGGGGTCCCGACCCTCATCCACCCGCCCCTATAGCACTCTTGGGCGTTGCCATCAAACCTCGCTTCGCGGCTCTCGCCACCGCGCTCCTCACCGGAAGCGGTCCTTGTTTTCGAGCCACCACCGCTGCCAGGCCTCGGCGTCGGTGCCGAAGTCCTCGTCCGTGAGCTTGCACAGCTCCCTGGCCGCAGTACTCCGGACCGACTCGGTCCCGCTACGCAGGGATCCGATCAGGATCTCGATCGCCTCGCCCCTGATCTCCGGGGTCGCGTTGCGGCCCGCGCGGCCGGCGAGAAAACGCATCGCGCCTACGAGCTGGGCCATGTGCGCCCGGATGCGGATGCCCTCGAAGATGTTGAGAGCGGCGGCGAAGAACAAGAGCGGAAAGAGCGCGCGGTGCCAGCTTGAACCAAAGCCCTGCGGCGGCGAGAAGAGCAGGTACACCGCCACCACCAGCATGGCCACGACCAGGATGAGGGAGGCTGCGGTCTTAGACAGGGGGTGCTCCGGCCCAGGGAATCTTTGGCATCCGCGGGGAAGGGGCTAAGATTTGGCGGGCGGGCATCTTACCGTGGCCCGGCAGCGGACCAAAGGCCGCTGTAGCCCCAGCTCCTGTATGGCGTACATCATCATCGACACCTGCATCGGGTGCACGGCCTGCGCCAAGAAGTGCCCCGTCGAGTGCATCGCCGGAGTGCGCAAGGAGTTACACGTCATCGACCCCAGCCTGTGCGTCGATTGCGGGCTCTGCGGCTACGTTTGCCCGGTAAACGCCATCCTGGACGATACGGGCGCGATCGCGGTGCGGCTGAAGCCCAAGGAGACGCGCAAGGCTCGTGTGGACCCGGACTTGTGCACCGGGTGCGTCTTCTGCGTCGACGTTTGCCCGTACGACGCGCTGGAGATGGTGGACTACGACTCCGCCCCCGGCGTAAACATGGTGGCCATCGTGCACCAGGACAACTGCATGGGCTGCAACCACTTGTGCACCAGCGTCTGCATCAAGGACGCCATCGAGCTCCATTTCCTGGAGCCGCCCGCAAAGAAGCCGCCGCCGAAGAAGGCGCCCGAGCCCGTGCCCGCCTAGCGCCACACGGCCGGAGCAACAGCAGACCCTAAGCCTCGCTGCCGCCGAGCATCTTCGTGCCGAGCATGAAGACCAGCACGCCGGCCACCAGCAGCCCGAACATGGAGGCTTCGGTGCCCTCCATGACCCCTACCACGGGCAGCACCAGGCCCACCACCTGAAGGCCGCGTCCGAGGCTGCGCATCGCCCGGGATGCTAACCGGGAGAGGGCTCCACGCCTAACCGGCCAAATGCGCCGGAATCCGCCGGTTGCTCCAATCCCTTGAAACACGGATACTTGTGGCCTTCCTATGGCATTCTCTGGCCGCTGTGGCGTAATCCTCCTGCTCCTTTCCGCCACGCTCCTGGCGGACGATGCGGGCCCCACCCTGATCGCGACCGTCGAGAGCACGCCGCCGACCTTGGACGGATCCCTGAGGGAGGCCGTCTGGAGCCGGGCGCAGCCCGGCATCCTCAACCGGGCCGAGCAACTCCACCCGAGCTACAGCAGCGACTGGAGCGGTCCCGCCGATCTCAGCGCGGAGGTCCGGGCGCTCGTGGCCGGCGGCGACCTGTATCTCGGCTTCAGGGTGCGCGACGACGTGCGCCTGCACCGCGCCGACCGCGCTTGGTGGACAGGAGACTCGATCGAGGTCTTCTTCGACACGGACCTGCAGTCCCAGGAGGACGACGGGCGCTACTCGCTGGACGATCGGCAGCTGTTCCTCATGCCCTTCTACCCGCGTCTGCGCTGGGGCGTCGTGGCGCGGGCCCCAGGCGTGCCCTACCCCGACGGCGGCTTGCGCGGGGTCGAGGTTGCGTTTCGAGAAACGGACGACGGCTATGACGTCGAGGTGCGGATCCCGCTGGACAACTTCGAGCCCTTCCGGCCGGACGCTCAGGGGCGCATCGGGTTCGACGTGGCTCTCAACGACGTCGACCGGCCGGGGGACACGATTCCCGAGTCCTACATGACGCTGTCGGGGCGCTTCGACCTGGCCCTGCACCCGGCCAACTTCGGGCGTTTGCAGCTCGCGCGCAGCCCGGCCGTAGCCCCTGCGGTAGCGGGCGGCGGCGGTGGCGCCGACCTGGTTCGCCTGAGCCTGGGCGTCCTGGCGGTGCTGCTCCTGGCTGCCGGGGTCCGGGCGCTCATGGCACGGGCGTCGAGCCGGTCCCGCGCCGGACTCAGCCGTCTGGTCTGGATCCTGGCCTGTGCGGCGGTGGTGCTGGCCTTGCTGCCGTCGCTCGGCGCCTGGTTCGAGCGCGGCGACGCCGAGAGACGGGCCGAGAGGGCCCGTGTGGCGCTCGAGGGAGCTGCCCTGGGCTTTCTGACCGTTGACTCCGGGCCCGGAGCCGATCCCGTGGGGCGTGCGCAGCGCCTCCACGCCTTGCTGCGTGATGGGCACGTGGCCATCCGGCCGCGCTACCGCTACCGGCCGCTCCCCACGTCTACCGCGGGCCAAACGGGTCCGACAAGCCTCACCGCGCCGGGCCGGATCTACTACGGCATCGAGCTGGACCCGGGTGAGGAGCGCTGGTTCCCGCTGGACGGCTTCACGGCGCCCTCAGCCGTGCGGGTAGACCTCGCGCTCAGGGACTTCGAGGCTCGCGGCGGCGAAGGAGCCGCAGCCGAGGTGCGGCTCGAGTTCGCGGACGGGCCGCCGGTGACCGCCCGTGCACCGCGCGAACGGGAGGCGCGCGTCGTCCTGACCATCGACGAGGACCGCGTCGGTACGGCCGTACGCGGCCTGGCGGTACGCAGCCTGCCGCCCCACGGCCGGGTCGTGGTGGATGCGTGCTACGCGTTGCGCGACGGGCCGCCGCTCAAGCCGTGGCCGTTGCTGTCCGTATCGCCGTCGGGCGTTCCGTTGGACGTCTGGCGCGAGCGACCGAAGACGCACTTGGTTCCCGTTCCCTCCGAGGGCGTGCTCACGCTGCCCCGCGTGGCGCGCAGCGGCGACCGTTTGTGGCTCGCCCTCGCGGCCGCCGGCGCCTTCCCATACTCGCCGTACGAGGCCGAAGTGGCCACGGTGCGCGTGCGCTATGCGGACGGGCCGCCGACGCTGGAGGTGCGTGTGCTCAACGGCCGCGACGTTCGCGACCACGAGCTCGTGTCTTACGCCCTGCCCGCGCGCAGCAGAGAGCAGGTCGCCCTGGCCTGGGAACCGCCGGCGGGAGTGCCCCGGCACTACACGCTGTTCGAGGTCGCGCTCGACCCGCGCCGCACCGTGGAGCGCATCGAAATCCACAACCCGGGCTTGCTGCGCTCCCTGCGGCTCACGGCAGCTACGCTCGGCCGGCGGGAGGCCGCCCTGCCGGGACCGCGCACGGGGCTCGTGCTCGAAGGAGACCTGCTGCGCGTGCGCCCCGAAGTGCGCGCGAAATGGTCCCGATTCGGCCTCACCGTCGGCACTCAGGGGGCCGTCGTCGGCCGCAGCGGCGCGACCGCCGGAACCCCGTTGCCCGTGCCCTTGCCGTTGTCGGAAGCCGGCGACGTCCTGCTTCAAGTGCGCGTCCCCGTTTCGCCGTGGGCAGCCGCGCTCCGGGACCTGCGCCCGTGGCTGCTGGCTGCCGCGGCCTTGCTGGGTGCTTTCGCGGTCGTGTTGATCGGGGCGCGTTTCGTGCGCCGGGCACGGCGCATGCGCGTGAAGATGCGCGCGGCGCTGGCGGCGGCGGCCGTGATCCCTTTCCTCTTCCTCTTCGTCGGGCTCTCCACGCTGCTCAACGACCGCGCCGAGAGCGACCTGCGCGAAGCCACCCTCGCGGACCTGCGTACGGCGGTCGAGCGCGTAGCGGCCGCGCCCAGCCGCGCCCGCGCCCTGGCGGCACGTGCGAATGACCTGCTGCGCCTGTCGGATTCGAGCCGCGACGAGACCTTCCACCGGCTCGTGCAAACGGTCCGTGCAGACCTGCGACGCTCGGATGGCGCGTTTCTGCTCCTGCCCGACGTGGATGCCGAGCGGCCCTCCCCCATCGGCAACGTCGACTTCTTCGACAGCCTGACGCGCTCCGGCCTCTACTTCTCTCCTTGGGACGGCCTCGTGGCGGTGGGCATCACGCGCAACGAGCGCCGCGGACGCGTGCTCGTGGGCCTGCCCGGCGAGGCGCTGCTGTCTACGCGGGCTGCGGACGACTTCCTCCTGCTCTTCGGTCCATCGGGCAAACGCATCGCCGCCGCCGGAGCGGTCCCGCCGCAAGTGCACGAGGATGCACCGCTACGTATCCAGGACGGCCTCGGTGCGGACACGCCGGTGTACGAACCTCGAGCACCGGCAACGGGGGAGCACGCCGCCGGCTACGAAGTCCTACGCGACGGAGCACGGCCGCTCGGGCTGTTGGGCTTGTACCGGTCGCGGGCGGCCACGGACAGCTCGCTGGCCGGCATCCGCAACACCTTGCTGCTGGCCGGGCTGGCCGCGCTGCTGCTGGTCATCCTGGCCGGCGAGACGCTCGCCGACCGGGTCACCAATCCGCTGCGCCGGGTCATGTCGGCCGCGGGCGAGTTGGCCGCGGGACGGCTCCACATCCGCGTCCCGGTCGAGACACGCGACGAGATCGGTGAGTTGGCGGCCTCGTTCAACAGCATGGCCGACGCGCTGCACGCGCGCGTCCGGCAGCTGACGGGATTGCAGCAAGGACTGCAGTCCCTTACGGCGGCGCTCGATCGCAAGGCCGTGGCCAGAACGGCCGCCGAGCTGTTGCGCGCCGCGCTGGGAGCGCACGCAGTCAGCGTAGCCGCCCTGGACCCGGCCGGAGACGGGATCGCACCGCTCTATGAGGACGACGAGGCGCCGGCGCTACCCGCACGATTGCCTACAGAGGGAGTGCTGACGCAAGCGGTGGCGCAGCAGGCTCCGGTCTTCGACGGGGCCGAGGTCTACGTGCCGCTCACCGCGGGCGAGCGCAGCGTGGGCATCGCCGTCGTGCACCGCAAGGCCGCCACGACGCCGCACACCGGAGACGATCCCGAGCATCTGGCGGCGCTCGCACGCCAGATCGGAATCGCGCTGGAGAACGCGCGCCTCTACCACGCCGCGCTGACCGACGAGGAGACGGGCCTGTATACGCACACGTACTTCCTGCGGCGCCTGCGCGGGGAGGTGGACCGCGCCGCCGCCGTCGGTCAGGAGCTCTCGGTGCTGCGCATCGAGGTGGAAGGCTATGAGCGCGTGGCCGCGCGCCACGGTACGCGCGCCGCCACGCGCCTGCTCGCCGAAGCCGGGAAGTGCATCGCACGCCAGTTGCCGCCGCGGCACCTGCTGGCGCGCAACGAGAACTCTATCGAGGTGCTGCTGATCGAGGGCGGGCCGTCCGCGGCGAAGGCCGCTCTGGACCGCATCGCGGGCGCGTTGCAAGACGCGGGGCTGCGCTCGCTCGGGGCGTCCATTCCGCCCCCCACGTTCTCGTTCGCGGACGCCACGTTTCCAGCGGACGGGGCCTCCGCCGGGCTCTTGCTCGAAGCCCTGGAGCGCACCCCCGCCCAAGCGCGCGAGCGCGCGCCGACCGCCCCCATCGAGCTACGCCTACCTCCGGGCCTGCGCGCGCACTTCGGCGGAAGCCCGACCATGCGGGCCACGCTCGAGGTCGTCGCACGAGTGGCCCCGACCGGAACGACGGTGCTGATCGCGGGCGAGACCGGCGCGGGCAAGGAGGTCATCGCCGACCTGATTCAGCTCAACAGCGACCGCGCTGGGCGCCCCTACCTGAAGATCAACTGCGCCGCGGTGCCGGAGACGCTGCTCGAGACCGAGCTCTTCGGACACGAGCGCGGCGCCTTCACGGGCGCGGACCGGCAACGCATCGGCGTCTTCGAGGCGGCACACAAGGGCACCTTGTTCCTGGATGAGATCGGGGACCTCAGCCCAGCCATGCAGGTCAAGCTGCTGCGCGTGCTGCAAGAGCGAACGCTGACGCGCGTGGGCGGCCTGAAGCCCCTCGAGGTCGACGTGCGCATCCTGGCGGCCACCCACCAGGACCTGGGCGACGCCGTCCGGCGGGGACGTCTCCGGGAGGACTTGTACTACCGGCTCAACGTGATCGAGATCCGCGTTCCGCCGCTGCGCGAACGGCGCGAGGAGATCCCGCAGTTGATCGAGCACTTCCGGCTCGAATGCTGCCGTGCCCACGCGCTCGACGTGAAGGGCTTCGCTCCGGACGCGGTGGACGCGCTGCACGGCTACCCCTGGCCGGGCAACGTGCGCGAGCTGCGCAACGTCGTCGAGCGCGCCATGCTGCTGGCCGACGGCACCACCGTCGAGCGGCGCCACTTGCAACTACCCGGCCACGGCCCTCAGCGCGGGCCTCAGGGGCCGCCGGTACAGGGACTGACGCCGCGGCAAGAACGCATCCTGCGCCTTGCGCACGAGCGGCAGGGCATCACGAACGGGGCCGTCGTACGAGCCGAAGAGGTCTCGGCGCGCACCGCCCTGCGCGAGCTGCAAATGCTGGTCGAGCGGGGACACCTCGTGCGCGTGGGCCGGCGCCGAGGTGCGGTCTACCGCCCCGCTGAATGAGCGCTCACACGTACGCGTGCCCTTGCCCATGCCCTGTGCCCGCGGCACAGTGTCGGTAACCCGCTCCCCCCGGCGTGCAGAGGCGGGCACGGGTGCGAGTTCAGGGGCGCGGACAACGGGCAGGGGCACGCGTACGGGGACTATTCTTCGAAGGCGTAGTCGTAAATCGTGCGCACGCGCGAGCGCGCCTTGGCCGTGTACTCGCCGCCGAGCTCGATGTGCCGTTCGTACTGCTCCACGGCTTGCTTGTACTGCTTCGTGTGCTCGTACAACGCGCCCAGTTTGAAGGCGATCACCGCCCGCAAGGCATCGTCGTCGCCGACGTCCTCGCGCGCGCGGAGGAGCTCCGCGGAAGCCTCGTCGGCGTCTTGCTGTCGGCGCAGGCAGTCGGCCAGGGCCACGCGGATCGCCGCGTTGTGCGGCTGCAAGCTCAGCGCAGTGCGATAGGACTTTTCCGCGTCGCGCAGGCGGCCGGCCTTGTAGTAGGCCAGCCCCAGATTGCGCCACACCAGGATCTGCGGCGGGGCCAAGTCCGCGGCCAGGCGCAGCTCCTGGATGGCGTCGTCGTACATTTCGAAGTAGAGCAGGTTCTCCGCCAGGTTGATGCGGCCGGGCAGAGAGCGGGGGTCGAGCGACAGAGCTTGCCGGTAGTGCTCCTCGGCACGCCGCCGCCAGTCGTCCGCGGCGTCGAAGCTCGTGGCGAGGTCGGCGCGGCGCGTGGCCAGGATTCCGAGCGCCAGATAGGCCTCCGCCAGCTCCGAGTCGAGCTCGAGCACCGCCCGCAGGTGCTTGTGGACGCGCGCGAAGATGGACAGCGCCTCGGCCAGCGAGGCGGCGGCCCGGTCCACCTGCCCGAGGTCACGTTCCAGCCGGCCGCGGGCGGCCACGCGGTCCGCGATGCGCAGATCCACCTCGCTGAGGCCCACGAGCCAGAGCGCTTCGCGAGCTTCATAGGAGGCGGCGAACTGCAACAGCTCGCGCCGCTCTTGCAAACGGTCGTCTTGTAGCCGCGCCAGGGAAGCCAGGATGCGCGCACGCTCCGGGTCGACGCCGGGCGGCGGGGGTTCGTAGAGATGCGCAGCCGCTTCCGCGCTTTCGGCCTGCTTGACCACCCGCAGCCGCTCGAGATGAAAGGCTAGACGCAACGGGTGGTGCGTGCACAGCCCGTCCAGGATGCGCCGCGCCCGTGCCAGGTCGCCATGCCGCGCGGCGCTGAGCGCTTTGCGGTAGGAGCGGCGCGCCGAGGACGGCAGGCCCTCACCCTGAGGCACGTAGTGCGATGTCGGCATCCCGGCGCATGCGGCCAGGAGCACGAAGGCGGCGGGACGCAGCCTCATGGGGGCTCTCATCCTACGGCCGGGCAGGAACGCGAATCAGGACGTCGCGGCGGTAGGATCGGCGCGCATGAGCGCCCACGAGATGGACGGGCTCGAACGGGCAAAGCTGCGTTTCCAGATCGGGATGTGCGAGGAGGCCTTGCAAGACCACGAGCCCTCGATCGAGCTGCTCCAGTTCCTCGCAGAAGCCTATACGCTCGTCGGGCGCTACGAGGACGGCCTGCGCGCCGACCGCCGGCTGGTGGATCTCTGCCCCGAGGACGCCGGCGTGCACTACAACCTGGCCTGCAGCCTTGCGCTGACTGGAGCGCGGGAGGCCGCCTTCGACGCGCTCGGACATGCGGTGGACGTGGGCTTCGAGGATGCGGAGCTTCTGACCAGCGATGACGACCTGTGCTCGCTGCGCGCCGACCCGCGCTTCGAGGCGATCGTGCGCAGGGTCGCGCGCCGGCCACGAGGTGAAGGCTCGTAGGAAGCTGCTGGCCGCTCAAAACCGGAGGGCCGCCCGAAGGCAGCCCTCCGAATCCCACTTCCGACTGTGCCCGTCCCTTAGAGCTCTTCTGCCTCGAGCCTGTTCAGCCACGCCCGCCAACGATGGATGGCCTGCCCCCGCTCCTCGGGGCTGGCGTCGTGACGGTAACCAAAGGTGTGATTCGTGAAGCCCTGAAGCGCCTCGATGCACTTGTAGCGGAACTCGACACGCCCGTTGCCGAGGCCGCCGACCAATACCGCGTACCCTCTGCGCGAGCCCATCCCGCCGAGTGCCGAAGCGGCCTCGAAGCGGACGAAAGGCACCTCGTCCTGCAGGACCTGCTCGAGGTCCGGCACCGTACGCGTGTCGCCGATGCGACCGAGAGCGTACGCGCAGCCCATGCGCGTCATCGCATCGGGGCTCTCGAGGCCCTCGATGCACGCAGTGATCGCGAGCTCGCCCTGACCGGCGATGCGCTCGAGGTTGGCGATCAGCGTGACGCCGCGCTGGTACTTGATGTTGTCGATGCGAGCCTGAAGGCGCGCCGCGGCGACCGGGCTCGGAGTCGTGGCGTACTCGGGCCCTTCCTTGATCTGGTGCTTCTTCGTCTTGCAAGCCCCAACGAGGCTTAGCGCAACCAGGACTGCAATGATTCGAAAGGACATTCGATCGTTACCTCCGCAAGGCGAGGCCGGCAGGGCCTCATCCGGCGGTCTGTATCGACCGAACTTCGCGCCCCCCTTTAACCGTAAGTCGAAATTCTTGGACACCGCTCTCGGGGGACCCGATCCGGGCCCGCAGTACGGGGGTTTCCGCCGTTTCGGGCCGGGGCCGGCCGGTCGCATCAAGGACCTGGACGGTCTGGTCGGGCAGCAGCAGCAGATGGACCGGGACGCGCCGCAGAACCAGGCCCGAAGGCAGCTCCCAGGTCGTACGGGGGCCCTCTTTCACCGTGCGGTGCACCGCGCCGGCCTCGAAGCGGAGCAGGATCTGCTTTCCGGACGTGCGCGCGTCGGCGCGGGCGGTCGTGATCTGCCCGACGAGAAAACGCCAAGTGGCTTGCGGCGGCAAGAACGCCTGCTGGACGACCGGCTCGCCCTTTCCAGCGAAGGCCGCGAGGGACGCGGGTAGAGGTGCCGCGGAGGACGCCCCGCTGGCCGTGCTGCGCGGTGTCTCGTCCTTCGACTTATCCGGCCGCCGTGCCGGCTTCGCTTTCGCGGGCGCAGGTTGTTTGACGTCGGGATCGGGCTTGGGGCCCTTGCGACTACGCGGATTGCTGCACGCAGCCGGCAACGCCAACCCCCAGATCAGGAGCATGAGGATCGACAGACAGCGCTTCACGTCTTTCTCCGCCAGGTTGCGCTGATCAGCACCAGCGCGGCACCCGCGAGCAGCAACAGCAAGACGCCGGGCCGTTTCGCACCGCCGCGCTGCTGCGGCCTTTCCCCGAGAGCATAGAGCACACCGCCGCTCCGGTTCGCAATTCCTGCGGCCACCTCGCGATCGGACGTAAGCCCGGCCAGCTCGCGGCTGGCCGCCGCGGGGACCACGGTCTCTACGCCCGCGGCGCGCACACGGAGCATTCCGACGGCGACCCGCGGCACGGACGCCTCCCATCGCCGCGGGCCAACCGGGCGCGCTTCCACCTGCGACCCCCCCACCGTCAGCCGGCCGCTGTCGGCCCCCTCGAGCCAAACCCGCAGCCCGCGCCCCTCACGGCGGGCGCGCAGCGTGACCTCGCCCGTCCCACGCTCGCGCAGGACCGCTCGCAGGTAGGCACCCAGGCGGCCCGCTATCTCGGGGTTGCGGGCGGGATCCGCCGCGATCTGGACGACACGTCCGCCGACGCTCCGGGCGGCCATCACGGGTATCTGGCCCGCGAAGACGCCGACGCTTTCCCCGGACCCGCGCGGGTACAGCCGTGCGATGCGGCGCACGGGCTCCGCAAAGGCGCGCTCGGCTCCGCGCAGCCACTGCGGGTGGGCCGCCAGCCGCACGGGCAAGGGTCCGTCGACGACGCGGTCCGGCGCCGCCTGCTCCGAGCGCCGCAACGAATCGCGCAGATCGTCCGGGCGCGTCGCCAACACGTGGTCCGGGAAGAGCTTCAGTGCGGCGGGCGGAGGATCGTCTTTCAAGAAGACCGCGGCGCGGTGCACTCCGGCGGCGTCGATCTCCGCCAGCCTGCGTTCCAGCTCGGGAGCATCCCGGTCCAACCACTCGCCGTCGCTCACGACATAAAGACGGCGTTCGCCTTTGGGCTCCTTCGCCAACCAGACCAGCGCCTCGGCGAGCGCCGGCGCGAGCAGCGTCTTGCCGCGCGTCGCTATCGCATCGAGACTCCAGCGCGCGTTGCCCACCGTCTCCCACTCGAAGCGCAGGACGACCTGGTCGCGGAAGCCGAGCAGCGCGATGCGGTCCCGAGGGTGGAGCACATCCTGAAGGAGGCGAATCGCTTGCGTCAGGTCACGCCTGAAGGGCTGCATGCTGCCCGACACGTCGACGACCAGCAGCACCGCGCGCCCGTCCGGCGGCGTCTCCGTGAGCGGGAGCACGGTCTCGAGCTTGCGCCCCGCGTAGCCGTGCCCGCCGAGCACGAGCAAGCCGGCGCCCCCGCGCACCGCGGCCACCACGGCCTCCTGCGCGGCGGGCGGCAAGGCTGCATCCGCCCCGACCACGAGAGCGTCGACGGCGGAGCCGACGGCCGGGTCCTGCAGCCGCGCCGCCAGGTCCGCCGCCGCGACGCGCGTGAGCGCTACCCCCGGGACGTGGATCCCCTCGCCCACCGCCAACACCAGCGGGTGGTCGCCCACCTTGAGGAGCACCTCCAGCGCGTCATCGTCCGTAGGCCCTACCGGGTCGTGCAGCGACGCCCGGTAGCGCACGAAGCCACCGCGGTCGATGCGATCGGCGAAGAGCACACGGCGGCTTTGGCCGCGCTCGAGCACGATCTCTTGAGCCGCCCCGACCCGCTCGCCGTCCCGCTCGAGCCGCACCTGGACAGTCAACGGGTCGCCGCGGACCGAGCCCAAGGTCCGGCCTACCTGCACGGCAATGGAGATCGGAGCGCCTTTGGCTGCCCGCGCCGGGACCCGCAAATCCTGGACCCGGACATTGTCCCGGCGCCCGAGCAGGACCACGTCCACGGGCACTGCCGGAACCGCGGGCGCAGCGCTGACGAGGTCGCAGCCATCCGTGTAGAGCAGGATGCTCCCCGGCCGCGAGGCCGCGGCCCGGCGCAGCGCCGCACCCAAGTCACTGTCGGCACACAAGATCGCTTCACCGGGCAGTTGCTCCAAGGGCTCTGCGGAAGGTGAGATGTCCACCACCACGGCCCGCGCGGTCTCCTCGGACCGCAGTCCCGGGGCCCATCCCACCGCAGCCAGCAGGGCCAGCAGGAGGGCGCCGGCGGCGGGAATGCTCAGACGGAGTCGTTTCAAGCGCATTGACGACTTTCGCACCCGCTGCTACGCTCCCCGCGTCCTAAGAATATCAGGACTGGAGGCGGTCGTGACGAAGACGGAACTGGTCGAGACGGTCGCGGAGAGCCTCGGACTCTCCAAGTCGGATTCCCAGCGCACTCTCGAAGGCGTGCTCGAATGCATCGCCAAAGGACTGATCGGGGACCGCAAGGTGCAGATTCAGGGCTTCGGGACATTCATGGCGAAGGAGCGGAAGGCTCGCATGGGGCGCAACCCCCAGACCAACCAGCCAATCCAGATCCCCGCGAGCATGACTGTCACCTTCCGGCCCGGGCAAGACCTGAAGGGCCGGCTGTAGGGCCTACTTCAGGCGCCCCCCGCCGACAACCGTATCGCCCTCGTAGAACACCGCGGCTTGCCCCGGTGTCACCGGCCAGGCGGGCTCAACGAACACCACCCGCGCCTCGTGCGTGCGCACGCGATGCACCAGCGCGGGAACGGGCCGAGCGTGGTAGCGCAACACCACCTCCAGACGCAGCGGAGCCTGCGGCGCCGGGATCGCCGTCCAGGCCACGTCGTCCACAGCGGCTTCGGCGACGCCCAGGGATGAACGCGGCCCGACGGTCACGCGCCGTCGCGCGGGATCCAACTCCAGCACATACAGCGGCGTGCTCGCCGCCAGGCCGAGCCCGCGACGCTGGCCAACGGTGAAGCCGCCGATGCCCTCGTGCCGGCCCAACACGTTGCCGCCCCGGTCCACGATCACACCGGGCTCGAAAGCGTCCGGCCGCAGACGGCGCACGAGGTCCCGGTAGTCTCCGGACGGCACGAAGCAGATCTCCTGACTCTCCTGCTTCGCGGCGACGGGCAGGCCGGCTTCCGCCGCGAGCGCGCGCACCTCCTGCTTGGTCTTGTCGCCGAGCGGGAAGCGGCAGCGCTGCAACTGCTCCGGACCGAGGCGGTGCAGCACATAAGACTGATCCTTCCCCGCATCGCGCGCCCGGGCGATCGCCGCGCGCCCACCGTGCGAGACGATGCGCGCGTAGTGCCCGGTGGCGACCGCGTCCATGCCCAGACCGCGGGCGCGCTTCAGCAGCGCCCCGAACTTGATGTCGCTGTTGCAGGCTACGCAGGGGTTCGGGGTCGCGCCCTGCGCGTACGCGTCGGCGAAGTCCTGGATCAAGCGACCGAAGACGCCGGCCGCATTTTGGACGTAGAAGGGGATCCCCAGGAGCGCCGCTACGCGCCGGGCATCGGCCGCCTCGTCGGCCCCGCAGCAGCGCGGCCGACCGTCCGGGCCCCCCTCGGGGGCCTCGACCCCGGTGCGCAGGTGGACCCCCACCACGCGGTGGCCGGCCCGGTGCAGCAGGAGGGCGGCGACCGCGGAGTCGACCCCTCCGGACATGGCGACGAAGATCTTCATGCTGCGAAGGGGCGTGATTATAATTCGGGGCTCGCACAAACCTCTTTTCATGCAAGCCCTAGCAACAATGCTCCCCCGGGAGGACCCGGGACGCAGCCCCGAGGAGACCTCCCCCGGGGGCGGCGGCCTGACGTCGTTCCTGCCGCTGATCCTGATCTTCGTCGTCTTCTGGCTGTTCCTGATCCGCCCGCAGACCAAGAAGGAGAAGGTCCGGCGCGAGATGATGAAAGAGCTCAAGAAGCACGACAAGGTGGTCACGACCGGCGGCATGTACGGCACGGTCACCGCGCTGGACGAGAATGAGGTCACGCTCGAGATCGCCCGCGACGTGCGTGTGCGTTTCAATCGGAACGCCGTGCACGAGATCCTCAAACCGGCGGGTGCGGGGGCCTTGAAGGGCTAGGGCATGCGCACTCGGGGACGCGCAACCCTCCCGCTGCTGGCGCTGTTCCTGCTGCTGGCTCCCGCGTTCCCGCAACAGCTGCCGGAGGCGCGGCCGCACGACAAGGCGTCTGCCGCGGACGATGCGGCACCCGCGGCGCCGGAGGACGACGCGCCGCTGGATCCGAAACCCGAGAGCGACGAGCGGAAGAACGCGCAGCCGGCGCAGACGCGCGTGGTCCTGCGCACCGGTCCCGCCCCCGAGCGCCTGCGCGCGCCCGGCATGGACACGCCGCTGGTGCTCAGCGCCTTGTTGACCGACGTGCGGCAACGGACGCCTTGGGCGCCCTCACCGCGCGTCGAGCCCGGGCCGATAGAAGCCGCCGACCTGGTCAGCGGCTTGCGCTCTCTACCACCTCCCGCCTAGCGGATTTCCTCCCGCCGTCCGGGCGCCGGCCGAGACCCGTGGCACCGGCTGCCCTTTCGAAGTCGAAACGGAATTCGCAAGGAAACAGACATGAAACAGAATCTAGGATTGCGATTCTTCATCATCGCATTCGTGCTCCTCTTCCTGGGCTACAAGGCCTTCATAGGGGTCACCTCAGACGACCCCGATGAGAGGTTGCAACTGGGTATCGACCTGCGCGGCGGCTCGGAGCTGCGCTACAGGCTCGACCTGAGCGCCCAGGAGACCGCCGCGAAGAAGCGCGCCGTACGCGATCAGTCCCTGGAGATCATCCAGGACCGCATCGACGGCTACGGCCTGAAGGACATCGTGCTGCAGGCCATCGGGGAGGAGAGCTTCACGGTGCAGCTCAGCGCGCGCACGCGCGAGAGCGTGGACGCGATCAAGGAACTGATCGAGGTGCTGGGAAACCTGGAGTTTCGCATCACGGTCGAACAGCCCGACGATGCGCCCTACTGGAAGATCTTCTCGGAAGCCCTGAAGCAGGGCGGCGCGGGCGTGAAAGCGGCGCGCGTCATCACGCCCGAGGAGCGCACCGCCGAAGACAAGCTTTCCAACCGCCACGGGTTCGGTCTCAAGTGGTACCGCCTGTCGGACCGCAGCATAAAGAAGGGCTCGCTCCCAGGACGCACTCGCGACGGCTGGGTGCTGTGCCGTCTGGACGAGGACAACATCAGCGGTAGCGACTTGATCAACACGACCCACCGCCTACCGGCGCTGAGCTTCGGCGAGGGTTGGGTCGTCTCCTTCGACGTCAGGAAGCTGGCCCGCCCGAGCATGGCCCGGCTCACGTCCACGCCGAAGGAGTACATGGCCATCATCCTGAACGACCGCGTGGACTCGGCGCCGATCCTGCAGAGCACGCTGAACGCGAACGGGCAGATCAGCGGCGGCTTCACCGAAAAAGAAGCACGCCAGCTGGCCGCCGTCCTGCAGTCCGGCGCTTTGCAGCAGAGGCCGGAGCTCGTGGAGGAGACCACCATCGCGCCCGACCTGGCCGGCAACGCTCGGGATCGCGGCATCAACTCGACCCTCATCGCCTTTCTGATGGTGCTGGTCCTGATGCTGGCCTACTACAGGACGCCGGGCCTGGTGGCCAACCTGGCGCTGCTCTTGAACCTGCTGATCCTGCTCGGCGTTCTGACCTGGTTCGACGCCGTCTTGACGCTGCCCGGCATCGCGGGCGTGATCCTGACGGTCGGCATGGCGGTCGACGCCAACATCCTGGTCTTCGAACGCATCAAGGAGGAAAAGGCCAAAGGGCGCACGCCTGCGCAAGCACTCGAAACCGGCTACGACCGGGCGCTGGTGACGATCATCGACAGCAACCTGACCACGCTGATCACGGCCTACTTCCTGTTCCAGATCGGCTCCGGGCCCGTGCGGGGGTTCGGCATCACGCTGGCCATAGGCATCTTGGCCTCGATGTTCACGGCGCTGCTCGTCACGCGCACGCTTATGACCTGGTTCATGCAGAAGGGCTGGATGAAGGAGGTGCGCATGCCCGGCCGGTTCGCGCCTCCCGCGATTCCCTGGATGGCCATGCGGCGCGGTACGGGACGCGTATCCGCGTTCGCCATCGTGGCCGGCCTGACGCTCTTCGCCCTGGTTCCCGAGAACAAGAACCTCGACCTCGAGTTCACGAAGGGCTCGAAGCTCGTCATCAGTCTGCGCGAGTCGATGGACCTCGACGACTTCCAGAAGCGGCTGGACACGCTCGCCGCCAAGGACGCGCTGTACGGCGGGATCGAAACCCGCGTGGTGGCCGCCGGCATCGGGACGCGTATCAGCGAGAGCGAGGGCCTACGCTTCGAGCTGCGCTCGCAGCGCATCGCGAGCGAGGAGCAGATCAACGCGCTGGTGAGCGAGCTGCGCGACAACGTGCTCAAGGGCAAGATCCTGCCCGGTCCCTTCAGCGCCACGATCCGGGCCGCAGAAGCCGGCTCGGGGGACCAGACGCAAGGGGAGCTGCACTTCGCGGAGTCCGCCATCGGGCCAGAGTGGGTCGCCGAGGCGTTGCGCCAATATGCGGCCAAGAACAAGGTGCTGACGAAGGCCAGGGTGGAGGCGATCCCCACGGCCGCGGGTGCCCTGTCTTCCCTGCGGCTCACGCTCCCCAACGACCCGCCGGACCAACCGGCCACGGTGGCGCTCAACGTACGCAACGCGTTGGAGGCCTTCGACGGCCAAGCCGCGATCAACTACTGGACCGAGCAGAAGACGAGCGGCCGTGCGAAACCCATCGAGCAGCAGGAAGCGGCCCAGAAGGTCGAGTACTTCGAAGCGGTGGCCCAAAGGCCAGCACCCAGCATTCGCGAGACGGATCCGTTCCCCCTGGCGGACCGGGTGGACCCCTCGACCGCCGAGCAGCATCGCAACGCCGCAGTGCAGGCGATCGCCCTGTCGCTGCTCGGGATCATCCTCTACGTCGCCTTCCGCTTCCGCTCCTGGGCCTTCGGCTTCGGCGCGGTCGTCGCGCTGGTGCATGACGTCTCGATCGTGCTCGGGATCACCGCACTCGTGAACTGGCTGGGCATCGTCGATGCGCGCTTGAATCTGGTTACGGTCGCGGCCTACCTGACCGTGATCGGCTACTCCATCAACGACACGATCGTCATCTTCGACCGCATTCGCGAGAACCGCGGTTCGGGGCGCGCGCGCATGTCGGAGGTGATCGACCGCTCGATCAACCAGAACCTGAGCCGAACGATACGGACGAGCGTCACGACCGCCGCGGTCGTGTTGGTGTTGTTCGTGCTCAACGTGGGAGCCCAGTCCTCCCTCGAGGGCTTCGCGTTCATCCTGTTCCTGGGCGTGCTGGTCGGAACCTACTCCTCGATCTTCATCGCCAGCCCGGCGATCCTGTTCCTGCCGTGGATGTGGCGCCAGTGCGGCGGCACGGGAGCGGCCTTCGCCAAGCGCCTGATGATGGTCGCCGCGGCCGTAACGATCATCTTGATCGGTTGGGGCGTCGCGCAGAACCGGATCCCGCCGACGGGCTCTTCGGACCCGAGCGTCGCGATCACGAACGCCATCCTGCTGAGCCTCCCGTTGGCGCTCCTGGGGATGCTGCTCTACTACATGCTTCGCTGGCTCAAGCTGGACGACCCCGACAAGGCGCTGCTGCAGACCTGATTTGCCCTTACTCCGGCGGGGCCTGGCGCTTCCGGCGCCCCGCCGGGCGCTTGCCCCACCCTGTCCGGGCGGAGGCTCAGGGGGTCGGGCCGCGGTTCGCGGTTGACCCCCAAGATATGGGGGTCTATGATCGATTCTCTCTCGGGATCTTGTACGGAGGAGGTCGGTCATGGTCGACCGTGTCAAGTATTTCTTGCTGGGCTTGCTGTTCCTCATCGTGGCGGGAGTGATCGCCTACGACCGCTGGAACACGGACGAATACCAGGAGCCTGCGCAGGACGAGACGGTGTCCGTGCGCTTCCCCGATCCGCCCCTGCGCGAGGGCCGCGACCGCACGGGCGCCGCCCGCACGCCTCCGCGCGTGACGCCCGCCGCCCGCACGCCCGTTCGGTCCACGATCCGTCACACGGACCCGCTGGTGCCCAAGCCGGTGGTCCACAAGAAGCCCGTAGTCCGCCCGCCCGTGCCGGCTGCGCGCATTCACGTAGTGCGTTCGGGCGAGACGCTCGAGTCGATCGCGCTCGAGTACTACAAGACCTCACGCGGCATCGCGTGGATCGTGCAGGCCAACGGATTGCGCAACGCCAACTTCATCCGCGAGAAACAGAAACTCAAGATCCCCGCGCCCCCCACCGGTGCGGTGCGACGGGCGCCCAAGCGCCCCGGCAAGGTGCCTTCGACGTATGTCGTGAAGGCCGGCGACGGGGACCTGTACGCCATCTGCCGCCGCTTCTACGGAGCCAGCGGCCAGGGCGCACGCGTGAACAAGATCCTCGAGATGAACGGGCTGTGGAGCGCCGAGGTCACTCCGGGGACGACTCTCCGTCTCCCTCCGAAGTGACGCCCAGCTCCGCTGCCATGTGCTGAGCGCGCGCCCGGTCCGCGTCACCGAGCCGTACGCGTAGCCGCACCTCGCCGTCGACGTACTCCCGGGCCAGCACGGTCCCCCGCTCGGACAGGAACGCCAGCAGCCGGCCCGCGCCGGCGGGCACGCGCAGCAAGACTTCGTGTTGCCGCTCGGCGATCATGCGCTCAACGGTCTCGCCCAGCCGCTCGAGCGGCTCGCCGCCGCGCAACGCCGAGATCACGACGATGGGATCGCGGCTGCGGCCGAGCGCGTTCAGGAGCACCGGATCCTCGACACGGTCGCTCTTGTTGAGCACCAGGACGCGCGGCACCTCGGCGGCGCCGATCTCCTCGAGGACATGCTCGACGGCTTCGATCTGCTCGGCCGCCTCCGGGTGGGCCGCGTCCGCCACGTGCAGCAGCAGCTCGGCCCCCTTTACCTCCTCCAGCGTGGCATAGAAGGAGGCCACGAGATGGTGCGGAAGGTCGCGCAGGAAGCCGACCGTATCCGACAAGAAGACCCGTTTGTGGCTCGGCAGCGTCCAGGCCCGCGTCTGCGTGTCCAGCGTGCTGAAAAGCTGGTCCTGGACGAGGGCATCGGCGCCGGTCAGGCTGCGCAGCAGCGTCGACTTGCCGGCGTTCGTGTAGCCCACCAGGCAGACCTTGAAGTACACGTCGCGGCTTTCGGCCATGCGCTTGCGGCGTTCCGCGATGGCCTTCAGCTCGCGCCGCAGCTCCAGGACGCGCTTACGCAGCAGCCGCCGGTCGATCTCGAGCTGCTTCTCGCCCGGGCCCCGCGTGCCCACGCCCGAGCTCTGGCCGGTGCCACCCTCCCGGCTGAGGTGCGTCCACATGCGGCGCAGGCGCGGCATCAGGTACTCCGCCTGGGCCAGCTCCACCTGCAGCTGCGCCTGGTGGGTCTGCGCGTGCGTCGCGAAGATGTCCAGGATCAGCTCGGTGCGGTCTACAAGGCGCACGCCGAAGATGCGCTCCAGGTTGCGTAGCTGTGCCGGCGAGAGATCGTTGTCGGTGATCACCAGCTCCGCGTTGAGCTCGTCCACCTGGCGCGCCACCTCCTCCGCCTTGCCGCGGCCATAGAAGGTCGACGGGTGCGGGCGCTCGCGCTTCTGCGTGACACGCGCGACGACCTCGGCGCCGGCCGTGTGCGCCAGCTGCGCGAGCTCCGTGAGCGGGTCCTCGTACGGCCCGGCGTGCAGGGACGGCAGCGCGCCCAAGAGGATCGCCCGCTCCCCCCGCGGCCGATCGCGAACGCCGGTCTCAAACATGGGCGCCCCCGCTCGAATGCGCCGCAGTGGCGTCCGGGTGCAGCTCGAAGCGCGGCGGTACTCCGCGCTCCCACACCCAGTGCCCCTTGCCGGTGCGGTCGTCCACCTGTGGATAGTCGCTGCGCCAGTGGGTACCGCGGCTCTCCGTTCTGCGCTCCGCGGCGTTCGTCACAAGCGCGGCCAGCGTCAACAGGTTGGCCAACTCACAGCCCGAGCGGCCCTCGGTGCGCACGGTGTCCAGGAAACGTCTCCACGAAGCGACGGCGGTCGCCGCGCGGCCCAGGCCGTCGCCGTCGCGCGCGATCCCCACGTCGCGCCACATCAGGCTGACCAGGGACTGGCGCAGGTCCTCGAGGTCCGTTGCCGCCGCGGCTCCCGCGGCGCCCGTTTCGGCACCGGCCAGCTCGCCTTCGAACAGGCCGGACAACTCCGCGCCCTCCCCGGCCGCGGCGGCCCCCGTCCGCCTTCCCAGCACCAACCCCTCGAGCAGCGAGTTGGAGGCCAGCCGGTTGGCGCCGTGCAGGCCGCTGCAGGCCGCTTCGCCGCACACGTAGAGGCCAGGCAAGGAGCTGCGACCTGCCTCATCGCAGATCACGCCGCCGATGAAGTAGTGCGCCGCAGGACGCACGGGAATCCGGTCCCGCCCAAGGTCGAGGCCGTACCGGGCGCACGTGGCCTGCAACCCCGGGAAGCGCTTGCGCGCCCGCTCGGCAGGCAGGTGCGTGAGATCGAGATAGACGTTGCGTACGTCGGGCCGGCCCAGGTGGCGGACGATCTCGCGCGACACCACGTCTCGCGGCGCCAACTCCCCTTCCGCAAGGTTTTCCAGCAAGAAACGCCGATTGCGGTCGTCCACGATGTGCGCCCCTTCGCCGCGCACGGCCTCCGTGATCAGGACCCGCGGGGTTCCGGCCAGGTACAGGGTCGTGGGGTGGAACTGCACGAACTCCATGTCACGCAGGCGCGCGCCGGCGCGGTACGCGGCGGCAATCCCGTCGCCGGTGGCACCCTGAGAGTTCGACGTCTCACGATACAGCCGCCCGGCGCCGCCCGCCGCCAGGATCACGCTGCGGCCGAAGACGGCCACACGCTCTTCGCCCACCAGGGCGAAGACACCGACACAGCGATCCTCCGCCTTGAGCAGCTCGGCGACGAAGACCCCCACTCGCATCTCGATGCGCGGATGCGCCCGCACCGCATCCACCAGCACGCGGGTGCACTCGGCGCCCGTGGCATCCCCTCTGGCGTGCACGATGCGCCGGTGTCCGTGCCCGCCTTCGCGCGCGAGCTCCGGGCGTCCGGCCGCGCCGTCGAACACGGCTCCGAGCTCGACCAGACGCTCGAGGGCGCGCGGGGCCTCGAAGATGACGCGTTCCACGACCTGCGGGTCTGCCAGCCCGCAACCTGTGCGCAGCGTGTCCGCCGCGTGCTCCGCCACGGAGTCCTGCGGGTCGAGCGCGACGGCGATGCCGCCCTGCGCCAGGGCTGTGTTGGACTGGAGCGCGGGGTCTTTCAGCAGCACCAGCACGCGTGCCGTCTGTGCGGCGGCCAGCGCCGCGCTGAGCCCGGCCACGCCGCCCCCCACCACGAGCACGTCCGTCGTCACGCGCGACGCGCAGCGCGTGTCGAAGCTCAGACGGTAACGCGGCTCAAGCGGGCAGAGGGTGGTCAACGCGAACCTGGGGCGCCGCGCGCCCCTCCGCAGCCGCAACCCGCGGCCGCGCTGCAACCGCAACCACAACCAGCACCGCAGCCACAGCCGCAGCCCTCGGGCTCCACGCAGCCGCAGGCGTCCGCGAACCTGGGCAGGCGGGTCACGCCGCGCACATCCACGCGGCGCACGTCGCCCAACCGGATGCGCAGCAACCCGAACTCGGCGTCGCCGCGCAGGATCAAGGATTCTTCGGCGACGGGCACGTAGAAGCTCAGCGTCGCCCCGCTGCGCAGGACCGCCTCGGCCCGGTGCATCTCCCCCGCCTCCCTGGGCCAGACCCGCAGGCGCCGCACGATGCGGAAGGGGATGTCGATCGTCGCGGAACCCAGCACCCCGGGCAGCTGGTTGCGCCCGACGGCGCGCCGGAAGAAGATCAGCTCCGACTCGATCTGCTCCCTGTCCACCAGGCGCACGTTCAACCCCGAGTCCGCCTCGCCGAAGTCCGGCAGGTCCGTCTTCTTCGTCGGTCCCATGAACTCCAGGCGCCGAACATCCTGGAAGAAGATCTGCAGGCGGCCGAAGCTGGCCAGACCCGTGAACATGACGCGCCCCTCGCGCGACCCGAACATGGCGGAGACCTTGCGACCGCTCCTCAGATGCAGCATGGCTCTCATGTCGAGACCCGGCCGCACCGCAGGCGAGATGACGATCTGCTTGAGCCGTGCATAGGGGACCTCGATGTCCGCCGCGCCGAGCGACCCACGGAAGAACGCCTCGCCGCTGAGCCGGTAGAACGCCACGAGGTCGGTAGCAACGCCGCTCTTGTCCGTAACGCGCACGTTGTGCGCCGTTACCGAAGCCGGCGTGTCGCGCAGGCGGGAGACGGCGACCGTCTGGGCGGGGGCGGACGGGGCAGCCGCTCCCAGAGCGAGGAGGAGCAAAGCACAGACGCGGTACATGGTTTCCTTCGCACGATTATAGGCACAGACGCGGCGAACAAGGATTGGACGCCCGGCCGGCCCGGACCCATGCGGGGATGAACGCGCCTGATGGTTCCGCCTTCGCCAAGGCTACGGCGGACAGCCTCCACTCCTGCCTGGATTCAAGTGCTCGAGTGCCAGCCATAGCCCCAGGCAGGGGGCGGAGCAGCTGGCTTGCCAGCCGTAGCTACCACTGCGCCAGAGCAGGGTCAGGTCCTCCTTCGCCTTCACTGCGCTCGGCTACGGCGGACAGCCTTGCGCTCGCTGCTCTCACCAGCAGCGAGCGCAGGCTGGTGGAGACGAGGGGATTTGAAACCCTGACCTCTGGCTTGCAAAGCCAGCGCTCTCCCAACTGAGCTACGTCCCCGCAGGGGACTACACAGTCTATCGGTTGAACGAGATTGCCCCGCTCATGGCCAGAGTCGGCGCCGACAACGTGCGACTGCGTGGGCTCGCCAGCCGTAAGCCAGCCTCCGCCACTTGCCATCTGACGAGGCAAGGGCGGAGGCTGGTGGGCACAGGTGGACTCGAACCACCGACCTCCCGCTTATCAAGCGGGTGCTCTAACCAAACTGAGCTATGCGCCCATTGCGAGCTTGCGATCAATGCCCTGAGCAACTGCGAGTCCTCGAGCAGGAGTCGAAGGGCCGGCCACGCGATCATTCTATAAAAGGAGCCCGCCACCGGAAGTGACGGGCTCCGTGTTGAATCGTGGCAGTGACCTACTTTCCCGCTTTTGGCAGTATCATCGGCGCGCCAGGCTTAACGACCGTGTTCGGGATGGGAACGGGTGTGGCCCTGGTGCTACGACCACCACGAAATTTGTATGGTGAAGAGAGGGGGACAGCGAAGACCGAGGATCCCTCGGCAGCGCAACATAGTTCTCCGCCCGCCCTGTGGCGGGAAGAGAAACAAGAAAAAGTGGTCAAGCCGATCGGCTGATTAGTACCGGTTCGCTGAACGCGTTACCGCGCTTACACGTCCGGCCTATCAACGTCCTAGTCTTGAACGTGCCTCATGGGAGATCCAATCTTGAAGAGGGCTTCGCGCTTAGATGCTTTCAGCGCTTATCCGTTCCGCACTTAGCTACCCGGCGATGCCACTAGCGTGACAACCGGAACACCAGAGGTGCGTCCACCTCAATCCTCTCGTACTAGAGGCAAACCTTCTCAGATCTCCTACGCCCACGGGAGATAGGGACCGACCTGGCTCACGCCGGTCTGAACCCAGCTCGCGTATCACTTTAATTGGCGAACAGCCAAACCCTTGGGACCTCCTTCAGCCCCAGGATGTGATGAGCCGACATCGAGGTGCCAAACACCCCCGTCGATGTGAACTCTTGGGGGGTATCAGCCTGTTATCCCCGGAGTACCTTTTGTCTCCTGAGCGACGGCCCTTCCACACGGAATCCGCCGGATCACTAGGTCCGACTTTCGTCTCTGCTCGACTTATGGGTCTCGCAGTCAAGCACCCTTATACCCTTATGCTCTAAATGCGATTGCCAACCGCACTGAGGGTACCTTTGAAGTCCTCCGTTACCTTTTAGGAGGAGACCGCCCCAGCCAAACTGCCCACCTAGCACTGTTCCCTGCCCGGATAACGGGACAAGGTTAGGATTCAAACACGATAAGGGTGGTATTTCAAGGATGGCTCCACAGAGGCTAACGCCTCCGCTTCAACGCCTCCCACCTATCCTACACATTCCGGGCCTAAACCCAATACTAGGCTGCAGTGAAGGTTCACGGGGTCTTTCCGTCTACCCGCGGGTAAGCGGCATTTGCACCGCTATTGCAGTTTCGCCGAGTCCGTCGTCGAGACAGTGGCCATCTCGTTACGCCATTCATGCGGGTCGGAACTTACCCGACAAGGAATTTCGCTACCTTAGGACCGTCATAGTTACGGCCGCCGTTTACTGGGGCTTCGGTTCAGAGCTTCGGTCCGAAGACCTAACCCCTTGCCTTAACCTTCCAGCACCGGGCAGGCGTCAGTCTCCATACAGCGTCTTACGACTTAGCGGAGACCTGTGTTTTTGGTAAACAGTCGAATGGCCCATTTCTCTGCGACCCCCAAGAGCTCCGGGCGCAAGCCCTTCACCCCCGGGGGCACTCCTTCTCCCGAAGTTACGGAGTCAATTTGCCGAGTTCCTTGACGACGGGTCGCTCGAGCGCCTGAGGATATTCACCCCGCCTACCTGTGTCGGTTTGCGGTACGGTCACTCTAACGGTCATGTCCCACGAAGCTTTTCTCGGAAGTACAGCATCAGTGACTTCGACGCACTATGTCGGTCTCGGCATCGCTTCTCGGGGTATGTGTGTCGCGGATTTGCCTACGACACCCCCTACTAGCTTACACGCACACTACTAGCCGTGCGCTCACATAGCTCACTCCACCCCTCCTTGGGTGTTGGGCCGCAGAGTGGTACGGGAATATTAGCCCGTTGTCCATCGACTACGCCTTTCGGCCTCGCCTTAGGGGCCGACTAACCCTGGGCGGAATTACCTTCCCCAGGAAACCTTAGGCTTACGGCGAAGTGGATTCTCACCACTTTTATCGCTACTCGTGCCTGGATAATCACTTCGACATCGTCCAGGTGTCCTCACGGTCACCCTTCAACCGTTCGTCGAACGCTCCCCTACCGATGCAGCCGGCCCGCAGGCCCGCCGCATCCCGCGGCTTCGGTATGTAGCTTGAGTCCCGTTCATCTTCGGCGCACGAGTGCTCGACGGGTAAGCTGTTACGCACTTTTTAAATGGTGGCTGCTTCTAAGCCAACATCCCCGCTGTCTTAGCACCCGCACTTCCTTATGCACTTAGCTACATTTCGGGACCTTAACCGACGGTCTCCGTTGTTTCGGTCTCGACCCTGGAGCTTATCCCCCAGGGACTCACTCCCGGATTAGTAACGACGGTATTCGGAGTTTGATTGGGAAGGGTAGGCTGGAAGCCCCCCAGACCCAGTCAGTCGCTCTACCCCCGTCGCACATCATCCGAGGCTGCCCCGAAAGGCATTTCGAGGAGAACCAGCTATCTACGGGCTTGATTAGCCTTTTACTCCGAACCACAGCTCATCGGATGAGTTTTCAACCTCAAGCCGTTCGGTCCTCCACGGACTCTTACATCCGCTTCAACCTGGCCATGGTTAGATCGCCCGTTTTCGGGTCTACCACATGCGACTTGAACGCGCTATTCACACTCGCTTTCGCTTCGGCTCCGGGCCTCAAGACCCTTAACCTTGCCGCACACGGTAACTCCCAGGCCCATTATGCAAAAGGTACGCGGTCAGGCGTTGCCCGAAGGCCATAGCCCTCCCACGGATTGTAGGCACACGGTTTCAGGTACTATTTCACTCCCCTCACAGGGGTACTTTTCACCATTTTCGCTCACGCTACTGGTTCGCTATCGGTCGCCAGGGAGTATTTAGCCTTACGGGGTGGTCCCCGTGGATTCAATCCGGGTTTCACGTGTCCGGACCTACTCGGGTGTTCTCCAAGAGGGCATGATCGTTCGCCTACAGGGCTATCACCTGCTATGGCCGAGCTTTCCAGAACGTTCGGCTGGATCACGCTTTTGTAACTCTTTCGGCCGACCGGCGTCAGCCATGGAGAATCCCACAACACCGCTCGTGCAACGCCGCCGGGCTTACACACGAAGGGTTTAGGCTGTTCCCGTTTCGCTCGCCGCTACTCAGGGAATCGAGGTTTCTTTCTCTTCCTGAGGGTACTTAGATGTTTCAGTTCTCCTCGTTCACTACCGCCGCCTATGGATTCAGCGACGGCCGTAGGAGCATCACCTCCTACCGGTTTCCCGATTCGGAAATCCCCGGATCTCTGCCCGCTTAGCGGCTTCCCGGGGCTTATCGCAGCTGGCCACGTCCTTCATCGTCTCCTGGCGCCAAGGCATCCACCGCGTGCCCTTTGTAGCTTGACCACTTTTTCTTGTGATCACGGTGGTTATCAGTTCTTCGCCAAGGGAACGGAAGTGCAAATCTTCCGTTTTTATCCTCAGTCTTACTGCTGATCCCTCTCTTCAATTTTCATAGAGCAAGGCCCACCCGCGCCTGGTGGCGGAGGCGAGCTTGAATAAAGGATGGCTCCCAGACTTCCCGGTTCCGACTCTACTTTCCAGACCGCCTCTCGACGTTCCGGATCCAAGGTAATCCCCTTAGAAAGGAGGTGATCCAGCCGCAGGTTCCCCTACGGCTACCTTGTTACGACTTAGTCCCAATCACAGATCTCACCGTCGGCGCCTCCCTCCCGAGGGTTGGGTCAGCGACTTCGGGTGCTACCTGCTCTCGTGGCTTGACGGGCGGTGTGTACAAGGCTCAGGAACATATTCACCGCGGCGTGCTGATCCGCGATTACTACCGATTCCGACTTCATGTGGGCGAATTTCAGCCCACAATCCGAACTAAGACCAGCTTTTTGGGATTTGCTCCACCTTGCGGTCTTGCAACCCTCTGTCACGCCCATTGTAGCACGTGTGTAGCCCCAGCCGTAAGGGCCATGATGACTTGACGTCATCCCCACCTTCCTCCGTCTTAACGACGGCAGTCTCACTAGAGTCCCCGGCTTGACCCGCTGGCAACTAGTAATAGGGGTTTCGCTCGTTAAGGGACTTAA
>JAPUHK010000079.1 GCA_027297745.1 Planctomycetota bacterium | reverse complement strand
ACATAGGTGCGCCCCTACAAGGGCTGGGTGCACATTCGGCATGCGAGCGGTGTTCGGACTCCCGTACCGTCCGCCACCCTTGTAGGGGCGGCCCTATGTGGCCGCCCTCCGGTGCGCATCACCTGTTGCGGACCTGAGCGTGGATCGGCCGCTTGAGCGGAACCAGCCCGGATCGGATGCCCTGACGCACGCCGATGAGTCTTCGACTGCTTGTAGGGGCGGCCATGGCCGCCCTCCCGTGCGGTAACCCGTTGCGCCCGGCTCCACGCGGGTGCCCCGCCTGGTCCGGGGCGATCAACCGGTGGGAGAACGGTAGGCCTTGGAGCCTTCGGCTCGGCATGAAGGGCTGCGGTAGAGGCCCCCATCACCGATAATCTGTCATGGATGCGCGACAAGATCGCCATAGGCTCCGAAGCAGAGGCTCGCGCCGTCTTGGGCGTGCAGGACCGGCACGCGCGCCTGTTCCGCAACGAGTACGGCGTGGCGGTCACGGTGCGCAACGGCGAGCTGCATCTTTCCGGTGAGGACGACGGCGTGCGCGCGGCGCGGCGTGTGATCGAGGAGGTGCTGCAGCGCTACCGCAGCGCGGGGCGCGTCGACGCAGCTGAGGTCGACCTGCTGGTGCGCGCCGGCGGCGGCGGGCCGGTCGGGTCCGCTGCCGGGGCCGGCGGCGGTGCGCCGATCCTGCGCCGTGTGGGCAGCAAGGCGGCCGTGGCGCCGCGCACGCCCGCGCAGCAGGAATACGTCCAGGCCATGCAGGACCACCCGCTGGTGTTCTCCATCGGCCCCGCGGGAACCGGCAAGACCTATCTCGCCGTCGCCATGGCCGTGCGCATGCTGCGCGACGGCGTCGTGCGCAAGCTGGTGCTCACCCGTCCCGCGGTGGAAGCGGGCGAGAAGCTCGGCTTCCTGCCGGGCAGCTTCGAGGCCAAGGTCGACCCGTACCTGCGTCCGCTGTACGACGCGCTCTACGACTTCGTCGAGCTGGCGCAGCTGCGCAAGTACGCGGAGACCGATATCCTCGAGGTGGCGCCGCTGGCCTACATGCGCGGCCGCACGCTGTCCGATGCGTTCGTGATCCTCGACGAGGGGCAAAACACCACGCAGGAGCAGATGAAGATGTTCCTGACGCGCATGGGGCACAAGTCGCGCGTCGTGGTGACCGGCGACGTGACACAAATCGATCTGCCGCGCGGGACCACCTCCGGCCTCGTGCACGCGGCGCGCATCATGAAGGACACCGAGGGTATCCCGATGTGCTACTTCAGCAAGGCCGACATCATCCGCCACCCCCTGGTGCAGAAGATCGTCGATGCCTACGAGCGCGACGAAGGCGACGGCGCTTGACCGTCCACGTCATCTCCGAGCAGGACTTCGTGCCGCGCGCGAAGGCCGCCTGCGCCCGGGCCGTGGAGACGGTGCTGCCGCGACGGCACGTCGTAGTGGCGTTGGTCGACGACAAGGTCATCGCGAAGCTGCACCGGGAGTTCCTGGGCAAGCACAGGGCGACCGACGTGCTCAGCTTCCCCGACGGGCAGATCGTGGTCTCGGCCCAGACGGCGGCGCGCGAGGCCGCGGTGCGCGACGTCCGCGCGCGCGACGAGCTGCTCCTGTACGTCGTGCACGGCGCGTTGCACCTGAAGGGCTACGACGACCGCAGCCCCGCGCAACGCAAGCGCATGCGTGCGGCGGAGCGCCGCTGCCTGCGCAAGCTGGGGCTCGGCGACGTCTTCGGCGACGGCCGTCCCCCACGCCGCCGCAAGCGCTAGCCCGGCCCGCGTGGCGGGCGGAGGAGTTCTGCGATAGGCTAGCCCGGGCATGGGCGTCGAGGACACGCACACACTTTCCGGCGGAGGCACGCTCCCTCCGGGCGACTACGACCTGAAGCTGGACAGCGAGATCGCGGGCTACCGCATCAAGCGCAAGCTCGGCGCCGGCTCGATGGGCACCGTCTACCTCGCCATTCAGCTCTCGCTGGACCGGCCGGTCGCGATCAAGATCTTGAACCCCAACCTGGCGCACAACGAGGAGTTTGCGCGGCGCTTCCTGCGGGAGGCCAAGACGGTCGCCAAGCTCAACCACCCGAACGTCATCTCCGGCATAGACGTGGGGGAGCAGGACGGCATCCGCTACTTCGTCATGGAGCTCGTCAGTGGCCTGACGATCCGCGCAATCGTCGAGCGGGGCGGCCCGATGGACGAGGGCCGCGTAGCCCACGTTGCGCTGCAAGTGGCGCGGGCGCTGGACCACGCGCGTCAGCTGAACCTGGTGCACCGCGACGTGAAGCCGGACAACATCATCGTGACCACGGACGGCGTGGCGAAGCTGTGCGACCTGGGCCTGGCCAAGGACCGCCCCGACGAGGGGCTGAGCATGGGCACGCCGGC
The DNA here is from genome assembly GCA_027297745.1 of Planctomycetota bacterium. Lineage (GTDB taxonomy): Bacteria > Planctomycetota > PLA2 > PLA2 > PLA2 > JAPUHK01. Next base: position 27,048 of record JAPUHK010000079.1, on the reverse strand, counting down.
CTACATTTCGCCCGAGCAGGCCAAGGGCCAGTCCGAGGTCGACATCCGCTCGGACCTCTACAGCCTGGGAGCCAGCATGTACCACATGCTGGCCGGCAAGCCGCCCTTCGACGGGACCGCGCAGGTGGTGATGACCAAGCACCTGAACGAGATCGCCGTGCCCCTGCGCCAGGTCGACCCGGACATCTCGGGCGAGATGGAGGCGACCGTCACACGGCTGATGGAGAAGCAGCGCGTGGCGCGCTTCCAGACGCCGGCCGAGCTCGTCTTGGCGCTGGAGGCCTATCAAGACAAGCGGCGCCGCAGACCGATGGGGGCGTCCCCCGTGAAACGTCGCCCGGCCTCGCGCCGCCGCCGCTAGGGCCCGGGGTCTGTCTGAAGACCCATCTAGATTCGGTCGGCTGCGGCAAAGCCGTGATGCTCGGACGCTCCTCCTTGACGACTCTCATGGAGTCGCCCGTCGTCGCTTGCTCGCCCGACGGCTCCGGTGCCTGGGCTCGGTCCTGACGGTGGCCTTTGAAACACAGCCTGAGCGTATCGCTCCGTTGATACGACTGCTTGTCCTCGCGTCCGGCCTCGGTCTAACGATGGGTCTTCAGACCGAGCCTATGCCCGGTTCTTGGGCTTCAGGCTGGGCTTCTGGATCATCCCACGGCTGATGAACTTGGCCGCTACCTTCATGCGCACCACGCGGCCGTTCACGACCACGCGCACGCGCTGGATGTTGGGCTTGAACTGCCGGGCGCTCTTTCCGGTGATCTTCTTGCCGACCCCGCCCTTGGCCTTGGCAAGCCCCCGCTTGGTGTACTGGCGGCCGTGCGTGGTCTTCTTTCCGCTGATGGCGCAGACTCTGGGCATCTCTGATCTCCGGCTTGCCCGCCGAAGCCTCGGCGTAGGCGGGAGCCCCGCAGGATAGCCGGATTTGGGGGGGTCGCAAGTCTCCCGGCGAAGCCGGTGGTCAGTCGGGGAGCGGCAGCCCCCGGCCCCGGAACCACAGGGCGGCCCGGGTCCGGACGGCCAGGTTGCTTTCCTCGACCGCCTGCGTGTAGGCGCCTCGGAAAAGGCCGTCGATGTCGATCAGCCGCTCCGGGTCCTCCTGCTCCCCGGTCAGCTGTGCCGCTTGCAGCATCAGCATCGCGGCCCGCAGGCGCATAGCCGCCGCCGGCTCTCCGTAGGTGTCCGCCTGCGTCCCCAAGAAGCTCCAGAGCCTGGCCACACGGGCCATGACTGTGCTCAGCTCGGCGGCCGGCGGGAGCTCGATCAGGTCGGTCTCGACTCCCAGAGTCTTGATCGTCGCCTGCTCCCACCTCTGGATGCCGACCATGCGTATGAGGGCCAGCTCCATCTCGTTGGCGACCGCCCGGATCAGGCTCCAGGCCTGCTGGCGCTCCGCGTCGCTCGCGCCGCTGTCGGCCAGCAGCGCCCGGGCGGACATGCGCACGATGCCCAGCTGGACGCGTTCTCTCGGCCGCTTGATGTCCAGACCGCCGGCCACCGTCCCGACCGCCGCTTGCGTTGCCGTCGCGAGCAGGCTGCGCGCGGGCTCGGGCTCCGTGAGCGAAACGCGGTACAGCCGCCACTGCTCGTCGATCTGCGCGGAGAGTTGCTCTAGCCGCAGCCCCGTGACGCGCAGCGCCTCGAGATCGTGCCTCCACTCCCGCCGGTTGCGGTCACGGCGCCGGTGGATCGCTTCCATGATCGCCTCGTGAGCGCGCTCGACGTCTCCGTTTCTCTCCGCGACGCGCGCCAGCAGCTCGTGCATCTCGGCACGCACATGCCCGTGGCGGACCGCGTCCTCAAGCAGCCGCTGCGCCGCCTCCGGATCCGACTCCAGGCGTCGGCGCGCCAGCTCCCAGCGCGCGCCTGCCACAAGGCCCTTGTATTTGTCGGCGACGGGTTCGTTGAGCGCTCCCAGCAACCCGGGATCGTCGCGCATGTCGGCCAGCCGGGCGATCGCCTTCGGGTGTCCGGGGTCGAGCTCGAGCAATCGCGCGTAGGCCGCCTCCGCCTCCCGGGGCTCCTTGCGCCGATCGAACAGCTCGCCGCGGAACAGGTAGAAGGTCGGGGAGGCGAACGGGTGGATGGCGTAGGCCAGCGGGAGCACCACGAGCACGACGCCGGCCGCGGCAGCGCGCAGCAGGTGCAGCCGGCGCGGGCCGTAGGCCGCCACGGAGAGCACCAGGCCCGCGACGAAGCCTCCCAGATGGGCGGCCTGGTCGATCATCGGGAAGAACAGCCCCAGGCCCACGTTCAGGATCAGGAAGAACAACACCAGGCGCACGTTGCGCCGCTTCAAGAAGTCGCCCCAGCGGGGCCGGTCGCAGTATTCGATGCCGAGGATCACGCCCAGGAGCCCGAACACGCCCCCCGAGATGCCCATGCGCGGGACCGTCAGCGCATCCGGAACCGTGAGCAGCAGGCTCGCAGCGTGCCCCGCGAAGGCGGCGGCGAACGTGAACACCATGAAGGGGCGGCTGCCGAGTCCGATCGCCACGGCGCGCCCGACGAAGTAGAGGCTGAGCAGGTTCAACGACAGGTGCAGCCAGTCGTGGTGCAGCAAGATCGCTGTCCCGAGCCGCCAGTACTCGCCGCTCCACAAGGCCGCCTTGGTCAGCGGGCCCTGCTCGAAGTGCGTGCGCCAACCGAACAGCACGGGCAGCGTCCACGCGACGCAAGCGAGCATCACGGCCAGCAGCCACCGGTTGCGTTTCGGGTTTGTGGGCGGTTGCTCGGCCACGAGAGGCCCTACTCTAACCCGTTACAATCCCCGTTCCGTGGACGCCATCCTCGCCGACCTGAACCCCGAGCAGACGCGCGCGGTGACGCACGGCGCCGGTCCCCTGCTCGTCGTGGCGGGCGCCGGGTCGGGCAAGACGCGCGTGATCACGCGCCGCGTGGCGCATCTCGTGCGTCAGGGCGTGGCGCCGCGCAACGTCATCGCCCTGACCTTCACGAACAAAGCGGCCCAGGAGATGCGCGAGCGCGTACAGGCGATGGTGGCCGCGCCGCAGCTGTGGGTCTGCACGTTCCACAGCTTCGCCGCGCGCATCCTGCGCCGCTGGGCGGACCGCGTCGGCTACACGGCCGAGTTCTCGATCTACGACACCGAGGACAAGCGGCGGCTGCTGAAGGAGATCCTCGGGGACCTCGGGTTCCAGGACCTGCGGCCGGCCGAGGTGGCCCAGGAGTTGACGCGCTTGAAGAACGGGCTCGGCCGCACGCAGCGCGAGGCCTGGCGTGCGGAGCGCATCTCGCAGGTCATCGCGGCCTACGAGCAGCGCATCCGCAAGCAGAACGCGATGGACTTCGACGACCTGCTCTGCAACGCCGTCGGCCTGTTGCAGGACGAGCAGGTTCGGCACAGCCTGCACGAGCGGCTGCGCTGGATTCTGGTCGACGAGTACCAGGACACGAACTCGGTCCAGTACACCCTGCTCAAGGGCCTCAGCTCCGGCGACCGCAACCTGTGCGCCACGGGCGACCCCGACCAGTCCATCTACCGCTGGCGCGGTGCGACGATCCGCAACATCCTGGACTTCGAGAAGGACTTCCCCGGCGCGCACGTGATCACGCTGGACCGCAACTATCGCAGCACCAAGACCATCCTCGACGCGGCCAACGCCGTGATCCGGAACAACACCGGCCGCCTCGAGAAGGACCTGCGCACGGAGAACGACCAGGGCGCGCCGGTGCGCGAGGTGTGCTGCCGCGACGACCAGGACGAGGCCGACTCCCTGGTGCGCATGTTGAGCGCGTGGCGCACCGGCGGGGCGGGGCTCGACTCGGTGGGGGTCTTCTACCGCACGAACGCGCAGTCGCGCGTGATCGAGCGCGCCCTGGCGGAGGCGGGCATCCCCTACCGCATCGTGGGCGCGGTGGAGTTCTACAAGCGGCGCGAGATCAAGGACCTGCTGAGCTACGTGCGGCTGGCCCGCAATCCGCGCGACGACATCGCCTTCCTGCGCGTGCTCAACGTGCCGCCGCGCGGGATCGGCGCGCGCACGCTGGAGCGCATCGTGCACGCCGCGCTCGCGGCGCGCGTTCCGTCACGGGAGTTGTTGCGCGACCGCAGCGCGCTGGAGCCCCTGGGGCGTGCGCACCGCAGGGTGGAGGCCTTCGCTGTGCTGATGGAACGCCTCGAGGCTTTGCCGCCCGAGGACGCGGGCCGCTACCTGGAGCAGTTGGTGCAGGCCACGGAATACCGTGAGTTCCTGGGCGCAGGCACGCCGATGGCGGAGGTCGACCGGCTCGAGAACATAGACGAGCTGGTCAACGCCGCCATGCAGTACGCGTTGCGCGAGCCGGAAGGCGGCATCGACGGCTTCCTGGAGGAGTGCGCGCTGGTCAGCGATCAGGACGCCTATGACCCGGAGGCCGCCGCGGTCACGCTGATGACCGTGCACAGCGCCAAAGGCCTCGAGTTCCCGCGCGTGGTCGTGACGGGGCTGGAAGAGCGCCTCTTCCCGCACGCGCTCAGCATCGACGAGCCGGAAGAAGTGGAGGAGGAGCGGCGCCTGTTCTACGTCGCCATCACGCGCGCCAAAGAGGAGCTGTACCTGATGCACGCCGCCTTCCGCACGCGCTTCGGGGCGATGGAGCCGACGCTGCCGTCGCGCTTCCTGTGCGAGATCCCCGATGCCCTGATCGAGCGCGACGATCACACCGATCCGGGCGCGGGCGCGCACCACGCCGCGGACCCGTGGGACGGGGACGCCGTGTTCGAGGCGGAGGCGGTGCCGCTCTCGCCCGGGGACCGCGTCGAGCACGACCACTTCGGTCCGGGGAGGGTGGCCGACGTGCGCCTCCGGGGCCAGTCCACGCGCGTCACGGTGGAGTTCGACCGGGCCGGACGGCGCGAGTTGCTGCTGGCCTTTGCGCGGCTGCGGCGGGTCTAGGACAGGCCCCAATGGGGCCCTGTAGGGGAGGCTCCAGCCCCTGCGCCGGGTACACTTACGAGCACGGGACATGGCGTATTTGAAGGTTATTTCTGCGGAAGGTGAGCGCACCGTCTTCCTGTCGGCGGACCCCGTCGTGCTGGGCCGCGGGCAGGAAGCGGACGTCCTCATCAAGGACATCAAGATCAGCCGCCGCCACTGCGTGGTCGAGCCCTGCGGAGGCGGGAAGTGGGCGGTGCGCGACCTGGACAGCGGCAACGGCATCCGCGTCAACGGCGAGGAAGTGGCCGGGCGCGTGCTCAAGCCCGACGACGTCGTGCAGCTCGGCGATACGCGCATCGTCTTCGCCGGCGAGCTGGCGCAGGTCGTGAACCCGGGTCCGGAGCCGGCGGCGCCGGCCGCCCCGGAGACCGGGCGCGGCATGTTGCGCGCCTCGACCAGCCGGACCGCGCGCCACGCGGCCCGCAGCAACGCGTGGATCCCGTGGGCCGCGGGCGCGGCCTGCGTGGTCGTCTGGGCACTGGTGGCGCTCAAGGGCGGCACGCCCGAGTCTCGGGAGGATACCGCTTCGAAGCAGGCCGCCGCGGCCGCCGCGCGGGCCGCTGCAACCGTCGCGGACGAGCCCGCCTACACCGGCTACCAACCCGGCCCGGCCGAGCGTGCGGTGCTCGCCGAGACGAAGGACCTCGGCAACCTCGAAGCCATCGAGCGCCTGCGCAAGGGGATCGAGGAGTTGCCGGCGGACAGCCAGTCGGCGGTGCGCGAAGAGCTCGTGCGGCGCGAAGACGCCTTGCGCGACGAGCGCGAGGCTCGCTTCGGCGAGTTGGAGAAGATCTTCCACGCCCACGTGCAGAAGGGCGAGTACTTCCAGGCGCGCGAGATCTGGTTCTTTCTCCGCGGCGACTGGGGCGAGATCCCGGACCTGTTCCGTGACCGGATCTTGAGCGCCTACGAGGAGTTGGAGACCTCCGCTTCCGTCGCGCGCTCGAGGCTGCTCGAGGAGGTGACGCGCCTCGAGAGCGAGAGCGACCTCGGCAACGCCCGCGAGCTGCTGGTCCTGGCGCTGCCCCGTTTCGACGGGACGGCCGTGGCCCGCAGCCTGCGCGAGCGGCTCGACGTCATGACCCGCTTCAAGCGCGGCCCGGGCCCCAGCCGCGCCCCGGCGGCCACGATCAAGGTCAGCCTGCTCCAGCAGGTCAACAACCTGCTGGAGCTGTGCGAGACGCGTGAGTTCTCGAAGGCCGCGCGCGGCCTGCAGGACCTGGCGGCGACCGTCAAGCGGGACCGCGCCAAGGCCGTCGTGCTGCGCCGCGCCGGCGAGTGCGCCGCCGCAGCGCTGGTGTTCGACCGGGTAGTGAAGGACCTCGCTGCGGGGAAGGCTCCCGGCGGGCAGATTGCGGCGGACGACAGCCGCTGGCGCGTGCTGGGCGGCGACGCTTCGTCGTTGCGCGTGCGCACGAGGGGGCAGGAGCGCACCTTCGCATGGAAAGACGTGCCCGCCGGCCTGTTCATTGCGCTGCTCGAGCGCGGCAGCGAAGGAGTGCCGCATGGCGCGCTGGGCGTTGCCGTGGCCGCGCTGGGGACCGGCCGCCAGGACCTCGTGCTGACGAGCCTGCAGACGGGCTACGAGGACTCGCAAACACGCGCCCTGCTCGACGCGTTCGTAGCGGGCCGTGTGCGCAAGGAGGCCCTGCCCGAGGGCGGCTACCTGGTGGCGAGCGGCGAGTTGCTCACGCGCAAGGAGCACTTCCGGCGGCAGGAAGAAGCCACCATCGCGAAGTACAGGCTGCAGCTCGAAAAGGCCCACGCGGCGATCAAGTCCTCGAAGGCCGCCAAGCGCATGGCCGCGCTGCGCAAGCGCAAGGACAAGCTCGACAAGCTGCGCGCCTATGCGCTGGAGCTGATCTACGACACGAAGAAGTACTTCTATCCGTACCGCGCGCGCATGGCGGAGTACATCCCCGTGCAAAGGGAGGTCGACGCGCGCGTCGACGCCGTGCGCGAGGTCTGGGACGACTCGTACAGCGTGACGATCAAGCTCACGCCCGAGCTCAAGCGTGCGCTGGAGCAGTTCGACCAGGCCGCGAAGGAGCTCACGCGGCGCATCGTGGACGTGGAGGAAGCGGTCGAGGACGTCGCCTTCCGGCGCGCCTACCTAGGGCAGAAGTTCAACGTGCGCAACTTCTTCCGCACGCCTGTGGAGCGCGAGTTGCTGGCGTACTCGCGCGAGGTGATGGAGGATGACGCCAAGGCCGAGGGCGACATCAAGGGCGTGGAACGCGAGCAAGTGCGCGTCACCAACGAGTACCGCATCATGTTCGGACGCTGGCCGGTGCGCATCGTCGAGCCGCTCGTGCTCAGCTCCCGCGGCCACTGCGAGGAGATGTCCAAGCTCGGTTACTTCGGGCACTTCAGCCCGACGCCCGGACGCCGCACACCCTACGAGCGCATGGCGCTGCAAGGCTACAAGTACGGCGCCTCGGAGAACTGCGTCGGCGGCACCTCGGATCCGACCAGCGCTCACGTGCGCTGGTGCCACAGCAGCGGCCACCACCGCAACCTGCTGATGGCCGAGTGGACCGAGATGGGCACCGGGGCCTACAGCAGCCTGATGACGCAGAACTTCGGCCGCGCTCCGCGCCACTCGAAGCTGTGGCCCAAGGAGAGCGCGGGGGGGGCCGGCGCCGGCTCCGACTCCTATGACGACGACGCCGAGGGCTTCGACTACGACGACGACGGCGAAGACGACATGGAGGACGAGGACGAGGACGCGGACCTGGAGGACGAGGACGAGGAATCCGTCCTGGAAGAGGGCGAGGGCTAGGCTCTCTCCTGCCCACCCCCAACTCGGCGCAGCGGCATCCGACTTCGGTTTCGCGTTCGTCAAACGGTAGAATCAACCCGTCATGGCGCACCTGAAGATCACTACGCCGCACGGAGAGCGCGAGCAGGAGGTGCAAGGCCCGCTCGTGCTGATCGGGCGCGGGCCGACGACCACCGTCTCCATCCAGGACCCGCAGGCGAGCAAGGAGCATTGCCAGCTCGAGCGCGTGGGCAACCGCTGGAAGCTCGTCGACCTCGAGAGCAAGAACGGAACGAAGGTCAACGGCCGTTTCCGCAACAAAGCGTGGTTGCAGCGCGGGGACAAGATCTCCCTCGGCCAGACCGTAGTGGAGTTCGGCGGGGCGGGCGTGGGCGGCGCGCGCACGCACCACGACATCGCCGAGGAGGAGGGTGGCGCGCGCGAGCGCGTGCACGCCCGCCGCCGCGGATCGGGGCGCAAGCCGGGCGACGTCCTCATGCTGATCGGCTTGACGGTGCTCGGGCTGGCGCTGGCCTTCCTGGTCATCAAGACCATCGGGGAGAGCACGGAGAACCCGGCCTCCGGCAACCTCGTCGTGATGCGCGAGGCAAAGGAGATGGTCTACCGCGGCGACTACACCGGGGCCGTTGACTACATCGACGATCACATGGACCCGACGGCAGGCGAGTCTTACCACGCTCTGCTGGAGTACCGGGACCAGATCCAGGAGGACCACCAGTTGGCGAAGAAGGGCGACGCCGATCTGGAGGCGCGCCAGCTGCTGCGCACCCTGCAAAGACGCATCGCCTGGTACGTGCGCGGCGACGAAAAGTTCACGCTCGACGACATCATGCCGCTGGTGGAGCGCCTGAAGACCGAGTACGCGGACACCGAGAACGGCAAGACGGCCCGGCAGATCCTGCCGGAGTGGTTCGCCGGCCGGCCGCCGAAGCCCGGCTCGGGGCTGAGCACGCGCAGCGCCCTGCGCCGCGCTTGGGAAGACGCGCGTAAGGCTTCCCAGAAGTGGATCAAGGAGTGGGCGTTCCTCGAGGCGCGCGAGCGCGTCGAACGCTTCTACTCCACGCGCGAGGCGCTCATGAGCGAAGAGGAGCGCGAGAAGTACGGGCCGATGGTGCGCAACGAGCTCGAGCGCATCACCAAGCTGGCCGGCTCCACGTTCGTCATGCAGTCGCGCCGCGCGGACGGGATGGTGCGCAACAAGAACTACGGGCAGGCGATCGTGCTCTACACGAAGATCATGGAGCGCTTCGGCCTCGACGAATACGTGCGCAAGGCGCAGCTCGAGATCCAGAAGATCGACGCTGCCCGCGAGAACGAAGGCAAAAAGCCCGGCTAGAACACAAAGGCGCCAAGGCGCAAGGCACAAGAGGCGCAGAGGGGCCCTTCCTGCAGCTTTGCGCCTTTGCGTCTCTGCGTTTAGATGATGGTCTTGCCGAGTGCGCTCTGAACCAGCTCGACCGCCACGTTCGCGGTCATGTTGCGCTCGTCGAGGATCGGGTTGACCTCCACCACCTCGATCGAGAGCAGCTTCTGCGACTCCGCGACCAGCTCGCAGGTGAGGTGCGCCTCGCGGTAGGTGAGGCCGCCCCGTTCGGGCGTGCCCACGCCGGGGGCGTACTCGGGATCGAGGGCGTCCATGTCGAGGCTCATGTGCAAGCCGGCGGTTCCGTCCGTGAGCCGGTGGAGCGCCTCCCGCAGGCAGGGGCCGCAACCGCGCTCGTCTATGTCCTGCATGGTGTACACGCTGAGACCGAGATCGCGCAGCCGCCGGCTCTCGCCGCGATCGACGCTGCGCACTCCGAACAGCACCGTGCGTTTCGGCGCGACGACGGGCGTGCGCGTGCCGATGTCGAGCAGACGCCGGTCGCCCCGGCCGAGCAGCACGGCCAGCGGCATGCCGTGCACGTTGCCGGACGGGGTCGTCTGCGGCGTGTTGCTGTCGGCGTGCGCGTCGACCCACAAGAGCCCGATCTCCTCGTTGCGCTCGGCGTAGTGCGCAGCCACGCCCGCGACCGTACCCATGGCTATGGAGTGGTCGCCGCCGAGCACTAGCGGCAGCGCGCCGTCCTTGAGGATTGCGCGCACCCGTTCGCGCAGACGCAGGCACGTGCGCTGGATCTCGCCCACGAAGCGCAGCTTCGGATCCCCGGCCTGCCGCATCTCCGGTGCGGCCACTGCGATGTAACCGTGGTCCTGGACGGTCTTGCCGATTTCTTGCAGCCGCGTGCCGAGACGCGCCAGCCGGAGCGCGGACGGGCCCATGTCGGTGCCGCGCCGGCCCGCGCCGAGATCGAGGGGCACGCCCAACAGGCCGACCGTGTTCACGCCCGTTCTTTCCTGGCGGACGCATGTTTGCGGAAGACCCTCTCGCGCCGTTCCGCGGCGGGCGGCGGCCAACGCTCGGCGATCTTCAGAATGCGCCGGCGGAAGTCACCGTCCGGCCGGTGGAAATCCGACAGCTCGACGTAGGCCTGCAGGAAGCGCAAGCGCAGGCCGCGCGGTGCGATGCGAAATCCGCTGACCGACGCCTCGAGACGAGCGAGATCACGTGCGCGTCCGCGCTCACGGGCCGGCCCGAACCGGCTTTCATACACGCCGTCTACGTCCAGCAGGACCAGGCGCCCGTCCGGGTCGATGAGCACGTTGTCCCACTTCAAGTCACGGTGGCGGCAGCCGCGGTCGTGCATGCGGCGCAGCGTGTGCGCGGCGCGGCGTACCAGCGCTCGACTCTCGGACGGCGGCCGCTGCCGCACGACGTGGTGCAGGGGCTCGGCAGAGCCCAGCCAGCGCAACACCAGTATTCTGCGTGGGCGGAAGCCCGGGCCGTGCGCGATGGCCACGACCGGCGCGCTCGGGATGCCGCGCTTTTGCAGCGCCATGGCTCGCCGCACGGCGCGCTCCGGACGGTCGCCGCGGAAGCAGTTCAACAGCCACTTGCGGCGTTTGCTGGCCCCGTAGACCTTGACCATGTATTCGCCGACGACCGGGTCCCCGACGTGGTAGTTGCGGCTGGTCCTGCCGGCGCTGAGGGCATCGGGTCCGGGGTCTGGCCGCAGGCCGAGAGCGGTGATCCGCTCGAGCATGCCGGGGTCGATGGGAGCGAAGGCGAGGCCGCGGAATCCGTTGTAGTGAAAGCGCATGGCGTGGCGCCGTGCGCTCTCGGTGCGCTTGCGGGTCAGGTAGTGGAAGGCGGCCGGAAGGCCCTCCCGCACTCTCCGCTCGAGGGTGCCGAGCGCCTCGGCGCCGAGGCTGCTGGCCGCCACGTACTCGCGCAGGAACAGGTAGCGCTGCACGCGGTTCGTGCGCTCGAGAAAGAACACTACGAAGCGCGCCAGCGAACGCGTCTTGCGCCACCGGCTCATGAAGGCCGCCGTGCGCATGCACGAAGCATCGACCAGCACGAGCTCCCCGTCCGGACGCACGAGGATGTTGTCCGCGTGCAGGTCGCGGTGGCGGATGCGTGCGGCGTGCATGCACGCCACGAGCCGCCCCAGCCTGCATGCGAGCCGGTGGCGCTCCCCGGCCGGGCTGCGTCCCTCCTCGAAGATTTCCTGCACGCTACGCGCGCCCTCGACCTCCCTGAGAAACAGCCGCTCGCGGCCGTCGGCAAGGCGCATGAGCGCCAGGGGCTCCACCACGGGCAGGCCGCGGTCCGCCACGCGGCGCGCCGCGGCAGCCTCCACCCTGGCCCGCGAACGCAGCCGGTCCCGCAGGCCGCGCGGTGTGAACTCCTTGACAACGACCGGCACTCCGCCCGCGCGGGCGCGGAAGACCCGCCGCCCCGGCAGGGAGCGCAACTCCTCGCCTTCGTGCGTGATCCAGTCTTCAGGAGATTGTCCGTCGACCTGGAAGTCGGGCGTCATAACCCTTGAATTCGCTGCTAGTTGCACCTGTACGCCAGCACTATACACTCGCCCTCTACATGCTGCTCGGGCGGAGCGTGCTGGCGGAGGTGGGACGCAACTTCCTGATGTCGTTGACCGCGACGACGGCGTTGGCGTTCTTCATCCTCTCGATCAGCTTCCTCAAGCGCACGCCGGGGATCGGGATGGAGTTCCTGCTGCAGGTCTTCCCCCTGTTCTTCCCGCTGACGCTGCAGTTCACCGTGCCGCTGGCGGCGCTGAGCGCCACGATCCTCACGTTCGCGCGTATGGAGACGGACAACGAGACCCTCGCGCTGAAAGCCGCAGGTGTGCACCTGCGCGTGCTCGTGCTGCCCGTGTTGGCGGCGGCCGCGCTGGTGGCCGTGGCGTCGCTCCACCTCGGCGACGCGCTGGCTCCGTACGCCGCCGAAAGGCTGCGCAACGCACACCGCGATCTGTTTCAGCAGCTGCACACGTCCTTGCGCTCCGGCATGCGCCAGCTGGACCTCGGCCCGGTGCGCCTGAGCTTCGAGTCGTTTAGCGGCGACCGCTTCGATGACCTCGTGCTCGAATACGAGCACGCACCGCGGCTGAAGCTGGGGGACCGCGAGCAGCCGCGCGCAAAGCTCGGGGCCCCCGGCGAGCCGCGCATCCCGGTTCTGGTGCGCGCTCGCAGGGGCCGCTTCTCGGTCACGCCCGACGACTACGTCGTGGCCGAGCTCGAGTTGCTGGCCGCGCTGCCGCCAACGCGCAGCGACGACAGCAAGCAGTATGTGTCCGCCGCGCAAATCTCGTACGAGGTGCCGGTCAGCGACCTGGTGGGCGAGGCGCGCTTGAAACGACGCCGCAACGGACTGCGCGCCTGGGAGCTGGCGCACGCCTCCGCGCGCAACGTGACCCACGCGTGGGGGCGCAGCCTCAGTGCCGCCTCGGCCCTGGAGGAGTTGGCGCGCCGCACCGCGCTGGCGGCGTCGGTCTTCTTCCTGGCGTTCGCGGGGATCCCGCTCGGCATCCTCAGCGGAAAGGGCGGCCGCATGACCAACTTCATGACGGCGTCGGCGCCGGTCATGTTGGTCTACTTCCCCCTGGTGATCGCGGGCTCGAGCCTCGCGCGCACCGGGAAGGTCCCGGCGTACCCGGCGCTGTGGGCCGGCAACGCCGTGCTGGCGGTGGGCGCCGCGTGGCTCATGAGACGGGTGTTGCGGCGGTGAAGACGCTCGACCGCTACATCCTGCGCACCTATGTCGTCTCCCTCGGAGGCGCGATCGTCGTGTTCAGCATCAGCGCCGTCGTGCTGGACTTCTTCGGCAGGCTCGGGCGCTTCGCCCAGAACGACGTGATCACGCAGGGCACGACGGCCGAGGGCATGAGCCGGCTCGAGATCTTCGTCGTTTTCTATCTTTCCTACCTGCCTTTCATGTTGAAGCTGCTGATCCCCTTCATCGCGCTGGGGTCGGCCGCTTTCGTCGTGGCCGCGCACCTGAAGGCCAACGAGGTCGTGGCCGCCAAGGCGGCCGGGATCAGCGCCCGCCGGCTGTGGCTGCCGGTGCTAATGGGGGGCCTCTCGTTGAGCGCGGGCCTGCTGCTGTTCCAGGAGTACGTCGTTCCGTCGCTCAACCGGGAGCATCACAACGTGCGCCGCCTGTTCGAGGGAACGAAGGCCGACGTCGTGCGCCGCCTGCCGCACTTTCGGGACGGCCACGGCTCCGTGATGGTGGCGGGCGCCTATAGCTTCAGCGAACGCACGCTGTACAACGCCGTCGTCTTCTGGCCCTGGGAGGAGGACGGGTTCGAGGCCTGGATCGCCCCCGAGCTGCGCGCATCGGGGAACTCGTGGGTGGCGCCCCGTGGAGTGCGGGTGAGCCCGCAGGCGCCCGGCGGAAGGCCCGCCGGCGCGGAGCGGCCGATCCGCGACCTGCCTCCGGGAACGGAGGTGCCCTTCAGCGTGGGCACCTTCGAGATCGAGGCGCTCATCTCCAAACGCGGCACCGCGGAGCTGAGCCTCGGGCAGCTCAACCACCTGCGTCACAAGTTCCCCGACCGCCGCTCGCTGCAGGTCGCCTACCACAAAGAGATTTCGCACCCGTTCTCCGCGTTCGCCCTCACGCTCGTGGGCGCCGGGTTCTTCCTGGCCGTACGCGGCTCCTTCTACGCAAAGGCGGTGGTCGTGCTGCTGCTGGGCGGCGTGTACTTCTTCTTCGAGATCTTCTGTACGAGCCTGGGCGCGCGCGGCGACCTGCCGCCGGTCCTGGCGGCCTACCTGCCGTTGAGCGTATTCCTCTCGCTCGGTGCCGCCCGTTGGTGGACGCTGCCCACATGAGCCGTCTCTACCGCCGCGGCCGCGACTTGTCGCGCCCCCTCGACGAGATCAAGGTGGAAGTGCACCCCACCGAGGAGGGACGTTTCGACACGTTCCTGCAGAAGTGCCTGCCCTGGCGTTCACGCGTGGGGGTGCAGCGCCTGATCCGCGAGGGCCGCGCCCTGCTGAACGGCGACGTGCGCAAGCCTTCCGCCGCGGTGCGCGCGGGCGACATCGTCTGGGTAGAGGTCAAGCGCCCCGCCCCGAGCGAGCTGCCGCACCCGCCGGAGATCCATGTGCTCTACGAGGACGACTGGATCCTGGTCCTGGACAAGGGCGCCGGTGTCGTCGTCCATCCGGTCGGTCCCTACCAGGAAGGCACGCTGCTGCAGGAGCTGCACCGGCGTTTCCGACGGCCCGACGGGACGCTCGACCCGGTCCCCAAGCTGATCCACCGCATCGATCAGCACACCAGCGGCGTGCTGCTCGTGGCCAAGTCGGACGACGTGCGCAGCGCTTTCAGCCGCATGCTCGAGCGGGGCCAGGTGTGCAAGGACTACGAGGCGTTGCTGCTCGGCCGGGTGGAGCCGGACGAGGTCGACGTGGACGCGCCCATAGGGCCCGTCTCCGATTCGCGCATCCTGATGCGGGCGGACTTCACCGGCGGCAAGCAGGCCCGCACGCGCCTGCGCGTGCTCCGGCGTTACGCGTATGCCACGCACGCGGAGCTGCGCATCTTCACGGGCCGTACGCACCAGATTCGCGTGCATTGCGCGCACCTCGGGCATCCGTTGCTCGGTGACCACCTCTACGGGGACGGACTGCCCGCGGGTGCGACCCTGGAGCGCTTCGCCCTGCACGCGCGCCGCGTCGCCTTCTGGCACCCCATGACCGGCAGGCAGCACGAGATCGAGGCGCCGCTGCCCACAGACTTCGTACGCGCGATGGATGCGCTGGGCCGTCAGCGGCCCGCGGACGACGCGGCCTCCGAAGAGGCTGGGTTAGCATGAACGCCGCATGAGCATGCGCGGGTTCCTGCTGTTCTCGTTCCTGGCCGCCGTCGCGGCCTTCTCGGCCGTGGGGGGCGACGACGCGCTGGGCCGCGGCCGGCAGATCTACGCAGACACGCAAGATTTCGAGTACCCGTCTTGCGCTCATTGCCACGCGACCGTGTCCCCCGAGCAGGCGCAGCGGCTGACGCTGCGCGGTCCCGGCGGCACGCTGTACGGCAGCGCGCGGCGCGAGGGCTGGCGCAACCGCAAGAGTTACAAGGAGATCGGCACGGCGTTGCAGTACTGCGCCAAGACCTGGCAGCGGCGCAAGAAGGGGATCCGGGGCGACGACCTGAAGGCGCTGGTCGCCTATCTGGAGACGCTGGGGGCCGGCGAGGGCAAGCTGCCCGCGCGTAGGGTGAAGCGCCCCAAGCCGCTCAAGGACTACGGAGGCGGCGACGCGGCCAAGGGCAAGCCGCTGGTGGTCTGGTGCTCCGGCTGCCACGGCGACGCCGACGATTCCCTGTCGTTCAAGCTGATCCCAGGCAAGAAACGCAAGGACGTGCTCGCGCGCAAGCTGCGAGGCTACGACACGAAGCGTCGCTTCAAGCCCGAGCAGGGGACCATGTCCTATTACACGCAGGACCGGTTGTCCGACGAGGAGGCGCGGGACATCATCGCCTACCTGGGCCGGTGACTTCCCAAGCGCGACTCAAGTACTTGCGCTCGCTGAGTCGCAAGAAGGTGCGCCGCGAGGAGGGCCTGCTCCTGGTCGAGGGCCTACGCCTGGTGCAGGACGCCGTCGCGTGCGGGTACGCGCAGGAGATCTACGCGGGCCCCGACGTGCCGTTGCCGCGCGTGCCCCGCGATCTGCCCGTGCACACGCTCGAACAAAAGGACGTCGGCGCGCTGGCCGACACCGAGACTCCGCAGGGCGTCTTCGCGCTCTGTCGCGACCCGTGCGCGGCGCTGGGCGACGCCTCGCTGCCGCCTGACGCGCTCGTGCTCGTCGCGCACGGCGTGGCCGACCCCGGAAACCTCGGCACGCTCGTGCGCAGTGCGGCGGCGCTCGGAGCTCACGCAGTGGTGACCACGCCCGGCACGGTCGAGCCCACCAACCCCAAGGCGGTGCGCGCCAGCGCCGGCGCGCTCTTCCGTTGCGCTGTGCTGCGCGGTGAGCTGGAGCAGCTGCGCGAGCTGGGTTTCCGGATCCTCGTCGCGTCCACCAACGGCACCCCCCTGGCGGAGCTGCGCACGCGTCCGCGCCGGTTGGCGCTCGTCGTCGGCAACGAGCCGCGCGGCGTGGACTCGCAGGCGGAGCAGACCGCGGACGGGACCGTGGCGATTCCGCTCAGCGCCGGAGTCGAGAGCCTGAACGTGGCCGCCGCCGCGGCGGTGCTCTTGTACGCGCTGGCCGCGTTGCCGGTGGAGGCTCGGGAGTGACGCACGCAACAGGTCATAGAACGGTAGGGCGCACACACAGGTGCGCCCCTACACGGCAATTGCGCGCATCCCTTGTAGGGGCGGCCCTGTGTGGCCGCCCTCCGGTGCGACCTACCTGTTGGTCGCGACGCCCTGTGTGGCCGCCCTCCCGTGAATTCACCCGTTGCTCCCGGCAGCTAGCAACATGATCGAAACCGGCATAGTCCTCCGCCACGAGGGCGGCGTGGTGATCGTCGACCTGGGCGGCGACGAGGTGCGCGCCGTCGTGCGCAAGGCGCTCAAGCGTGCTGCCGGCAGACGCAAGGCCGTCGTCGTCGGAGACCGCGTCGACGTCGAGCGCGGCGGCGAGGCGGAAGGGGCGGTCGTGGTGGGCGTGCATGCGCGGCGCACGGAGCTCTCGCGCCCCGATCCCGGGAACCCGCGCAAGGAGCACATCCTGGTCGCCAACGTGGACGAGGTGCTGGTCGTGGCCGCGGCGCGGCGTCCGGAGTTCTCGGCCGGCATCGTCGACCGCTTCCTCGCGGCTGCACAGCTGCGCGGGATGGACGCGGCGCTGGTGATCAACAAGATCGACCTGGATCCCACGGGCGCGTATCGCACCGCGGCGCAGCGCTACCGGGAGCTGGGTTACACCGTGCTGGAGGTGAGCGCGCAAACGGGAGACGGGATCGAGGACGTGCGCGCGCTGCTCAAGGATCACGTCACGACGCTGCTCGGCCACAGCGGTGTGGGCAAGTCCTCGATCGCGAACCGGCTCGATCCCGCCCTGAGCTTGAGGACCGGTGAAGTTCACGAGAGCTCGGGACAGGGCATGCACACGACGACGACGATTGCACTCCTACGCTTGCCGTGGGGCGGCTACCTGGTCGACACGCCCGGCATCCGCGCGTTCGGCCTGTGGGATGTGGGGGAGCGCGATCTCGGTTCCGGCTTCCGCGAGATCGCCGCCCGCGCAAACGACTGCCGCTTCAACGACTGCCTGCATGAGAAGGAACCGTCCTGCGCGGTCAAGGCCGCCGTCGAAAGCGGCGCAATCGATCCCGTGCGGTACGAGTCGTACCTGCGCATCCTGCAGACCCTGCGGGAGGACGCGGTAGGGTACTGACGTTCGGGCGAGCTCGCGAGCACGACCCTTGCCCCTACCCTTACCCCCTCCCCCTTCAGGGACCAGGGGTAAGGGTAGAGGTAGAGGAACTAGGAAGACGCGACCGACTCAGCCCATGGCAACAGCGCGTCCTGGATGTGCTCCACCTCGCGCAGCTCCAAGCCGGGAATGCGCGTTGCGCCGCTGCCTGCGGGCACCAACGCGCGCCCGAAGCCCATCGCGCGCGCCTCTTTCAAACGCGCTTCGAGGCGCGGGACCGGCCGCACCTCCCCGCGCAGGCCGACCTCGCCGATCACCACGGCCTCGCGATCCACCTCCAGGCCGAGCTGCGCGCCCAACACGGCCGCCGCCACGGCCAGATCCAACCCACGGTCGCGTACGGCCAGGCCGCCGACGACGTTGACGAACACGGCCCGGCCCGCGATCTCGCCGCAGAACAGCGACTCCACGACCCCGACCAGCAGCTCGAGGCGCCGCGCATCCACGCCCTGCGCGCGCCGCCGCACCACCGGCCGCCTTTCGCCGACCAGCAGCGCCTGCACCTCGACGCACAGAGCGCGTCGTCCCTCGACCACGGCCGCCACCACCGAGCCCGGGCCGGGCCGCCGGTCCGTCAGCAGCAGGTCGGAAGCGCGCTCCACTTCGCGGAGCCCGCGCTCGCCCATTTCGAACAGGCCGATCTCGTCCGTTGCGCCGAAACGGTTCTTGACCGAGCGCAGGGCGCGCACGCGCAAGTGGCGGTCGCCTTCGAAGAGCAGCACGGCGTCGACCGCGTGCTCCAGAAAGCGCGGGCCGGCGAGGTCGCCGGCCTTCGTCATCTGGCCCACGAGCACCAGCGTGCAACGCGCCGCTCGCGCCGCCGGCACCAGAAGGGCCGCTGCTCCGCGTACTTGCGCGGGGCCGCCCGGCACGCCGTCCACGCGCGCACAGACGAGGCTTTGCACGCTGTCCACGATGCACAGCCCGGGGGGCTCGGCCGTGAGCGTCCGCGCCACCGCATCGGGGTCGCAGGTGTCGAGCAAGTAGAGGCTGTCGCTGCGCACGCCGAGCCTTTGCGCGCGCAGCGCGATCTGCCCCGGCGACTCCTCGCTGGCGACGTAGACCGTGCGCGTCGCGCTGCGGCCGCAGACCTGCAGCAGCAAGGTCGACTTGCCGATGCCGGGCTCGCCGCCGATGAGCACCACGCTGCCTGCGACCCAGCCGCCGCCCAGCACACGATCGAGCTCGGCGAAGCCCGTCGCCGTGCGCGGCGCCGGCCGGCAGCTCACGTCGTTCAGGGCGACGGGGTCGACCGCGCCGTTGTTCCCCGCGTCGGCGAGCATGTCCAATGATCCCCAGGTGCCGCAGGCCTTGCAGCGGCCTTCCCAGCGCAGCGACTGTGCGCCGCATTCAGAGCACGCGAACATGCCGTTAAGTCGAGCGCGGTGGCGGAATCGCCAAGAAAGCCAAGAGTGCCGAGGAAGCCAAGGTCCCGAGCGCCGGAGGGGTCCGCTTGCTTGCGGGGGCCGCCCCATGTGGCACGTCTATCTGTTGCGCAGACCGCGCCGCAGCGCCCCGGCCAGGTACAAGGATCCCGTTACCAGGATCAAATCCTCGGGCTCGGCCGTCTCCAGGAGCCTTGCGAGCGCCTGCTCGGGATCCTGCTCCGCCCGTGCGCGCCCCTGCCATGCCGGCCGGTCGGCCAAAGCCGCTGGGTCCCAGGCTCGCGGGGACTCCGTGCGTGTGCACACGACGCGCTCTACGGCGGGCGCCAGCAGCGCGCACAGCGCATCGGTCTCTTTGTCGCTTGCCAGCGCGAACAGCAAGTGCACGCGCCGGCCGGGGAAGTGCTCCGCGACCGTGCGCAGCGTAGCGGCGATGCTCGACCGGTTGTGCGCACCGTCGAGCAGCACGTCCGGAGGGCCGCCAAACCACTCGCAGCAGCCCGGGATGCGCGCAGCCTGGAGCCCCTGCCGCACGATCTCGGGGCCAAGGTCGGCGCAGGCGGCGGCGGCCAGGGCCGCGTTGTGCGCCTGGTGCCGCCCGAGCGCTGCGATGCGCAGGCCGTTCACATCGAGGCCCTCCGTGCCTAGCGGCGTGGCCGCGGGCTCGGGCACGTAATGGAACGGTGCGCCGAGCTCTTGCGCCCGCGCGAAGACGACGCGTCCGGCTTCGGATTGCGGATCGCTGGCGGACCACACGGGCACGCCGGGCCGCAGGATGCCCGCCTTCTCGCGCGCGATCTCCGGCACTGTCGCGCCCAGCACCTCCGTGTGATCGACGGACAGCTCCGCCACGAGGGTGTGCGTGACCGGCACCGCCGTGGTCGCGTCCAGGCGGCCGCCCATGCCTACTTCTAGAACGACCGCTTGCGTCTCGCGTTCGGAAAAATGCAGGCAAGCGGCGGCCAGGGTGGCTTCGAAGAATGTGGTCTCAAACCTCTGCGTCTCCACCGCGCGCAGCACGCGCTCCACTGAGGCGGCGAAGTCCGGCCCGGAAATGCACTCGCCGTCCACCTGGATGCGCTCTTCCACCCGCTCGAGGTGGGGAGAGACGAACAGCCCGGTGCGCAGGCCGGCCGCACGCAAGACGGAGGCGCAGAAACGGGCCACGGAGCCCTTGCCCTTCGTTCCCGAGACCTGCAGCACCCGTTGGCCCAGCATCCGGTCGGGGCCCCCCAGCGCCGCCAGCAGCCGCTTCGGACGGCTGAGGTCGAAGGCGCGCGGTCCATCGGCGCGGGTGCGCTCGTAGTTGGTCAGGCCCTGAAGGGCTCGCATGGCGTCCCCAGTCGTCCGCAGTTGCACGCAGGTATAATCTCAAACGCCGGTCTCCCGCGCCTGTCCTAGCGCCCGGCAGGGCAAGTTCATGTTCGAAAATCTCAAGGCGATCAAGAAGGCGCAGGGCATCTCCGCAGGCGAGAAGCGCCAACTCGTCATCCTCGTCGTGCTGCTCCTGGGGCTGACCTTTGCTGCGGTGCTGCTCAGCTTCAAGGCCCAGGAAAAGCAGGTGCGGGAGCCCCCGATGGCCACCGGCGACCCGGCTCCGCCGATGGTCGAGGATCCCCAGAAGCAAACGTTCGGGATCCCCACGGGCGGGCCCAACATCGACATGGCGCAGGCGGCCTTGCTGAAGGACGCGACCGCCGACGAGCAGCGCACGATCCGGCCGGAGCCGCTGGGCTACATCGTGGCCGAGGCCAAGATCAATCCGCGCGTGTGGAGCTATCGCGACAACCTCCCCGTCCTCGACGCGGAGGTTGCGGCGCAGATCTACAAGGCGCCGGACGACTGGCGCTTCGTGTTCTTCCGCTTCCGCGGGGAGATCGACGTCTCCATCGAGGAGCAGGACTTTGGACAGGTGTGGCGCTCCGAAGCGCCGAGCGTGCGCAACGTCTGGTACGGCCGCCTGAAGCTGGACGGCAGCGACGACGCGCGCGTCACGTTCCTGATACCTACGGAGCCCACCTGGGCCGACCCGAACGACCCGCAGCCGAACCCTCCTCAGCAACCGCTGCGAGACGGTTGGATGCGCGGCCGCGGGCTCTTCCTGCAGCGCTATCTGTCGGGCAGCAACGGCGGCGAGGTTCCGACGCTGTTCTTCATCGTCACGGACCTGAAGCGCGACTACGAGACGCGCCCGGTACGCACGCTGGAGGATTGCGAGCTGGAAAAGGTCGTGGACGGGCAAGGACTGGGCAGGTTGTTGCAGATGCGTATCTTCACGCGCTACCTCTACAGGCTCGTGCGCTATGCCAACGACCGGGCCGGCCCTGCGGGCGCGGCGCTGCGGGAGCGGGAGGCGCTGGAGCGCCTCAGCATCGACGACTCCAAGCTCTACAACGATCTGAATGCGCACTCGGACGACTACCGGGCGAAGTACTTCGCCGGCTACGGGTCCGTGGCCTCCGAGTACTACCGCGAGCAGGCCCATCCGAACGACGCGGGCATCGAGGAGATCGGCACGACCTGGATCTACACCGACGGCGACCGCCTGATCTGGGGGCGCGTGCCGCCCGCCATCCGCCAGGACGAAGTCTGGCCGCCGCGTACGCGCATCTACTACGAGGGCTACTTCTACAAGTGGCGTGGCTACCCGACGAAGGTGCGGACGTGGAGGCGGGCGCCGGAGCTGGTGCTCACGCGCCTGGCCAAGGTGAGGCCGCCCGAGGGCAACCCCGTAGGCGAGCTGGTGTTCGCGTGCGCCTTCGTGGCCGGCATCGCGCTGATCGTCTGGTTCATCGTGCGCGATGACAAGACGAAGCGTGACTACCGCAAGCGGCACAGGTCGTCCGTCGTCCTCGAGGAGTAGCGTTGGTCCGTTTCGGGGTAGGGGTTTGCGCGCAGCTCGGGCCCGTCGTCGAGGAGCTCGGACCGTCCGCCGTGCTGCTCGTGGCGGACGCCAACGTCCGTGAGCTGCATCCGCCGCCGCTCGACGCGCCGGTCGTGCCGATCCCGCCGGGTGAACGCTGGAAGTCGCTCGAGAGCTGGCGCGGTCTCCTCGACCGTTTCGTCGAGCACGGACTCGACCGCGACGCGCTGGTCGTCGCGTACGGCGGTGGGGTCGTCTGTGACCTGGCGGGCTTTGCGGCCGCGTCGTACTTGCGCGGGGTGCGCTGGATCGCGGTGCCGACCACGCTGCTTGCGCAGGTGGACGCCGCGCACGGCGGGAAGACCGGAGTGGACCATCCCGCAGCCAAGAATCTGGTCGGCGCCTTCCACCCGCCCGTCGAGGTGCTCGTAGACCCTGGTTTCCTGAGCACGCTGCCCGAGCGCGAGCTCAGCAGCGGGTTGGCCGAGGTGGTCAAGCACGGCGTGATCGGCGCGCCGTCGTTGCTCGAGCGTGTGGGCGTGGAGGAGCCCGGTGGGTTTGTCGAGCAGGCCGCGCGCGTGAAGCTGTCGATCGTCGCACGCGACCCCAAGGAGCAGGGGGAGCGCAGGCTCCTGAACCTCGGTCACACGTTGGGCCACGCGGTCGAGCACGCCTCGGGATTCGCGCTGCACCACGGTGAGGCCGTCGCCGTCGGACTGCGCGCCGCCTGCCGCATCGCGGAGCGGCATTGCGGCTTCGAGCAGCGGGCGCTGGTGGAGCAGGCGCTCGACCGCTGCGGGCTGCCCGCCACGGCCGCTGTCGAGCAGGATGCCGTGCTGCAGGCGCTCGGGCACGACAAGAAGCGCGCCGCCGGCCGGCTGCGCTGGGTCCTGCCGCGCGCGCTCGGCGACGTGCATGTCTTCGACGACGTGCCCGACAGTCTGGTTGACGAAGCCGTCGCCGACGCCTGCGGCGAGGCCGCCGGGTAGACGGTGCGGTGGCCATATGAGGGCGATACCAACCGGTGCGTTGGACGGGGGGCGGCCACATAGGGCCGCTCCTACAAGGGGCGCACCTGTGTGTGCGCCCTCCCGTGACCTACCCGTTGGGCGCGATCACGGACGGGAAGACCAACAACTTCACGACCGCGGCCACTGCAGCGAAGACGAGCACGTAGCGGATCCAGCCGGCGCCCTTCTTGATCGCCAGCCGTGCGGCGATCCAGGCGCCCGTCACGTTGCCCGCGGCGACCACGGCTCCGGCCGTCCAGTTCACCTGGCCCTTGAGTCCGAAGATCAGCAAGGCCGGCACGGTTGCGGCGAGCACGATCACGACCTTCATCCCGTTGGCCGGCACGAGCTCGAGTGCGAGCCCGCCGACCAGGATCGCCAGCAGCACGAAGCCGACTCCGATCTGCATGAAGCCCGCGTAAAAGCCCGCGAAGAAGAACGCCACGTCGCGCCACGCGCCGTGCAGCTTCGGCGCCCTGGCCTGCTTGCGCAGCACCGCGTTCAGGGCCACGAACAAGATGGCGACGGAGAGCGCGACGCGCATCACGCCCGGGTCGACGATCGCCGCCAGGTAGGCTCCCGCGGCGCCGCCGGCGATCGCCGCCGGGCACGCGCGCAGGGTCTGTTTCCAGGGAATCACTCGGCCCGTCTGGTAGGCGCCCGTCGCCGACACGTTCTGCAGCAGGATGGCGACGCGGTTGGTGGCGTTGGCCATGCCGGGCGAGCCCGTAAACCACTCCAGCGCCGGGATCGTGAAGGTGGAGCCGCCGCCCGCGACGGTGTTGCAAAAGCCGGCGAGGAACCCCGCGGCAGCGAGCAGGAGGGCTTGGGCGACATCCACGTGGGAAGCCGTCTGCGCTATGTGACCTTCTTGGGGTTGGCTTCGGCGCGCAGCAGGTCCTGGTCGCGCACGAACTGATCCAGGGCCTTGCGGTCGCCGGGGTCGATGTCCGTGTAGCGCAGCCGGTACTTGCTCGCGCCCGGCTCGTCCTCCAGGTCCACGGCCATCACGATCTCCGCTTCCACGACGAAGAACCGCTCCTTCTCCAGGAAGGGCTGCCGGAACTTGGCCCACAGCTTGCGCCCGATGACCATCTCTTCGGGAGCGATCTTCACCTTGTCGGGATCCGTGGGGTACTTGAAGGTCGGGCCGTCCTCGTAGATGGAGAGGATGCGCCCGACCGCCATCCCGGCGTCCGGCTTGTCGAGCAGCTTGAAGAACATGACCGTGGAGCCGAGCAGCTTCTCGTCCACGGGCACCTCCTTGATCTCCGCCAGGACCACGTCCTCACCCCCCGCGAAGTAGTGCACGGCCTCCTCGTCCGACGGGAAGATCTTGAAGATCTGGTCCAGGCCGAGGGTCGAGACCGTCGACTGGAAGAACTTCGAGGGCTGGCTCAGCGCCAGCTCGCCCTCCAGCTCCCGCAACTGCTTGCTGACCTTGATCAGGTAACCCAGCGCCGAGGAGTTGATGAACTTGAGCAGGTGGAGGTTGAAGACGAACTGGGTGGTGCCCTTCTCGATCAGGACGTTGATCTTCTCGCTGATCGTGGGGAGGTTGAACGCGTCGAACTCCCCGGTGAACGCGAGGATCACCACGTCTCCGGCCTGTCTGCGATCGATCTTCATGACGCTGCCCTCTGAAGAGGAGGCGAGCGTACCATTCCAGCGGCAGGCCCGCAAAAGGCGCCCCGTAGAGCCGGCGGACGCCTATTCCTTGCGCGGCAGATACGCGAGGACCTGGTCCTTCGTGGCGACGAAGTCCTCGATCTTCTTGAGGTCGTCGTCGGCGATCTGCGTGTAGCGCAGGTGGTGCTTGATCGACCCGTCATCCTGGTCGAGCGAGTACGCGATCTCGCCTTCGATGCGGAACACGTGGGTCTTGTCGATGAAGGGTTGCTGGAACGTGACCGCCAGCTTGGTCCCGAAGCCGAGCTGCTCCGGGTCGATGTCCTTGGGCGCACCGCCGTCGGGGTACTTGAAGCTGATGCCGTCCTTCCACAGGTGCAGGATGCGCGCGGTGGCTTGCGGCCCATCGCCGCCCACGAGCGTGAACTGCATCTCGGTCGAGCCCAGCATGGTCGGGTCCACCGCCGCGTCGGAGGTGACCGTCTCGGCGCCTTCGCCCGCGAGATGCTTGAGCGCGTCCTCGTCGTTCGCGAAGATCGAGAACAGCTGGTCGAGGCCCAGCGTGCTGATGGTCGTGTTCAGGAAGTCCGAGGGCTGCGACAGCACCAGCGTGCCGCCCTCGTTGTTGAGGCGCTTGTGCAGCGCCACGAAGTACCCGATCGCAGAGGAGTTGATGAACTTCAGCCCCCCCAGATTGATGCAGAGCTGGGAGGCCCCTGCGTCGATGCGGCCATCGATGAACGCGCGGGCCTCATCCAGGGTCTCGGTCTCCAGCTCGCCTTCCACGGTGACCACGACGACTCCGGCTTCGTTCCTGTCCTCGATCTTCATGCGGGTCCGAGGCTACCATCTTTGGTCATGTTCCTCGTCTGCGGCTTCGAGCCCTTCGGCGGCATGAGACGCAACCCCTCAGGCGAGGCCGCCCAGGCGGTCGCCGCCCAGGCGATCCAGGCACTCGACGGGGTCGAGGCCGCGGTGCTGCCCGTCGACTACGGCCGCCTCGGCCCCGCCCTGGACACGCTGCTCGCACGCCCCTGGCGCGGCGTCCTGCTGCTGGGGGTACGGGATCCCAAGCAACTTCTGTGGGCCGACCCGCATAGGTCCGTCTTTGCGGTGGAGCGGGTGGCAATCAACTACCGCAACCCCGGGCGGCCCGACAACACCGGCGCGGCGCCGACCGAGCTGGAGCTGGTGCCCGGCGGCCCGGCGGCCTACTTCGCGACGCTGGATCCGCTGCTGCTCGTGGCGCGGCTGAAGCAGGAGGGCCTGCCGGCGCAGGCGTCGCTGAGCGCGGGCGCCTATCTGTGCAACGCGTCATTCTATCTGGCGTTGGCCGCGTTGCGCCCGCGCGGCGTGCCGTGCATCTTCGTGCATGTTCCGCCGACGCCCGACATGGGAGTCAAGGGCGCGTCGCTCGAGTTCGAGGAGCTTTGCCGCGGAGTGCGGGTGGCGCTCGACCATGTGAAGGCCGTCTCGACCTGATCCAGAACCCATGCGTGCCCGCGGGGCTGAAAGGCCGTCATGAAGGCCCACGGCTGGTTCTGGATGCTGTTGTTGATGGCGCCGCTGAGCGCCGGGGAAGAGAAGGCCGAGACGCCTCGCGTGGAACCGCGATTTGCGCAGACCCGAATCGAGCTGACAGCGCTACCTTAGCGGAACCGAGTCCAGGACTTCGTCGAGCAGGGTGTCGGGCGTCAGGCCCTCCGCCTCTCCCTCGAAATTGAGCGCGATGCGGTGGCGCAAGGCCGGCTTGAACAGCGCGGGGATGTCGTCGCGCTCCACGTGCGGCCGTCCCGCCATCAGCGCGCGCACTTTCAAGCCCAAGGCCAGCGCCAGGGCGGCGCGCGGGCTGGCGCCGTAGCGCACGCAGCGGCGTACTCGCTCCGACGAGCCTTCGCTTTCCGGGTGGGTGCTGAGCACGAAGCGCGCGATCAGCCGGCGCACGTCCTCCGTCAGCACCACCTCACGCGCCAGGCGCGTGTAGTTGGCCGCCTCGGCCGCCGTGCAGACGGGGGCGGTGGGTTCGGTGACCGTTCCGGCCGCGCGGTCGATGATCTCGACCAGCTCCTCTTCGCTCGGGACGGGCACCGCGATCTTGTAGAGGAAGCGGTCCAGCTGCGCCTCGGGCAGCGGGTAGGTGCCTTCCATCTCGAGCGGGTTCTGCGTGGCCAGCACCATGAACGGATCCGGCAGCGGCCGGCTGACGCGGTCCGCGGTCACCTGGCGCTCTTCCATCGCCTCCAACAGCGCGGACTGCGTCTTGGGCGTGGCGCGGTTGATCTCGTCCGCCAGCACGATGTTGGCGAAGATCGGGCCCTCGCGGAACTGGAACGAACGCGCCGAGTCCGGCCCTTCGTGAAAGATGGTCGTGCCCGTGACATCGGCCGGCATCAGGTCCGGCGTGAACTGGATGCGTTGGTAGGCCGCGTCCAGGCTGTCCGCCAGCGTGCGCACGAGCAGCGTCTTGCCGATGCCGGGCACGCCCTCCAGCAGCACGTGGCCGCCGGCGAAGAGCGCCGTCAGCACCAGTTCCACGACCTCCGCGTGTCCCACGATGCGCTCCCCCAGCCGCTTGCGCAGGGCCGCAGCGGTGGTGGCGCATTGGCCGAGCTGCTGCTCCAGCTCCTTCACGTCCAAGGTCATTCGGACTCCTGGTCGACAGGGGGGTTGCGGTCGTGCCGCGCCACCATCTTGGCGACCA
>JAPUHK010000078.1 GCA_027297745.1 Planctomycetota bacterium | reverse complement strand
ACGGTTGTTTGGCTGACCGATCACGGGGTCTTGTGGGTGATCGCCATGGCCGTGTTCATCTACACGCTCGCAACCCTGGCAGTCGTCTTGCCGTTCGCGGCGATCGTAGCTTCGTCCGCGCACGGGCCCCGGTATGTGGCGGGCGGTGTGCGCTCCGTCTGGACGGCACGCTGGCCGTTGTTCGTATGGAGCGTGGCCTCGCTTGGGGCGGCGGTGGGGCTGACTGCGCTCTTCGCCTGGGTGTTGCTCGGGCTCACTCCGGAAGTCTGGGTGCCCGTCGGCGTCACGGTCTTGGCCTTGCCGCTCATGCTTGTGATCCCAGCCCTCGTCTTCGAAGGTGGGACCACCGCCGACAGGATCAAGCTCGCACTGCGCGCCTTCAGGAGGTCCTGGCTGGAGGCTGCGCTAGGGCTGCTCTTGTCGGTATCGCTGGCGGTGGCGTTCGAGTCCCTGTCGTACGTGTGGAGTGCGCCTTCGGGAGACAGGGTCTGGGTCCTGGCCGGCTACGGGAGCGTGCAGGGAACCGGGTTCATGACGCCGTTGTTCATCCACCACGCAATCCAATTGTCTGACCTGCTCGGCTCCGCCCCGCGACCGGGGACTTCCGATCCGGGCACCGCACGCCATGTGGGCGGCGCCGTCTTCCGGCTGCTCTACAGCGCCTTCCTGATGTGCGCGTACGGGTTGTTCCTCGCCAAGCTCTACCGCCGCGCGGACCTTAACAGCGCGCCTAGCACTCCGGGAGGCTGACGGCGAGGCCGCCTTCGGCGGTCTCCTTGTATTCGCGGCGCATGTCGTCGCCGGTGCGCTTCATGACGCGGATCACGCGGTCGAGACTGATCACGTGGTAGCCGTCCGAGTGCAGCGCCAATTGCGCAGCGCTCCAGGCCTTGGCCACGCCCATCGCGTTGCGCTCGATGCAGGGCGCCTGCACCAGGCCCTTGAGCGGGTCGCAAGTCAGCCCCAGGTTGTGCTCGATGCCCATCTCGGCCGCGTACTCCACCTGCTCGACGTCGCCGCCGAGGATCTCGCACAGCGCCGCCGCCGCCATGGCGGTCGCGCTGCCGACCTCGCCCTGGCAACCGACCTCCGCACCGGAGATGGAGGCGTGGGTCTTGATGATCATGGCCACCGCGCCCGCCGTCGCCAGCGCACGGTGGATCTGGTCGCGTGTCAGCGACACACGCTCGGCAACCTCGAGCAGCACCCCCGGCACGATGCCCGCGGCGCCGTTCGTGGGCGCGGTGACCACGCGTCCGCCGGCGGCGTTCTCCTCGTTGATCGCATATGCGAAGGCCTGCGCCGTCGCGATGGGGGCGTACTCCGGAGCGACGGCGCCCGTGTCCACGCGCTGACGCAGCGACCGCGCCCGCCGGCGTAGTCCGAGTCCTCCGGGCAGCTCCCCGCTGCGTCCCAAACCGCGCGCGGCGGAGTCCTGAAAGCCCTGCCACACGCGGTCCAGCCCTTTCGCCAGGGCGCCCGTGCTCGGCTCCCACGCGCGCTCGTTGGCGAGCACGACGTCGCCGAAGCCGCCGCCCACCCGCTTTGAGATCTCGAGCAGCGAGGCGGCGTTGTGAAACGGGTGCACCGGCGGCGCGGGCGGCTCGGCCGACAGCGCGCGCGCCTCGTCGCCGGCGCGGTGCACGAAGCCGCCGCCGACGGAGCACCAGATCTCCTCGAGCGCGATCCCGCCGTCCGCGTCCAGCGCGCGCAGGCGCATCGTGTTCGGGTGCGGGAGGTCGGCGACGCGCACGTCCTTCAACGAGATGAAACGGATCACGCTGGCGTCGATGCGCACGGTCCCCGTGCCCCAACCCACGGCCGGGTCCTGCTTGAGCCGGTCCGGCAGCGCTAGGAAGTCGTCGGGATCGACGGTCTCCGGTTCCCATCCACACAGGCCGGCCAGCACCGCGCGGTCGGTGCCGTGTCCGCGCCCGGTCGCGCTGAGCGAGCCGAGCAGGTCGACCTCGAGGCGCGCGGGCAGGATGCCGCGCTGCAAGCAACCGGTGCGGAACTTGGCCGCGGCCCGCATCGGACCGAGCGTGTGGCTGCTGCTCGGTCCGGGGCCGATGCGGTAGAGGTCCAGAAGACGCAGCGTGATGGGCTCGGGCACGGCCGCCCATTGTCGGCAGGGACCGTGCGCGCGTCACGATTTGGGGCGCGGGTCGGCGTCTTTCCGGCCACGGGGCTGGCGTATACTCGGGTGCTGGGTACCGGGATGAAGCGCATCTTCCTTTCCTTGTCCTTTGTGGCGGCCGCGGCTGCGGCGCTCCTTGCCGCAGGCAAGGGCGCGAAACCCAAGCCGACCGTGCCGCTCGTCCGCAGCTGGTCCGACGCCGTCAAGGAGGCCAAGCTGCTCAACGTCCCGATCGTGCTTCACCACCACGGCTTCTACTGAGGCCCCTGCCACGCGCTGCACCGGTCGGTGCTGCAGAACAAGGGCTACATCAAGTTCGCCGGCAGTAGTTGCGTGGACGTGATCGCGCTCAGCGACTGGGAGCAGGCGCTGAAGGAGGGGCACCGCACCCGGACCTTCAAGGCGCCGGACGAGTACGGCGACATGGTCGAGTGGTTGCTGCTGTACCCGACGCTGCAGCCCCGAGACCTGGAGACGCTCTACAACTCCACGACCGTCAGCTTCAACAAGACCGGCATCATGCCCTACACGGCCATCGTCGATCCGCACACCGAGGAGGAGATGATCGGCATCCCGCGCGGGCAGACGAGCCTTCAGCGTCTCAAGGACGCGGTGCTGACCGCGAAGAAGAAGCTCAACGAGCAGCACGGGCCGAGCGTCAGCCGCAAGACGGTCGCGGCCATACGCAAGCAGCAGGACCAGATCCAGGACAAGCTGCTGGACGGCAACGTGAGCGGGGCCATAGCGCAGTTCCGCAAGCTCCAGAAGAGCGTCGAGAAGCAGCCGCAGTCCGTGCGCGAGCTGGCGGCGGTGACCTGGACGATCCTGATCAAGACGGCCGAGAATCGTCTGGCGCAGGTGGAGCGCCTGCTGGAGCAGGGCAAACGCAACGAGGCCTTCAGAGTGCTCAAGCCGCTGGCGCGGGCCTTCAAGGGCACGGAGTTGCAAGAGCGGATCGAGGCCCTGGTTCAAAAGGCCCAGGGCGGCTAACGGCCCTCCTTTTGCCCTACGGCCCCAAATCGTGCGTAGCGCCCCAAAATGCCCAATCTACGCGGGTTGCATCGACGCAGGACTATGCGTTAATCCCTGCATAGGGGTCGACCGGGGTACGGCCCGTCCTCAGGTTTCAGGAGACCAAGATGAATAGCAAGCTGCTCCGTTTGCTGATCGTCTGCGTTGCAGCGATCGCGGTGTCGGCCGGCAAGGGCCACGAGCCCGAGCCGAACGTCAACTACGCCAAGTCGTGGGACGCGGCCGTCGAGGAGGCCAAGCTCCTCAACGTTCCGATCGTGGCGCACAGCCACGGCTTCAACTGAGGCCCTTGCTGGGGCATGCACCGGTCGGTGCTGCAAAACAAGAAGTACATGAAGTTCGCCGACGACCACACGGTCGAGGTGATCAGCGTCAGCAAGGTCCCGCAGCCCAACTCGGGCGACAAGCGGGTCGCGACGTACAAGGGCAAGGACGGGAACGACTACATGGTCGAGTGGCCCGGTCTGACCTACGAGCAGCTGAGCAACTCCAAGGTGTCGAGCTACAACAAGAGCGGCGGCATCCCCTACGTAGCGATCGTCAACCCGCATACCGGTGAGGAGTTCGTGGGCTTCAACGGCGGCAGCGCCGGGAAGATCAAGGACTACGTAGCCGAGCTCCAAAAGCAAATGAAAAAGGAGCACGGCAAGGGGGTCAAGCGCTCGACGCTGCGCAAGCTCGACAAGGACAAGGCGAAGATCGCCGCGCTGCTGGCCAAGAACAAGGTCCGCGACGCGCTGAGCAAGTACTCCGCCATGGCCAAGAAGGCGGCCAAGTCGGAGGCGTTGCAGAATTACATCCAGGATTCCCTCGACGGCATTCTCAAGGTCGCGGCCCGTGACCTGGCGAAGGCCGAGGGCCTGATCGAGCAAGGCGACCCGAAGGGCGCCGGCAAGATCCTGCGGCCCCTCGTGCGCGCGCTGAAGGACACCCCGCTGGCCGAACGTGCGGCCGACCTGGACGCGAAGACCAAGGCGAAGGCCGAGTAGACGGCCCACCCTTTCGAGATCGAACCCGGGGCCCCGCGGCCCCGGGTTTTTTTGTGCGCGGAGGACGCAGAGGGCGCGCAGGTGCGGGTCGACATCCGCACGCGATCCGGGTAGACCGGCGCCATGCGTGCGCTCTGCCTCATCTCCCTCCTGCTCTTGCTGCCGGCAGCGCCCGGCGCGGCCGACACGCTCGACGACGCGCTCCAAAAGGCCGGCCTGAAGCGCAGCGACCTCGGCTGGACGCCGCGCGGCTGGTGGTCCCGCTGGCCGCGGCCGGTGCAGCACAAGCTGCAGCACTTCGACGACTTGTTCGCCGAGCCTCTGGCCACGGTGCCTTTCACGCGCACGATGGCCAATGCTGTCCGGCAGTACCTCGGTCCGGGCGGGCTCGACAAGAAGGGAACGCGTGGGTCCGGCGCCTTGTACGGCCTCGTCTACGCGCTGGGCGTCGAACGCAAGTACGGGGGCTTTCGCTCCTACAACGCCAACCTGATCGCGAAGGAGACGCCGCTCGACGAGGCGATCGTGCGGCTCTATCGCTACGCCGGGCGCAAGACGAAGTTCGTCACCTTCGGCACGGAGTCGCCCTACCCGCTGATCGAGAAGGAGCTGGAGGAGGCAGCGGGCAAGCTCCCGCCGAAGCTGAGCATGGTGCTCGGGAAGCTAGTGCTCGACATCGTGGATGCGCATCATTGGGCCACGTTGGCGTTCCGCAACGTGTCGCTCGAAGATCGCGTGGCGGTGTCGAAGCGCCTGGATCTGGGAGCCGAGGCCGTCGATGCGCTCGAGTACCCGCATCAGTGCGACGATGTGGCGAAGGCGTGGGACGAGGCGAGCCTGTGGTACGCGGGGCTGAAGTGCGTGGAGGCGCTCGACATGGCGCGCCGCGCGTTGGCGGGCATCGAGGCCCCCTCGGATCTCAGCTTCGATTGGCAGACGCCGCTCGGCTGGATCCGTGTGCGCGGCCGCGCGGGCAACGCGCACGAGGCGCATCAGCTCGAGGATCTGCTTCTACTTGTCGACCTCGGGGGCCACGACGCCTATCTCGGACCCTTAGCTTCGGCAACGCCCACGCAACCCATCAGCCTATGCCTCGACCTCGGCGGAAACGACACTTATGCCAGCCGCGGGGTGGGTCAGGCTGTCGGCCGCTGCGGAATAGGCATCCTGCTCGACGTCTCCGGCGACGACAAGTACGAGGGCAAGGATCATGCGCAAGGTGTGGGCCAGTTCGGCATGGGCGTGCTGATCGATCTGGCCGGGAACGACATGTACATGGCGCGCTGGTCCGCGCAGGGCTGCGCCTACTTCGGCATCGGGCTGCTCATCGATCGCCTGGGCACCGACGGCTACGCCATCCAGGCCGACGGCCAGGGCTTCGGCGGTCCGGGCGGCGTGGGCGTGCTTGCGGACTACTCGGGCAACGACCATTACACGGCCGAGCCGGACGGGGAGCTCAGCGGCCGGCCGAGCTATCACTCGAAGCTGAAGATCTCGGTCTCCAACGCGCAAGGCTGTTCGATGGGGCGGCGCGCGGACGGCTCCGACGGGCACAACTGGGCCGGCGGATTGGGCGCCTTGATCGACATCGCCGGCAACGACACGTACGTGGCCGGCAACTGGTGCCACGGCACGGGCTACTGGTTCGGGATGGGCGTGCTCTATGACGGGAGCGGGGACGACAGCTACGAGGGGCACGTGTGGTCGCAGGCGACCGGCGCGCACTTCTGCATCGGCTTGCTGCTGGACGAGGGCGGCAATGACACGCATACGTCGAAAAGCCACAACAGCCTCGCGTTCGGCCACGACTTCACGCACGCGCTGTTGATCAACCTCGGGGGCGACGACAAATACTGGACGCCGAAGGACGGTCTCGGCTTCTCGATAAACCGCTCCGTGGCCGCGCTGATCGACGTGGGCGGCAACGACCGGTACTCGCTGAAGATGACTCCGCCCGCCGAGGGGCAAGCGGCACCCGAGCCGAAGACGCGCCCAGGTTTCGCGCGCTACGACAAGCTCTTCGCGGACACGCAGGGGCTCAACACCTACTGGGTGGACTCGACCTCGTTGGGGCTCTTTCTCGACATCGGGGGCGACGACCTCTACCACGCCGACGGCAACGTCGGCAAAGCCATGGACTTGAACGGTCAGAGCTGGGGAGACGGGCCGGGCAGCGACAACTGGAAGGTGCGCAACCACGGCATCGGTGTGGACGTGGCCGAAGGCTCGATCGACTGGCGTGCGCTGCCGGTCAAGGGCCCCCGCCGCTGAGCCGCGGAGGACGCCGGAGAGGGCCGAGCACGTAGAAAGGCGTCTCCCTGTGTTCTCTGCTCCACTCTGCGTGCTCTGCGGTTAGGGCAGGCGGAGTTGGTGGGCGGCCAGGGCGCTGAGGCGGTCGTCGGCGTGGTTCGAGAACACGACCGCCGTCCCGCTGCTCGACAGACGCTCGATCTCCTCCACGACCCAAGCCGCGCCCTGCTCGTCGAGGTGCGACGTGGGCTCGTCCAGCAACAGCAACTCCGGCTTGCGCACCAGCGCGCGCGCAAGGTCGACGCGCCGCCGCTCGCCCGTGCTGAGGCGCGCGGGGCGGCGCTCTGCCAGATGCAACGCGCCGACTGCCTCGAGGGCGGGCCGCGGGTCCACGTCGCTTAGCGCGTAGACCACGTTCTGCGCCACCGTGCCGCGGAAGAACAGCGGCTCCGTCTCGCACATCACGACCCTGCGGCGGAACGCCAGGCGCGCCGCCTCCGACGCGGGCCAGACACAAGTGCCCAACACTTGGACCCGTCCGCCGCTGGGCGTGATCAAGCCGCCGAGCACGGCCAGCAGCGTCGACTTCCCGGCGCCGTTCGGGCCGCTGATCATCACCGGCCCGTCCTTCTCCAGAGCGGCGTGCCCGAGCGTCAGCACGCAGTCTTGCCCGCGCACCACGCGCAGGTCCCGCACCTCAAACAACACGGGACCTCCACAGCGCCGCGAGCAGGTTGAGCGCCAGCGCGATCAGCAGCAACAAGAAGCCGACGGCCAGGCCGAACCCGAACATCCCCTTCTGCGTCTCCATCGCGATCGTGGTCGTCATCGTGCGCGTATGACCCGCGATGTTGGCGCCGAGCATGACGGCGATGCCGAGCTCAGAGACGACCCGGCCGAAGGCGGCCAGGTGCGCCGCGAGCACGCCCGGACCCGCCTCGCGCAACAGCGTCCAGCGCACGCGCATCGGCCCGGCACCCAGCGTGCGCGCCGTGCGCTCGGTGCGCCAGTCCAGTGCGGCGAAGGCTTCGGCACCCAACGCGATCACGATCGGCAGCGCCAGGAAGAACTCGCCGATGATGATCGCCGCCGGGCTGTACAGCACCGCGAGCCCGCCGAGCATACCGGCGCGCGAGAAGATGCCGTACAAGAGCAGCCCGATCACGACCGTGGGCACCGCCATGCCGGTGCGCGCCAACACGAGGAAGACGCGTCCGGCGCGGCCGGGATTGCGGCCGCAGCCCAGGGCCAATGGGACGCCGGCCAGCATGGCCAGCAACAGAGCCGCCAGCGAGCACAACAGGCTGACGCGCGCGGCGTCGAGTACGCGTTCATCCAGGCTGAACAGCAGCCGCACGGCCGTGCTCAGTCCCTCGCGGTACAGACCGCCCCGCTCCGGCGGCGGCGGCGAGGGCAGCGGCTGTACTTCCGCACCCGGCGGCTCAGCCTGCGCTACCGGGTGGAACAGGCGCCGCCCGCTCACCTCGAAGTCCGCGATGCGCCTCTGGCCTTCGGGGCCGGTGAGCCACGCAACCAGCCGGCGCGCGTTTGCGACCTGCGTGTGCCGGTGGCGCGCGGGGTTGACCACGATCGCGTGGTACGGGTTGCGCAGCAGCGGGTCCCCTTGCACGAGCACTTGCAGCGCGAGCCGGCCGTGCCGGCTGAGGAACGTGCCCCGGTCGGCGAGCACATAGGCGTGTAGCTCGTCGGCCACGGTCAGCGTCTGCCCCATTCCCTGGCCCAGGCTGAGGTACCAGGAACCGGACGGCTGCATTCCCGCCGCGGCCCAGAGCTCCTTTTCCTTGATGTGTGTGCCGGACTCGTCGCCGCGCGAGCAGAACGGCGCTCCGGCGTCGGCGATGCGCCGTAACGCGTCGGCCGCCTGCTGCATGCCGTCCACGCGGGCCGGGTCCAGGGGCGGTCCGAGCAGGACGAAGTCGTTCTGCATGACCGGGGTGCGTTCGATGCCGTATCCCGCCGCCACGAACTCGCGCTCGGCGGCAGGGGCGTGCACCAACAACAGGTCGCAATCCCCGTTGCGCGCCGTTGCCAGCGCCTTGCCGGTCCCCATGGAGACGACGTCCACCTCGATGCCCGTCGCCGCCGTAAAGGCGGGCATGAGCTTCGCCAGCAGGCCCGAGTTCTCGGTCGACGTAGTGGTCGCCAGCCGCAGGCGCGCTTCTTGTGCGGAGCAGGCGCAAAGCGCGATCAGCAGGCAGGCGAGCCGGTGCATGGGGGGCACAGGTTAACCCTCCGCGCGCCGGACGCTCTACTTCTCTTCGTGCAGGTAGCGGACCGTCACGACGCCCAGCGCGGCTCCGGCGATCGGGCCCGCCCAGTACACCCACAAGTTCGAGAAGTCGCCGAGCGCGATCATCGGCCCCATCGTCCGGGCCGGGTTCATGGAGGCGCCTGTCAGGCTGCCGCCCATCAGGATGTCCATGATCAGCACCGAGCCGATGGCGACGCCCGCCATGTTGCCGTTCTTGCCGAGCACGCCCGAGACGAACACCGACATCATCAGGAAGAACGTGAGGACACCTTCGATAGCGAAGCCCTGCCCCGCGCTGACTCCCTGCGCGAGCTGGGTGGCGCCCAGGCTGCCCGCCCGATCGCCGAGCACGCCCTGCAGCAGGAAGGCTGCAGCCACGGCGCCGCCGATCTGCGACGCCCAGTACATGCCGGCGCGGCGCCAGGAGATCTTTCCGGCCATCGCGATGCCGAAGGTGATGGCGGGGTTGACGTGCGCGCCGGAGACGCCGCCAATCGTGTAGACGATCACCATCAGCGCGAAGCCGTGCGCCAACGCCACACCCAGGAGGCCGCCCGAGCCCAGCGCACCGGCGCCCGCCCCGATGAAAACGAGCGTGAACGTGCCGATGAACTCAGCCAGCATGGGCTTGTAGTCGTCCTGCATCGCGTCCTCCTGAGTCGCCGTCCCCGGGCGCGGATGATACGCAGCCCCGGCCGCCGGCACAACCGACACGCCCATGCGCGCTTCCGCTTAACATCTCCTCATGGCCGGAAGGAGGCAAGCGCCGCATGCGGCTGGTCGGCGGCATCGCGCACGGCCCGCGCCCGCGGCTAACTCCACCACCTGGATCGCGGTAGGCGTGGTGATCGTGGCGGGGCTCGGCGCCCTCGTGATGCTCGGCGGCGGCGGCGGAAACGAACCCGCGGCCGCACCCGAAGCGAGCGCGCCCGGGCAACCGTCGGCCCCGCCGAAGTCGCCGGCGGAATTGAAGCTCGAGGCGGCCGAGAAGTGGTGGCGCGCGGCCCTGTTCGACGACGTCGGGCAACTGCAAAAGAGCTCGGTCGAGGACATGCACGCGGTCCTGAAGACCGTGCGCGCGCGTGAGTACGACAAGCTCGCGGGTTTTCACTGGAAGCACAAGCAGGACCTGCTGTTCAAGATGCTGCTGCGCCTGGACCCGGACGACCTGGAGGCCAATCGTGCGCGCGGCCGCATTCCGCTGACGGACTTTCCGGACTTCTGGGACGTCGCGAAGCGCTTCCTGCGCGCGAAGACCGTGCCCGAGGACCTCGAGGCGTGGCGCAACGAGTTCGACGGCAGGGTGGATTTCCGCAAGCAGCGCGGCAAGCGGCGCACTCCGTTCGTCACGCAGGAGGAGTTCGAGCGGATCTCGGTGCGGCTCAGCCGCTTCCTCGCGTACGAGCGCAAGCTCAGCGCGGACCCGCAGTTGGCGCGCATGCTGGCCGCGCTCAAGCGCATCAAGCTGCACCCGATCCTCGGGCACTACGACGCCGTGCACAGGACCGTGCACCCGTTCGTGATCTTCTACGCCTCGCGCGAGCTGGTGCAGCGGAACGAATCGCCCGAGGAGGCGGCCCGGGTCGAGGCCAAGCGGCGCGCGCTGCGCGAACGCGCGCAACGTTACGAGGGTCTCGTGAAGGACCTGCTGGCGTTCTGGCGCGAGCGTTGGATCGATCCCCTGAAGCTCCCCGCGTTCAAGCCCGAGGACCTGCTCTACGTCTGGATCTTCGAGGACCGCGAGAGCTTCGAGGAATACGGCGCCAAGATGGGCATGCCCGTTCCGCCGTACCTGATGGGCTACTTCAGCCCGACCAGCCACTGGGCCTTCGTGTACGACGACCAGAAGGACAGGGAGCGCGTGCAGGACACACTGGCGCACGAGCTGACGCACGCTTTGCACTGGCACTTCAGCAAGGCGCGTAAGAAGGGCCCGATCCTGAACTACTTCAAGTACCTGCAGGCCGTGTGGTTCTCCGAGGGCTGGGCGGAGTACGTCGGGTGGGGGAAGACGCGCAACGGCAAGCGCGAGTTCGCCCAGATCTCCCGCCCGCGCCTCAACTCACTGCATCAACTGAAGCAGGCCAAGCTCCCGTTCATCCCGATCGAGCGGCTCGTGCAACAGGAGAGCTACCACAAGTTCTGGAAGTGGGCGCGGGACTGGCTGGCCGAGGAGACCGCACTGGAAAGGGGCCTCGAGGCGGACTACGTGGCGAAGATCTACCTCGAGGTGCTCTACGCGCAGTCGTGGGCCTTCATGATGTTTCTCTACGAGCACGAGGGCGGCAAGTACCGCGACCGCATCATGAAGTACACCGGCGCGTCGTTGCGGGCGTTCCGGCTGATGGAAGGCAAGCAAGGGTACGTGAGCGCCCACGAAGCCTTCGGGCGCATCTTCGGCTTGAAGCACAAGGGCGACTGGAAGCACCTCGACAACGAGTTCGGCAAGTACCTCGACGGGCTCTTGCGAAAGTACCCCGCAACAAACTGAGCCGCCTCGACTCGCTGTAGGGGCGGCCCTATGTGGCCGCCCTCCCCTGCGCCGACCTCTTGCGTCCGGCTGCGCATCGCAGAGCAACCGGTGTTCGAACGGGAGGGCGCACACGCAGGGCGCCCGTACGCACGCGGTCGAGCGGCTACTCCGGCTTCTGCTTCGCCGGATCGATCTTCCCGGCGATCGGCTTGGGGCAACGTGCGAGCGTCATCAGTGCGTAGCCCGTCCCGTAGGCCTTGTGGTAGCCGTACACCGGATAGTCCCAGAAGGAGCCGTCCGGCCTGCGGCACTTGAGCGTGAACTCGACGACCTTCGGCCAGTAACGCTCCTTGTCCGCCTCGTCCAACTGCTCCAGCACCATCGCTGCGTACTGGTGGCCGTACAAGTAGAAGTAGCCGGAGACCTGGTACCAGGACTCGTGCGGGATCGGGCGGCCCACGCCGGCGACGGCGAAGCGGTGGTGCTGCACGAGGTGCCCGAGACCGATACGCAGGTCCTCCTTGGTGACCGTGTGGCCCGCCCGGTAGAGCGCCATGTTGCAGGCCTGGGTGCGCAGCGACGAGCCCTTGGGCTGGTTGATGCCGCGCACCGGGCGCCAGCGCAGGTAGTAGCCGTACAGATAGGAGCCGTCCTTCTTGCGCGCGAGCAGGATGTTCTTGACCGAGTCGTCGATCATCTTCTGCGGGACTTCCAGGCCCTCGGCGCGCGCCTCCTGCAACCCGATCAGCACCGTCGCCGTAGTGAAGGGAGTGCTCCACGACGGCTTGTACGCCTTGGTGTTGAAGTCGTAGTAGCCAAAGCCGCCTTCGGTGGACTGGAGCACGCCGATGGCCTTGATCAGATCGCGCGCCTTGTGGCGGATCGCCTCGGGGTCGGCGCCGGGCGCCTTTTGGCGCAGCGCCTGGGCCAGCGCGCGCAGGCTGTAGCCGTGCGACCACACGTTGTAGAGCTCGCGGCCGCTCGCGCGTTTCACGAGTCCGTGCTCGGTGAGGAAGGCGAGCGTCTTGCGCGCCGTCTCCTCACGGCCGGGGACGTCGACGCCTGCGTCGAGCAGCCCCATGTAGCACAGCGCCGTGCTCGCCGTCCGGAAGGCCTGGTGGCCGCCCGGCACGCTGCAACTCAACCCCCACGGGCGGCCCGACGCGCTGGTCCCGAAAGAGCCGTCTTTGTTCTGGTGCTCGATCAGCCACTGCACGCCCGTCTCGAGCGCTTCCTGCACCGAGACCCTCGCAGCCGGCGGAGAGCTGCGTGCCGGGTTGGGCGCTTCGTCCGCGCGAACTGCCGCCGCGCAGACCGCCAGAGCCAGGGCGGCGCGAATCACTTGTCCTCCGTCTCGAGCACGCGGTCGTCCTCTTCCAGCCCTTCCTCGATCAAGACCTGCACGCCGTCGCTGACGCCCACTACGATCTCGACCTCCTCCTGCTTGCCCTCGCGTAGCACGGTGACCTTGGCCTTGCCCGCGTCTACTGACCCGCCGAAGCACTCCAGCGGCAGCAGCACACCGTCCCGTTCCTCGGGCAGCCGGATCCAGACCGTGCACTGCATACCCGGCCTGAGGTCCGACTCCGCCATCTTGAGCGGCACGTCCACGCGGTACTTCTGATGCGCGCCGGGCATGTAGGCGACTTCGATGCGGCCCGGCAGCAGGTCCGGGCGCGCCTTCGGAACCACGGCCGCCTCCAGCCCGCTGGTTACGTTGAGGATGTCCTCCTCGGTCACGCTGCTCAGCGCCTTCAAGCGGCCCGGGTCGGCGACGCTCAGGAACACCTGCCAGGTCTTGACCTTGCCGCCGCGCTTCAGGCGCATGGCGCCGGGCTCGTCCTCCGGGGCGCCGTGCAGCAGCAGTCCCGCGCGTGACGCACGCACGTCGAGCTTGGCGAGGTCGCGCTCCAGCCGGGCCAGGTGGTCGCGCTGCTTCTGCAAGGCGAAGTCCGAGCGCTTGAGGCCCGCCTCGCGACGTAACCGCGCGATGGCCTGGGAGCGCAGCAGCCGGTCCAGAGAAGCGGTCTTCTGCTCGACGGCGATCTCCAGATCTTCCTGCCGCAACGGCTCCTTGTACTCGTCGCTGTAGGCGCGGATCTTGTCGCGCAGCGCGTTGTTGGCCACGGTGCGTCTCAGGTTGCGGCGCGCGCGCTTCAGGACGATCTCCTCGGTCGCGTCCACGAGCTCGTCCTCGGTGTACATCTTCTCGAGCTGCACGAGCTCGTCCTTCTGGTCGTCCTGGCGGTGCTGCCACGC
This sequence comes from Planctomycetota bacterium, assembly GCA_027297745.1. Taxonomy (GTDB): domain Bacteria; phylum Planctomycetota; class PLA2; order PLA2; family PLA2; genus JAPUHK01. The sequence continues at coordinate 2,492 of JAPUHK010000078.1, read as the reverse complement.
CTCGCGATCGAGCCGCTTGCGATCGTTCCGGTGCGCCTTCTCGTGCAGTAGGAAGCCCTCCAGCGCGCGCCGGGCACGCGACAGCGCGCGCTCCGCGGCCGCCGCCTTCTCGGCTTCCGCCTCGTGGTTCAAGGCGCTTTCCTGTTCTTCGTTCTTGTAGGTCTGCTCGGCCAGGCCCAGATCCAGGCGCGCCTGGCGCAACTGGCGCTCGATCGTGCGCGTGTCGAAACGCACCAGCACCTCGCCCTTGGACACCTGCGAGCCGTGCTCCTTCGCTTCGAGCACGCGCAGGTCGCCGCCAAAGGCCTCCAGCTCCAAGGAGATCTCGGCCGCGTCCGCAGGCACCAGCCGCCCCGGCCGCTCGAGACCCACATGAATCGTGCCGCGCTTGGCCATGAACACCCTGCGCGTGTCGACGTCCTCCTGCGCCAGGGCCAACGGAGCCCCAAGCACCACGATCAGCATCATCCGTCGCATCGTTGCTCCTCTGCCGGTCCCATCACGGAACGCGAGCAGCGTAGCAGATGACCGGACCGGGGCGGCCGGCGAGGCGCTGGTACGATTGGCGCCCGTGCCGCGTCTTCTCCGCATCCTGCTCCCGCCCCTCCTGGCCGCCGGTATGGCTTGCGGAGGCGAAGAGGACGACAAGAAGAAGTCCGCGCAGGGGTCCGCCGAGACGTTTCCCGGAAAGCAAGCCATGCGCCACGCCGATTCCGAGCGGAAGCCGAACCGTCTCGCAAAGGAGAAGAGCCCCTACCTGCTGCAACACGCCTATAACCCGGTCGACTGGTACCCGTGGGGCGAGGAGGCCTTCGCGCGCGCGAAGAAGGAGCAGAAGCCGATCTTCCTGTCGATCGGGTACTCCACCTGCCACTGGTGCCATGTCATGGAGCACGAGTCCTTCGAGAACGACGTAGTGGCGGCCTACCTCAACGCGCACTTCATCTCGATCAAGGTCGACCGGGAGGAGCGGCCCGACGTCGACGAGGTCTACATGACCGCCGTCCAGGTCGGCATGCGCATCCAGGGCGGCTGGCCGCTCAGCGTCTGGCTGACGCCGGACCGCAAGCCCTTCCTCGGCGGCACGTACTTCCCGCCGGAGGACAAGTTCGGCCGCAAGGGCTTCCTCTCGATCCTCAAGGAGGTCAACTCCTGGTGGGAGGATCCCAAGCGGCGCACGGAGCTGGAGAGGCGGGGCGGGCAGATCTCCGAGCTCGTGAAGATGGTCGGCGAGCACTCGGACCCCAGCGACACCGGCCCCGCGACGCTCGAGGAAGGCGTCAAGATGATCGAGGTCGCCTTCGACGAGAAGTTCGGCGGCTTCGGCAACGAGCCCAAGTTCCCCAGCCCGAGCACGCTGGACTTCCTGATGCGCCGCGCGGTGCGTAAGGGCAACGAGCGCGCGCTGCACCAGGTGCGCAAGACGTTGGACGCCATGCAGAACGGCGGCATCCACGACCACGTCGGAGGCGGCTTCCACCGCTACTCAGTGACGCGCAACTGGCTCGTGCCGCACTTCGAGAAGATGCTCTATGACAACGCGCAGCTGCTGGGCCTGTACGCCTGGGCGCACCTCGTTACGGGGGACGCCAGCTACGCGGCCACGGCGCGTGACATCGCCACCTGGGTGCGGCGCGAGATGACGCACCCCGACGGCGGTTTTTATTCCGCGCAGGACGCCGACGACCCGGGCGGGCCGGAAGGCGAGGGCGGCTTCTACATCTGGGACCCGCCGGAGATCCGCGGGCTGTTCGACGGCAAGCAGGCGGAGGTCGTGCTGGCCTGGTTCGGGATCTCGGATACCGGCAACTGGTTCGTGCAGGGGCACCAGGAGAATCCCGGCAAGACGCTCCTCGAGATCAAGAAGACCCCGGAGCAGGTGGGCAAGCTGCTCGAGCTGCCGGCCGCCCAGGTCGAGTCGATGGTGCAAAGCGCGATCGCGCGCATGTACGAGGTGCGCGAGAAGCGGCCCAAACCCATCACCGACACGAAGGTGCTCGCAGCGTGGAACGCGCTCATGATCTCGGGCTACTGCCGCGCCTACCAGGCGCTGGGGGACGCCGAGTTCCTGGCCGCCGCCGTGAAGGCGGGCCGTTTCCTGCGCACGCATCTCACACGCGAGGACGGGCGCCTGTACCGGCGCTGGCGTGAGGGAGAGGCCGCGCACGACGGCGTGCTGCCGGACTACGCGTACACCATCGCCGCCTATCTGGATCTGTACGAGACGACGTTCGACCAGGCCTGGCTCGCGGAAGCGCTGCGCCTCAACGCGTTCGTGCTGGACTCCTTCCACGACAAGGAGAAAGGCGCGTTCTATTTCACGTCCAAGCAAGGGGAGCGCCTGATCGCCAGGGGAAAGGGCGGCCAGGACAACGCGCGTCCCTCAGGCAACGCCGTGATGGCCATGAACCTGTTGCGCATCTCCGAGCTGTCCGGCGACCTGGATGCGCGCGGCCTGGCGCAGGCGACGATCGATCACTACGGCACGATGC
>JAPUHK010000077.1 GCA_027297745.1 Planctomycetota bacterium | reverse complement strand
GACGATGTGGGACCAGAAATCGGAAAGGGTCGGTGACGACGGGAACACGCCGCCGAATCCGACGATGGCGATCGGCGCGTTTCGGGTCATCTGGTCGCCGCAGTCGTTACGCTCGGCGCGTCGTCACGCTCGGCGTGTTGTCGCGGAAGGCTTTCAGCAGCGAGCTGTCCTTTACGCACTCATAGCCGGTCATCCGGGCAACCAGCGTGCCGTCGGCCGAGATCCAGTCGATGTCGGCCGTGGCCCCGTGGCTGTCGTGCCGGGTGACGCGCACCTCGATGCGCACGCCATCGCCGGGGAAATCTGCTTGGAACTGCCGGTAACCTGCAGCCTGCGTCGGCAGGCAGGGAGTGCCGTCGCGTTCGATGCTCCACAGGATCATCATCTGGAAGGCACAGTCGATGGACAGCGGGTCGGCGATCCAGCGGCTGCGCGGTGCCGCGCGGATCCATTCGCGCGGCAACGGAGCCGGGCGTGCGGTTGCGACGATGCCCTGCTCCGAGCAGCCTTCGATGGTCTCCAGGCCCTGAAAAGCGGGACCGTGGAACAGGTGCTTGGCGTAGACTTCGTCGCGAGTCGCACGATAGGGCGCGACGGCGGGGGCGTCCGCGCGGGTTTTGCGTGCCGGCAGCCTGGCGCCGAGTACGACTGTTGCGCGGGCGTGGATGGTGCGCTTGTGGCCCGCAGGACCCGAGCAGAGCTCCACCGGCACCAGGAACTGCGGCCCTTGTTTGGTCGCGCGGTCGGCGCAGACACGGACGGTCAGCGACTCACCGGGAGTGATGATCACGCCTTTGAAGATGCGCAGATCGTCGAAGCCGCAGAAGTGCAAGCCGGGGTTGTTGTGCAGTGCGCCGTGGCCGAACCACTCGATCACCATGGCCGCGGGAAGCACGGCATTGCCGTCCAGCACGTGCGAACGCAGGCACGGGCTGGTTTCGAAGTCGAGGTCACGCTCGAATATCCGCGTAAGCTCGGGGGGTACGCTGATCGCCGCCAGTGCGGGTGCGATGGGCGTCGCCGCGGCGGCTACTGCCTCGGGCAGCACCGAGCCGTGGCCCAGGATGACGATCTCCACCGGTCCGGGATCCGCCGCGAGCTCTAGAAGCAGGTGCTTGGCACCGGCCGCCAGGCCAATGACCTCGATCCCCTCCGCCGCGAACAGCGCGCGCAGCGCTCCTGTGACCATGCCGCCGTCCCACGGTCCCCAGTTGATCGACAACACTTTGCAATCGCTGCGCGCCCTGGATTCGCGCTGTGCGATCTTGTTGAGGATCTCGTTGCTGATGGCGTAGTCGACCTGGCCCTTGCGGCCGAAACGTGCGCTCGACGAGCTGAACAGCACGATGCCGCGAAGGCAATCCGCAGTGGTGGCTGCGAGCAGCGCCCGCAGGCCCTCGACCTTGGTGCCGTAGACTCGCTCGAAGTCGGCACGGCTTTTGTCTGCGATGAAGCTGTCGGCGAGAACGCCGGCGCCGTGGACGAGGCCGGTGATCGCACCGTGTTGCGAACGCACGGTTTCGAGTGTGGATGCGACGGCGGCCGTGTCGCGTACGTCGACGGCGTGGTAGCTGACCGGCGAACCAGCGGCTTCGATGCGCGTGAGGGTGTCGCGAATTTCACGCTCGGCCAGGACGCGCTGGTACTCGGCCTGCAGTTCCTTCGGCGTCGGCTTGCCCGGCGCGTTCTCTATCAGTGCCTTGTGGATCGCCGCCTGGCCGGTGATGCCCGCGAGCCAGGCGGGTTCTTCGGCGGGTAGCGGACTGCGCCCGAGGAGTGCCAGGTGCGGTTTGCCCGCCGCGGCGAAAGCGACCGCGATCTCGGCGGTGACACCGCGTGCTCCGCCGGAGATGACGACCACGTCATCGCTCGTGAACCGCACTGCGCCGTCCCCGGCGAGCTCCTCCGGCGCGAGCACGGGAGTTACCTCCAGGTCCGCGCAGATCCCTATCTCCAGCGGAGCGCTGCCGAAGACCTGTGCGAGTATTCGCTCCGCGACCTGGTCGCTTTCAACGAGCCGGGCGTCGACGTCGACTGCTTTACAGGTGACCGCGGTCCATTCGAAGTGCGCGGTCTTTGCGAGGCCCGCGAGTCCACCCGAAAGAACGTTCTCCGGCGGCGCTTCGAATCCGAACGCGCCGTCGAGACGCGATACGGTTGCGAACAGTGCAGCCCTCCGGCCACCTTGGCACGAGAGCGCGCGCCCGCCCTTCTGCGCCAGCGCGAAGAGAGCCTCGATGTCTGCGTCCGTCGCCGTCGCGTCGGCCACCAGGAGCAGACCGGCAAGGTCGCTGGGAGCGCTGCCGGTGTGGTCCTTGTCGATCAGGTCGGCTGAAAAGCCTTCGGCCTTCAGTTGGTTGCGGAGCTTCTCACCGAGTCCGGAGGCATCGCGAGTGACCCAGATCGGCGCACCCGCGGGCAGCGCGAGGCGTTTGCCCGCGGGGCTCGGCAGGCGCTCCAGGTGCACCACGTGACGCACGAGGGCCACCGGCGCTTTGCCCATGGCAGCCGTCGGTGCCGCCGTAACGGCGGTTGCGCCGCGGGTCATGCCCCGACTCAGGAAATCGGAGATGTCGGCGAGAGTCTGCAGCTCGCCCAGGTGCTCGGGCCGGATGGCCGGTGCGGCGGGCAGCTGCTGCTGCAGGGCCGAGAGGATTTCGACGCGCTTGAT
>JAPUHK010000076.1 GCA_027297745.1 Planctomycetota bacterium | reverse complement strand
AACGGCCACCGTGCCGGAAAGCGCGGCGCGCATGCAGGAGCTACTCGGCGTGCCTGTGGAGGTGGTCGCTCCCGGCGAGGAGCTGCAAGCACCCGCAGCGCACGCACGTGAGCGCTGGCGCGCGTCGTGGGGCCACCCGCAACTCGTCGCCCTGGCGGTGGGGCGCTCCGCCGCGGTGAAAGACCACGCTCGTTTCGTCGAGGCCGCGCGCGGCGCGGGCTATCTCCCCGTCGTCGCCGGCGCCGTGCGTGTGCCCGGCGCGCTGGCGCTCGGCCACGTGGAGGCGATGCAGGACATCTATGCCGCCTGCGACGTGGTCGTAAGCGCGTCGCGTGCCGAGGGGACGCCGTTCGCGCTGCTCGAGGCGGCCTGGTCCAGCCGGCCCGTCGTGGCCACACCCGTCGGGGACGTCCCGTGGGTGGTAGGAGACGGCGGCATCGTGAGCGAGGATCTCGCCTCCGGCTTGAGCCGGCTGCGCGACTCCGGGCTGCGCTCGGAGCTCGGCGGGCGGGCCGCAGCCGCGGTGCGGGAGCGCTTTCCCGCTCACGCCGTGGCGCCGCGGCTGCGAGAGCTTTACGCGGACGTGGGGCGGCGGTTCTAATCGCTCCGGCATGCTTCGAGCCGCACAGCCTCCCCGCGCCCGCAGCCGGTCGCTTCCCGACTGGTTCAAGCGGCCGCTGCCCAGAGGCGGCGCCACCCGCCCGGTGCGCGCGCTCGTGGACGAGCTCGGGCTGCACACGGTCTGCGAGTCGGCCAAGTGCCCGAACCTCAACGAGTGTTGGAGCCGCCGCACGGCGACCTTCATGGTGCTCGGCAATCACTGCACGCGCCGCTGCATGTTCTGCTCGGTCCCGAAAGCGAAGCCGGACCCGGTCGAGGCGGACGAGCCGCAGCGCGTGGCGGAAGCAGCGCGTCGCCTCGGTCTGCGGCACGTGGTGGTCACGTCCGTGGACCGCGACGACCTGCCGGACCGCGGCGCCGGGCACTTCGTGCGCGTGATCGAGGAGTTGCGTGCCGCGGGCGACTTCGTGGTGGAGGTGCTCACGCCCGACTTCAAGGGGCGGCCGGAAGGCGCGGACGAGGTGGCCGACGCCGGCCCCGACATCTTCAACCACAACGTGGAGACGGTGCCGCGGCTCTACCGCAGGGTCCGTCCGGCGGCTTCATTCGAGGGCTCGCTCGCGCTGCTGCAGCGCGTGAAGTGTCGCCGCCCGAAAATCCTGACCAAGTCGGGCCTCATGGTCGGCCTGGGAGAGACGGACGACGAGATCCTCGACGTGCTGCGGCGGCTGCGCGAGGCCGGGGTCGACATGGTCACGCTGGGTCAATACCTGCGCCCGTCCGACCGGGAGCTGCCCGTCGAGCGTTACCCCGCCCCGGCGGAGTTCGACGCGCTCGCCGCGCGGGCGCGCGCGATGGGCTTCTTGGGCGTCTACGCCGGACCGTTCGTCCGCTCCTCGTACAACGCGGCGGAAGTGTATGAGCACGTCGCCGCCCGCAGGTGAACCTTGAAGATCGCGCTAATCGATCCCTTCGCCGGCATCGCCGGAGACATGCTGGTGGGAGCGCTGCTCGACGCCGGCGCATCGTTCAAGGCGGTGCGCACGGCGCTGGACTCGCTCGGCCTCAAAGACGTCAGCGTGGCCAGCCGCGACGTGCCGCGCTGCGGCCTGCTGGTGAAGAAGTTTGTCGTCGAGGCGACCGAAGAGCATCACCACCGTGGGCTGAGCAAGATCATCGAGATCATCGACCGCGGCGAGCTGTCCCCCGGAGCGCGTGAACGGTCCCGTTCCGCCTTCGAGCTGCTGGCGCAGGCGGAGTCGAAGGTGCACGGCGTGAAGGTGGAGCAGATCCACTTCCACGAGGTCGGCGCCGTGGATTCGATCTGCGACATCGTGGGGGCCGCGGTTGCGCTGGACGATCTGGGCATCGATCGCATCTACTGCCGGCCGCTGCCGCTCAGCACCGGCTGGGTGCGCACCGAACACGGCCGCATGCCGATTCCCGCGCCCGCCACCATGGAGTTGCTCAAGGGTTGGGAGACCTACGACTCCGGGCTCGAGGGCGAGTTGATCACGCCCACGGGGGCGGCCTGCGTGGCGGCCTGGGCGCAGAGGGGTGCGCCGCCGCGCTTCGTGCCGGACGCGATCGGCTACGGCGCCGGCGACCGCAACCCCGACCAGTACCCGAACGTCACGCGCGTCACGGTGGGCGAGACGTCGAAGGTGGACGACGGCCCGCTGTACGAGCTGGTCTGCGAGATCGACGACGCGACTCCGCAGGTGCTGGGCCATCTGTTGGAGCGCCTGCTAGAGAGCGGCGCGCTGGATGCATCGTTGCAGCCGGTGCTCATGAAGAAAGACCGGCCCGGCACGCGCGTGACGGCGCTGGCCCCGCTCCGCGCGATCCCGACGCTGGAGAAGGTGCTCTTCGTGGAGGGGACCACGCTGGGCGTGAGGCGCCGCCCGGTGGAGCGCACGGAGCTGCCGCGCACCATCGTGAGCGTGGAGACCAAGTACGGGCCCGTGCGCTTGAAGGTGGCGCGCATGGGTAACAAGGTCGTGCACGTTGCGCCGGAATACGAGGACTGCCGCGCCCTGGCGCGCGAGCGGGGCGTCCCGCTGCGTGAGGTGGCGCGCGCAGCCGTGGCGGAGTACGACGCGTGAAGCAGATCGTCAGCCTCGCCGTCCTCGTGGTGGTGCTCGGCGTCGGGTTCCTGCTGATCTCGGACGGAGATGGGGACGGCGACTCCAGCGAAGGCTCGAACGGCGGCAAGCCCAACGCCCTCGCCTTCTACGGGGTCGAGTTGGAAGATTTCAAACTGATCGTCCCGGCGGACTGGATCAAGGACGACGAATCCCTCACGACGCTGGTGAAAGACGGAGTCGCGGTGCGCGGCGAGAAGGAGGACGGCTTTCATCCGGCCATCCTCTTCTACCCCGTCCTGGCGCGGAAACGCTCTTTCGAGCAGTTCATCGGCGACGAACGCAGCAAGCTGACGGACTCCGGCGACCCTGCGGAGATTCTTGCCGACGGCCCCGCGGTGGTGGGGGGCATGGCGGCGCACCGCCTGGTCTACACGCGCACGGTGCGCGGCGGCATCCAGGTGCGCACGATCGACTTCTACTTCGTGGGGCCGAAGGGCATCGGCATGCTGCGCATGCTCAGCAACTCCACGACGTTCATGAAGTGGCGCCCCGTCTTCGAGCGGGTCGCTTCCGCGCTGCGGCGGAAATGATCTCGATACCCCGCCGGAAGACGGCGGGTGCGGCCCCCAGGAAGACGCGCACGTACTCGCGCGCGCCGAAGAGCGAGCCGGGGATCACCAGCACGCCCTGTTTCTCGGCCGCTCTTGAAACCGCGTCGCCGTCGCCGACGCAGACGAGAGCGGTCAGACCCGCGTCGGGCTCGATGAACTCCAGGCCGGATGCGCGCAGCATGCGCAGGTTTTGGGGTACCGGCTTGAGCGCCTTGCGCTTGAGGGCGTCGAGGCGCGGCCATGCACGCAGTGCGGCCAGGATGCCCGGCGTGGACAGTTGCACGGAGATCAGGTTGTCCACGCGCTCGAGGCCAGCCAGGATCTTCGGTGCCCCGAGCGCCCAGCCGACGCGTAGCGCGCCCAGGCCGTAGGCCTTGGTGAGCGAACCGGTCGTGACGAAGCGCGGGTGGCGCTTTGCGGCTACGGGACCCGGCCGCGATTGCAGATCGCGGTAGACCTCGTCGACCACCACCAGGCGCTTCCGACCGGCGCGCACCCAGCGTTCGATGGCGCGCCAGTCCGCGGGTCGCAGCGTCCAGCCCGTGGGGTTGTGCGGGCTCGTCAGCACCAGCAGGTCGGCGGCCGGGAGCTTTGGGAGCCGCCCGTCGGGCATGCGCGGGAGATCCACTACCTTGGCGCCCAGGCCGCGCGGGATCTCGGCCAGCGCGTGGTAGCCCGGCGTCTCCACCGCCACGCGCGACCCACGGCCGGCCAGCGTGGCCAGCGTCACGAAGTTGGCCAGGCTGGTCCCTCCCAGGAGGTAGACCTGCTCCCGGCGAACACCGTAGCGGCTGGCGATCCTGCGCTCGAGCTCTGTGTGGCCGCAACTCCACTCCTTGAAGGCCTCGCCCGCCGGAGGCAGCGCGCCGGAGGCATGCAGGGGTGTCGGGCGGGGCTCGGCGGCCCGCGCCTTCACCCACTCCATGTGGGGGAATTTTCGGTTTCGCATACTACATGCTTGAAATCGGGGGCTGTTTGGGCGATCCTGAAAAGCTAAACACCACCTGTTCTAGACCAGACGGGGGAGGCACACATGAGAGTTCTGATCGCGGCGGTCACAGCCTTGGTTTTACTGGCTCCGGTGGTGGGGGCCGAGACGGAAGCGTCCGCCTCGTACGCGGGCGAGGTGACGGCCACCGCGCTACGCCTGCGCGCCGGACCGGGCGAGGCCTACCAGCAGGTGAGCCTGTTGCGCAAGGGCGAAAAGCTCATCGTGCTCGGGCAGCACGTGCACAACCCCTCCTGGCTGATCGTCGAGCTGCCCGCGGGCTACAAAGCCTGGGTCACGGCGACTTTCGTCACGGAGCGCCCGGACGGCACCGGCATCGTGACGGTGGACCGCCTGCTGGTGCGGCCGCGCGCCACGACGCGCTACCACCAGCTTTCGGGTGGCACGCTCGCCAAGGACGCGCAGGTCAAGATCGTCGCGCGCAAGAAGACCGAGGAAGGTCTCTGGTACGAGATCGAGGTGCCGCGCAGCATCCCCCTGTTCGCGCACGGCGATTACATCCGCAACATCGGTCCGGCGTCCCTCGCCGAGCCCGCCCCGGCGCCCGGCGCGAAGGGCGCGGTGCCCTTGGCCATGAAGGGCTTTGCCGGCGACATCAAGGTGAGACAGATGGAGCCGCTCGTGCGGAAGGCGATCGACACGAACGCCGGCACGGTGGAGCTGGACAAGCTGCGCATGAGCCTCGAGAAGATCGACCGCTCCACGCTGAGCCCGGACATGCGCGAGAAGCGCTTCGTGCTCTTCAGCGACCTGCTCCACGCGCAGCGCGAGCGCTCGGTGGAGGAGATCAAGGTCACCAAGAAGGGGTTGGAGAGGGAGCTGCAGCGGGAGTTGAGCGCGATTGAAGCGCGTTACCAGCGCCGGCTCGAGGAGATCCGCGCCAAGTACGAGCGGCCCAAGCGGAAGCTGTTCACCGCGACGGGCATCGTGAAGTACAACCCCGACCTGTTCGGCAAGCACCCGGTCTTCCGCCTGGAGGAGGGCGGCAAGATGCGCTACTACCTGATCGCGACCGCGTTCGACCTGCACAAGTTCAAAGGCAAGCGCGTGGGCGTCAGCGGCCTCAAGGATGCCGAGAGCGGCACCGGCCAGTACGCCATTATCGTGAAGCGCATCGAGATCCTGGGGGACAACTAGCGGGCGCCCCCGTAACGTAACGCCGTGCTCGGCTCGCGACTGGCGCGGCGCATTGTCCTGCCGCTGCTGATCCTGCTGGCGGCCCTGTTCGGGGTCCTGGCTTGGGTGGCCGTCCAGATTGCCGAGGACCGCGTCGAAGAAGAGCTTCGGCTGAGCGCGGACCGCGTTGCCCACGCGCTGGACCGTATTTCCCTGGCCCCCGAGCACCGCGCCGGGATCCTCCCGTCACTGGCGGGACTGGCGGGATCCGAGCTGGTCGTGGTCGGCCCCGCAGGCAGGTTCAGCACGCTCGGCGACGAGCCACCCTCCGACACGGTGCTCGGCGACGGGGCGCTCGTCGTGAACGGCGTCGAGTACCGGGCGTTGTCGCGCCACGCGGCGCGGGGTCCCGACGTCTACTACGTGCTCACGCCGGAGGAGCACATCGCACAGCGGCGTTTGGATGTGCTGGTGCCGGTCCTCGTTGCGGGCGCCTGCGGTCTGTTGGCGGCGCTCGTCTTCGGCCTGCTGATATCGCGGGCTATCGTGCGGCCGGTGCAGGCGCTGGCCGAAACCGCGCGTCGCGTTGCGCTCGAACACGGCGGCGAAGTGCGGGTCACGGGGGCGCGGCGCAGCCCCGGGGAGATCGGCGATCTGGAAGAGGCCTTCGAGCGCATGCTGGCCGCCATCCGTCAGAGCGAGGCCGTGCTGCGCGAGACGGAACGCTTCGCAGCGCTCGGGCGTCTGGCGAGCGGGATCGCGCACGAGCTGCGCAACCCGCTCACGGCGATCCGGCTCGCGGTGGAGTCGATCTCTACCGGCGACGCGAAGGATCGCGAAGAGGCGGTGCGCGTCGCGTCGGCCGAGATCGAGCGGCTGGACCGCACGCTAAACGAGCTGTTGCACTACGTGCGTCCGCGTCCGTTGCGCCTCGAGGAGCACGACCTGCAAGGGCTGCTGGCGGACGCCGTGTTGCTGCTGCAGCCGCAGCTCGACCATCTGCAGGTGGCCTTGACGCTCCACGTTTCCGAGGGCGCAACGGTGCGGGCGGACGCGGACCGCGTACGCCAGGCGATCTTGAACCTCGTGCTGAACGCGGCACAGGCCCAGCCCGAAGGAGGCTCCATCGAGCTGCGCGGGAGCGCGGGACGCATCGTGGTGCGCGACAAGGGGCGCGGCATCCCGGACAAGGTGCGGGAGTCGATCTTCGAGCCCTTCGTGACCACGCGGGCGGAGGGCATCGGGCTCGGCCTGGCCGTGGTCAAGCAGGTGTGCGACGAGCACGGCTTCACATTGCGCTTCGAGACCGGTGCGGACGGCACGACCTTCTTCATCGAGTGGGAGGCCGGCTCCTAGCCACGGCCTCAGCCCGGCGAACGGAGGCCCGGGCCCGCCGGCAGCTTGAACGAACCGTTTCGGCGCCCAAAACGTAAACTCTCTAGGTGGCTCAGGTTCTGATCATCGACGACGAGCCCGGCGTCTGCTGGGCGCTCAGCCGCGCGCTGCGGGATGCGGGGCATGAGGTTCAGACGGCCGGGACCGCGGAGCAAGGCCTCCCGCTGGCCGGCTCGGCGGATCTGGTCTTCTTGGACCTGGGGCTGCCGGGCATGAGCGGCCTCGACGCGCTGGATCGCCTCGAGCGCGTGCCGGTGGTCGTGATCACAGGGCACGGGACCGTCGACAACGCGATAGAGGCGCTCAAGCGCGGCGCCTACGACTACCTGGTCAAGCCGCTGCGTGCCGAAGAGCTGCCCGCGCTGGTGGAGCGTGCGGTGCGTCGCTGCGAGCTCGAGAAGGAGGTCGCCGACTTGCGCAGCCAGCTGGAGCAGCGCCACGGCACGTCGCCCTTGCGCGGAGCCACGCGGCCCATGCAGGAGGTCTTCAAGCAGATCGCGACCGTGGCCATGGCCGATGCGCCGGTGCTGATCCAGGGCGACTCGGGCACCGGCAAGGAGCTCGTCGCGCACACGATCCACAACGCGTCGAGCCGCGCCGCCGGCCCCTTCGAGCCGATCGACTGCGGCGCCCTGCCCGAAGCGCTTCTGGAGAGCGAGCTCTTCGGGCACGAAAAGGGCGCCTTCACCGGCGCGCAAGCACGCAAGCCGGGCCGGGTCGAGGCGGCGCACGGCGGCACGCTATTCCTGGACGAGGTGGGGGAGCTCCAGCCCACCTCGCAGGTCAAGCTGCTGCGCTTTCTCGCGGAACACGAGGTCACCCGCCTCGGCAGCAATGAGCGCATCTCCGTGGACGTGCGCGTGATCTGCGCCACGCACCGCGACCTGCGCGCGGAGGTCGAGGAAGGACGCTTTCGCGATGACCTGTACTACCGGCTGGCCGTGACGGGGATCCGCCTGCCGACACTGCGCGAGCGCCGGGAGGACATCCCGCTTCTGGTGGCGCATTTTCTCGAGAAGGAGTTCCGCTACCGCGGCGAGATGAGCAGCGAGGCCATGGACGCGCTGATGGCCTATTCGTGGCCGGGAAACGTGCGCGAGCTGCGCAACGCGGTGGAGGCCGGCACGGTCACCGCTCGCGGCCGCGACATCCTCACCGAGCACCTGCCGGAAGCCGTGCGCGCCCCCGGGAACGCGCGGGCGGACGCGCTCGCGGGAGCGGTCGTGCGCCTTGCCGATGAGGCGCCGGACGGCGAGAAGCACAAAGCCGTGCACGACGCGGCCGAGCGGGCGGCGGTCGCCCACGTGCTGCGGCTGGCGAACGGCAACCAGGTGCAGGCGGCCCTCAAGCTCGGCATCCACCGCACGACGCTGCGCAAGCTGATCGACAAATACGGCCTTTAGGGTCTGTCCCTCTCCGACAGACTCACGTGCGCGCTGTCCGGAAGGTTTGGGGTAGTCTTCCCTGACGTGGGCAAGTTCCGCATCGAGTCCCTGTTGATCGAGGCGCGCCGCGGCCCCGTATACCGCGCGGTGGACGAGGACTCGGGTGCCCCCGTGGCGCTGCGCATGTTCCACAAGGGGCGCTTCGCGCCGGAAGGGCATTGGAGCCGCGTCCCGCAGCACACGGCCATCGGGGCCATCCTCGAGACGGGCAAGCTGCGCGGCCGGCCGTACGCCGTCATGGAGTGGATGGACGGCCCCCAGTTGTCTCTGGCCGGCGCGGGTCTCGATCCGCAGAAGGTGCTGCCGCCGCTGCTGGATGCGCTGAGCGAGGCCCACAACCACGGCATCCTGCACGGCCATCTGCGGGCGCACAATATCCACATGGAGGAGCGGGGGCCGGTCATCGCGGACTACGGCTTTCGCTACATGGACGGCGACGATGAGGCCGACCGCGGGTTCGTCGCCGCGCTGGCGCCGGAGCAGATTCCCGGTTTGAAGGGCTCGCGCCCCGCCAGCGACGTCTACGGCCTCGGTGTGATCGCCTACGCGCTGCTCGCCGGGCGCATGCCGTTCGAGCCGGGCCAGGACATGTCCGCGCTCGTGCGCGCGATCCTCGAAGAGACGCCGCCGCCGCCGCCCGGCCCGGCGCCGGTGGTGCAGGTGGTGATGGAGATGCTCGCGAAGGATCCGCACCAGCGCATCTCGACCTGGAATGCGCTCGACCGTTTCCGCGCGATCCGGGGCTAGCGGGCGCCGAGCTGCGTCTTCCAGAAGCGCAGGTTGGCCGACTGACGGGCGGCGGTCTTGACGAGCGCGTAGACGGCGTTCGAGTCCTCGATCTCGATCACCTGCCAATACAAGGTGATCGCGTCCTCGATCAGGCGGATGGCCTGCTCGACGTCGTTGATCTCCGCCTGCTCGAGGCCGGCCACGGTGATCTTGTCGTAGAGCTTGCCGGCCTGACCGTGTCGCTTGCGCGCCGTCCGCAGGATGCGCTTGGCCTCCGCATCCTTGACTAGACCCTTGGCCGGCCGTGGCGGCTTGCTTCCGAGCTTGCGCGGCTTGCCCATGAGCGGTTCGGGCCTGGCTGCCGGCGCCGCGCCCGCCATCGCCTGGTAGGCGCGCAACGCGTCGCTGCGGTAGGTGGACGGCACGCGCTGGCTCAAGGCATCGATCAGAAACGGGTCCTGGAGATCGAGCTCCAGCGCGCGCTCGACGAGCTGCCCGGCGAGCTGCACTTCGCCCATCGCGAACGCGCTCTGCACGAGCGGCAGCAGGCTGCGCCGCTCGCTGCGCCCTGCGCTGAGCCCGCGCTGGAGCAGCGCGCGCGCGGGAGCCAGCGCCTCCTGGCGCGTGAGCTCCTTGCGGCTCTGGATGCGCTCTTCCGGCAGCGCCAGGGAGAGTCCGGACGGCTTCGTGAGCCTGAGGTTGTTGCCGTCGCGCTCCGCGAACCCCTCGTACTTGCCGCCCTCGAGCGTGGTCACTCGCAAGTACTTTCCCCTGAAGTCCTGTTTCGGGAAGGCGCTGGACAGCACCGCCGCCAGGCGCGCGACCGCCGCGCGCTCCGGGTCCGTCCGCGCATACAGCTCGGCGGCTTCGTCGAAGCGCCCTTCGCGGTACGACCGATCGGCACTCTCGGTGCTGACCGGCTGGGCGGGTGCGGCGGCTTCGGGAGACTGCCCCTCGGTGTCCTCGGGGTTTTGGTTCTCTTCGGGCTCGGCTTCCGGTTCCGGCCGCGAAGCGTCCGCGTTGGACGTGCGCAAGGCCTGCGAGACGGCCCCGACCTGGCCCGAGAAGTTGTGCCAGGTCTCGCCGGCGGGACGCATGCCGTTCCCCGCCCAGAAAACGAAGGCAGGCAGCGCCAGGACCAGGAAGATGAAGAGCAGGAAGCGTTCCAAGGCTGCGAAGTCTAAACCGGTGGGGACCCTTGAGAAATGAATCGGCCTTTCGCGGCAAGATATGGAGTGGATGGATTCCAAAGCTGTGGCGCTCCGGGCGTGATGCCGGTGCCTTCGAGGCCCTGGTCCGCCCCGGGCTGCGCTACGCGCATGACCGCGCCTGCCGGCTCGGTCACGCCGCGGCTCCCGTGTGCGGGTTCGGGCCTGACGGTGGCCTCTCAAATACACCCTAATGAGTCCCGTCGAGCGCCGCGGGGAAGGTCCCTTCGAGGATCGCCTCGCGGCAGCGGCGCACCAGTCCGACCAGGAACCAGGTGTTGTGCAACGAGCCGAGCACGGGGCCGAGCATTTCGTTGCTCATGTAGAGGTGCCGCAAGTAGGCGCGGCTGAACCCGGCGCAGGCCGGGCAGCTGCAGGCCGGGTCGATCGGGCCAGGGTCCCGCTCGAAGCGCTTGTTGCGCATGTGCAGCACGCCCTCCGACGTGAACAGCGTCGCGGTGCGGCCGTTGCGCGTGCCGATCACGCAGTCAAACATGTCGACGCCGCGCGCGACCGAGTCCACCAGGTCCTCGGGCTTGCCGACGCCCATGAAGTAGCGTGGACGCTCCCGCGGCAAGAGCGCTGTCGAGAAGGCCAACGTGTCGAAGGTCTCGGTCCGGTCCTCGCCGACGCTGAGGCCGCCGATGGCGTACCCGGGAAACTCGAGCGGCAGCAGCGCCTCGGCGCAGCGCTCGCGCTGCGCGCGGTCCGTGCCGCCCTGGACGATCCCGAACAACTGCTGGTCGTCGCGCGCGTGCACGTCGCGGCAGACGCGCGCCCAATCGATCGTCCGGTCCACGGCGCGCGTGACCGCCTCGGGCGTGGCGGGCAGCCGCACGCATTCGTCGAAGGCCATGATCACGTCGGCGCCGAGGTCGTTCTGGATACGGATGGCTTCCTTGGGCCCGATGAAGTGCTCACTGCCGTCCAGCGGCGACTTGAAGAGCACGCCGTCGGCCTGCACGCGCACGAGGTCGGCCAGGCTGAAAACCTGGAAGCCGCCCGAGTCGGTCAGCCAGGGTCCGTCCCAACCCGCGAACCCGTGCAGGCCGCCCAGGTCGCGGATCAGCTCGGCGCCCGGCCGCAGGTAGAGATGGAACGCGTTCGCCAGCAGCATTTGCGCGCCCGCCTCGCGCAATTCGGCCGGGGTGATCCCGCGCACCGACGCGCGCGTGCCGACCGGCACGAAGAAGGGCGTCTCCACGGTGCCGTGCGCGGTCTGCAAGAGCCCGGCGCGGGCGCCGCCGCATTCCGTCTGGATCTCGAACACGAGTGGCCAAGAGAGCCAAGAATGCCAAGAAAGCCAAGAACGAATCGCCAAGAAAGTCAGCCAAGCCGGAAGGGAGGAGGGGGGCGCGCGTCTGGGCCGCTCCGCCTCTGCGCCCTTTGGCGCGCGCTGCGCTCTCTGCGTTACCGGGTGGCGCGGCAGGACTCGCACACCACGTGCACGACCGTCAGCGGGCCGTCGGGCGGCAGATAGTCCACCAGCGGCAGCCACATGCGGCCACGGCGTGGAGCAGCTCCTTCTGCTCCGCCACGAAACGCTCGCGGTAGTCGTCGAGGCTCGCGCGGTCTTCGGGCTGCAGTGCGTGCAGTTGCGGCAGGTCGCGCATGAAGCCCTCGAGCTCTACGGTGCGGTCGAGGGCGGCCGCCCCGGCCTGCTCGAAAGCGCGCCGCGCGTCGTGCTCCGTCCCGCAGTTTTGGACCAGCAGGCGCCCGATCGTGGATGCCATGTACAGACGGCGGCCCGGGCTGAGGAAACGGCGGCCGTTGGCCTCCAGGCGATGCAAGAAGTCGCGGGCCGCAATGACGCCGTACTCGGCGCCGCGCAACTCGATTTGGCAGCGGACCTCCAGCAGATCCAGCTCGTAGGTGTAGGTGTCTTCAGGCATGTGGAAGGAGCGCGCCGAGGCGATCAGCTTCATGGCTGCCTCCGCCCGTCCGGCCTGTAGCAGCGCGATGGCGCGGTGGTAGAGCTGGGCGCGCGGATCGGCGGGCGGCGGGAAGGACTCGAGGCGGTCGACCGCACGCAGCGCCGCCTCCACCTTGCCCTGGCGCGCGGCGGCCAGCACGCGAAGGCTCGCGCCCAGGCGCTCCAGGATCATGCGCCGCTCGCCGGTGAGGCGCATGATCAGCTCGTCGGCGGCGTCCTGCGCCGGGCCTACTCGGGCGCCTGCACCTCGTCGCGCTCGAGGAGCTCGCGGATGTGATGCGCTGCGCGGGGGCAGGAGGGATCCAAGTCGACTAGAGCAGAGGTCATGGCCCGATCGAAGCGCCTCAAAACGAAGCATCCTTATCTTCGGCGGCCCGTGCCCTGAGGCGCGCGGCAGCACGACCAGGGGCCTGGCTAGTAGGCCTTGCGCGTCTGCGCACCCGGGTAGTAGTGCTCCGCGATCTCCGTCGCGCTGAGCCCCTTGCCCGCAAGGCCGAGCGCACCCATCTGGCACAGGCCCACGCCATGTCCCCAGCCGCCGCCCTCGATCTTCCACCCGCCCGCCACGCGCCCCGTCGAGACTATGTAGGTGGAGCGCAGGAGCGAGGGCCCCACGCGCAAGCGGAAGTCACCGGCGGGCACGATCTTGGTCTTCCCCCCGGCTCGCAGCCGCAGCGTGCGAGCGCGTCCGCCCCGGCCCTGGTCGGCCACCTCGATACCCTGCAGTGGACCCTTCAGGCGCGCGGCCTCGAGGATCTTCTGCTCGGGGACGACCGTCGCCCAGCGCCAATACTTGCTTTGCTGGCAGGAGTTGCAGTCCACGCCCGAGAGCGGCAGCCGGTTGGGCTCCCCGAAGGCGGTCGCCTCGTCCGTGGTCGAGCCGCCGCAAGTGGAGTGGTAGTAGGCCTTGAGCGGCCGGCCGCGGTAGCTCATGTACAGGCCGCGCGTGGCGTAGACGCCGCTACGCAGGTTGAGGTCGTCCGGCGCGAGCTTCTGCCCGACGTAGCGCTGGTACAGCGTGGTGTCGTCCACGTCGTACACGTCGCGCTTCTTCTCGATGTAGTACATCGTGTATGCGCGTACGGCGATGGCCTGGGCGCCGGCCGCCGCCGGGTCCACGTGCGGCAGCGGGAGCTCTCCGCGCAGCACGCCGAGCGTGTAATCGTCCAACGCCACCATGTTGATCAGCTGCAGCTGCTCCGCGGCGCGCACGACGAGGAAGCCGCTGTACGCCGTGCCGCGCACCTCCAGGTCCGCCTCCCCGGGATGCACCGTCAGCTCGGAGACATTGGCGTTGCGGCCGTTCATCCACAGTTGCTCCCCATGGCGCTCGATCTCGAGCGGCAGAGGCAGGCGCAGCGACACACCCTCGAGGTCGACCAGCACCTCCCCGGCGCCGCCGATCGTGACTTCGTCGGCGTTGCCCAGCGAGCGCAACCACACCCGCACCTGCGGCTCGTGCCCGGGGTTGAAACCCTGCGCCTCGGTGTAGGTCGGGGAACCCGAGCAACCGGTGAAGAAGAAGAAGAAGAGCCCCGCGAGCCCCGTGCGGATCTTCATGCCAGCGGAAAGAGGGTTCCGGTTTCTTCCATGCCTTTGGCGTCCAGAGCAGGAAACAGCTCGCGCGTACGGGCACTGACCGCGCGCCCTTGCGGGGTCCGCCGCAAGTAGCCCTCGCGGATCAAGTAGGGCTCGTAGACCTCTTCGATCGTGCGGTCCTCCTCGCCGACGGACAGGGCGATCGTCTTCACGCCTACCGGCCCGCCGCCGTGACGCAGCAGCGTCTTCAGGATGCGCCGGTCCATTGCGCACAGGCCGTTCTCGTCGACACCGAGCCGTGCGAGGCCCTCGCGCGCTACGTGCTCGTCGATCGCGTTTTCGTAACGCTCTTGCGCCAGGTCGCGCACGCGGCGCAGGAAACGGTTGGCAACGCGCGGCGTGCCGCGGCTGCGCGGCGCCAGGTACTGCGCGGCGCCGGCGTCGAGCCGCACCTTGAGCGCTTCGGCCGAGCTGTGAAGGATCACGGCCAGGTCGTCGGCCGGGTACAGATCCAGCTTCTCCTGCAGCCCGAAGCGGGCGCGGAAGGGTGCGGACAAGAGGCCCTCGCGCGTGGTCGCGCCGATCAGCGTGAAGCGCGGGAGCTTCAAGCGCAGGTTGCGCGCGGACGGCCCCTGATCCAGGACCACGTCGACGACGTAGTCCTCCATGGCCGCGTACAAGACCTCTTCCACCGGCCGCGACAGCCGGTGGATCTCGTCGATGAACAAGAGGTCGCCTGCGGCCAGGTTGCTGAGCAGGCCGACCAGGTCGGCCGCGCGCAGGAGCGCCGGGCCGCTGGTCTCGTGCAGGTGCGCGTCCATGGAGCGCGCCACCAGGTAGGCCAGCGTGGTTTTGCCCAACCCCGGCAGGCCGCTGAACAGGATGTGGTCGAGCGGCTCCCCGCGGGCCTGCGCCGCCTGGATGGCCAGCTGCAGGTTCTCGACGACGCGGAGTTGCCCGACGAACTGCTCGAAACAGGTAGGCCGCAGCGTGACTTCGAACAGTTGCTCGCCGTCGAGGGCGGCGGGGTTGAAGGGCGCTGTCTCTCCCGTCATTCCGGAGCGGTCATCCTACTACATGTCGGGCCGTTTTCGGCGCAAGGCCGCAACCCCGTGGGGCTCGGAGCCCTACTCGCCACTGGTACACTCGCGCCCCCGTGCAATTAGACAAGGAGGCGGCGACGATCCGTTCGATGTTCGGCGCCATCGCGCCGCGCTACGACCTCCTCAACCACGTCCTGAGTCTGAACATCGACCGCCGCTGGCGGCGGCGTACCGCCCGGCTGGCGCAGCCCGCCGGGCCGGCGCTCGACGTATGCACGGGGACGGGGGACCTGGCCGCCGCGCTCCATGAGGTGGCCGGCCGGCCGGTGACGGGGATCGACTTCTGCGCGCCCATGCTCGTGCGCGGCAGCCGCAAGAAGGCCTGCCGCGGCGTGCGCTTCCTGCGCGGCGACGCGCTCAACCTGCCCTTCCCCTCCAATCACTTCGACGTCGTTTCCGTCGGCTTCGGCATTCGCAACGTGCAGGACCCGGACCGTGGCCTGCGGGAGATGGTGCGTGTGGCTCGTCCCGGCGGCCGCATCGCCGTGCTGGAGTTCACACGGCCGCATAACCCCGTCGTGCGCGGGCTCTACGGCCTGTACTTCCGCTACCTGCTGCCGGCCGTCGGCAACCTGGTCAGCCGCAGCCGGGCCTACTCGTATCTGAATCGTTCCGTGCGCGACTGGGCCACCCCGACCGAGCTGAGCGACCGCCTGCGCGCGGCCGGCTGCAGCCGCGTCGGTATCCACCGCCTCACGTTCGGTATCGCCGCGGTGCATCTCGGCATCAAGGCATGAAGGGCTTTCCGTTCGCCGATCTCAGGGCCTTCGTGGCAGCGCTCGAGGCGCGCGGAGATCTGCTGCGCGTCCGCGCGGAGGTCGATCCCGAGCTTGAGATCGCACAGATCTGCGATCGCGTGGTCAAGAGCGGCGGTCCGGCGCTCCTGTTCGAGAACGTGAAGGGCTCGTCGATGCCCGTGCTGATCAACGCGTTGGGCACCGAAGGCCGTACGAACCTCGCGCTCGGGGTTGAAAGCACGGAGCAGCTTCCCGGCAAGGTCGAGGGGATCCTCGCGCTGCTGGACAAGCGGCCGGAGGGGCTGATCGACAAGTTGAAGATGCTGCCGAAGCTGGCGGACCTGAGTGCGCTGTTCCCAAAGACGGTCAAGTCCGGCGCCTGTCAAGAAGTCGTGCACACCGGCGACGCGGTTGACCTGACAAGGATTCCGATCCTCAAGTGCTGGCCGCAGGATGCGGGCCGCTTCATCACCATGCCCATGGTGTTCAGCCGCGACCCCATCCACGGGAAGACGAACTGCGGCATGTACCGCTTGCAGGTCTATGACAAGAACACGACCGGCATGCACTGGCACCAGCACCACGGCGGCGCGGCACATGCGCAGAAGGCGCGCTGGGAGGGCATCGACCGGATCGAGGTCGCGGCGGCCATAGGCGCCGACCCGACCTGCACGTTCTGCGCGGCCATGCCGCTACCCGACGATCTCTACGAGATGATCTTTGGGGGCTTCCTGCGCGGAAAGGCCGTGGAGATGGTGAAGTGCAAGACGATCGATCTCGAGGTGCCGGCCTCGGCGGAGATCGTGCTCGAGGGCTACGTGAACCCCAACGAGCTGCGCACGGAAGGCCCCTTCGGCGACCACACCGGCTACTACAGCCTGCCCGACGAGTACCCGGTGTTCCACGTCACGGCGGTCACGCACCGCAAGGACCCCATCTACCAGACGATCATCGTCGGCAAGCCGCCCATGGAGGACTGCTACATGGCCGGGGCCATCGAGCACCTCGTGCGCCCCGTGCTGCAGAAGCAGTTCCCGGAGGTGGTGGACTTCCACCTGCCCTTCGAGGGCATCTTCCACAACCTCATGCTGCTCAGCATTCGCAAGCGATACCCCGGGCACGCGCGCAAGATGATGCACGCCATGTGGGGCACCGGGCAGGCCATGTTCACCAAGGTGATCGTGGTCGTGGACCACGACGTGAACGTGCGTGATTACGGCGAAGTGTGCTGGAAGGCGCTCAACCACATAGATCCGGAGCGCGACACCGAGTTCGTGCTCGGGCCGGTCGAGACGCTCGACCACGCCAGCCGTCTGCCAAAGTACGGCAGCAAGATGGGCATCGATGCCACGCGCAAGGGCCCCGACGAGGGCTTCGACCGCCCGTGGCCCGACGAGCAGGTCATGCCGGATGAGATCCGCGACCTGGTCTCGCGCCGCTGGTCCGAGTACGGCCTTGGCTAGGGCCAACTACTGGAAGGCGAGCCGGGACCCCGCGGTCTCGTACATCTTCCTGATCCCGCTGCTGGCGATCTACGAGATCGGCGTGTTCTTCGTGCCGTCGGCGCTCAACGGCGCGGACTACATGTTCAAGAGCTTCTTCACGGTCTTCGGGCAGTGGGGCATCCTGATCCTGAACCTGATCTTCCTGGCGCTGCTGTTCTTCAGCATGGGCCGCGCGACGGAGATGCGCAAAGGCCGGCCGGCGATCTACTGGTCCATGGCAGCCGAGTCGGCCGCCTGGGCCGTCGTGCTGCTCGTGGGCGCCTTTGCCTGGGGCCGGTGGCGCTTGCAACTGGCCGTGCCGAAGGTGGTCGAGGACGTGATCGCGTCGGCGGGGGCCGGCCTCTACGAAGAGGCCGTCTTCCGCTTCCTGTTGTTGGGGGGACTCGTGGCGCTGATCCGCGACTTCCTGCGCGGTCCGCCGAGCTTCGCCGTGCCCGTGGCGATCGGAATCTCCGCCGCGCTGTTCAGCTACGCTCACCACGCTATCGGCGGCGAGGCGTGGGACCCGGCCGTCTTCTGGTTTCGCACCATGATGGGGGTGCTGCTCGGGGGCATCTACCTGCTGCGCGGGCTGGGGATCGTGGCTTATGCCCATGCCCTCTACAATGTCTTCGTCGCGGTGCTCCAGTCCACGAGCGCCAATGGTTGAGGGCATGCAGGAATTCACGGTCGCGTTCTCGGGAGCCTCCGGGGCCGCGTACGGCCTCACGCTCGTGCGCGCGCTGGCGGTTGCCGGGCACAAGATCCATGTGGTGGTCTCGGAGGGCGCCGCGCGCGTGCTGCGCGAGGAGTGCGACCTCTCCCTGAACCCCAAGCAGCCCGACCCGGCGGCGATCGCGCCGGAGCACGCAGACCTGGTCGTGGCGCACTCGATCGCCGACATCGGCGCGACGATCGCCTCCGGCTCGTACCCGATCGCCGGCATGGCCATCTGCCCGTGCTCGATGGGCACGCTCGGGCGCGTGGCCGCCGGTACGGCCGAGAACCTGATCACGCGCGCGGCGGACGTGAGCCTCAAGGAAGGCCGGCGGCTGGTCCTGGTGCCGCGCGAGACGCCGCTGTCGGGCATCCACCTCGAGAACATGTTGAAGCTGAGCCGCGCCGGCGCGGTGATCCTGCCCGCCAACCCGGGCTTTTATCACCGGCCGCGCAGCATCGACGACCTGGTGCGCTTCGTCGTCGGCCGCGTGCTCGCGCAGTTGGGTGTCGAGCAGGACCTCACGCCTCCCTGGCAAGGGTGATGAGCACCGCTACCGGACACCGCGCCCCCACGCTCTGGCGCCAGCTGGGCGAGACGGCGGAGATGATCAAGGTCTCGCACTCGGTCTTCGCGCTGCCGTTCGCGTTGGCGTCCATGGCGTTGGCGTTTGTCGCCGGGAGCGGCTGGGCCTGGGACGCGGTGTTCTGGATCATCCTGGCGTCGGTCACTGCGCGTACGGCGGCGATGGCGCAGAACCGGCTTCTGGACGCGAGCATCGACGCCAGGAACCCGCGCACCGAGCGCCGCGCGCTCCCCGCGGGCCGCGTCACGCGCTCGTTCGTGCTGGCGGTGGTGGTCCTGAGCTCCGCCGTGTTCGTGTTCGCGGCCGCGCAGCTGAACCCGTTGTGCCTGCGCCTGTCGCCCGTGGCACTCGCGGTCCTCTTGCTGTACCCATACACCAAACGCTTCACCTCGCTCAGTCACGTCTGGCTCGGGGCGGCGCTGGGCCTGGCCCCCGTCGGCGCGTGGGTCGCGGTGCGCGGCGCCTTCGTGGAGATGGAGACGCCGCTTCTGCTCAGCACGGCCGTGATGCTCTGGACGGCCGGTTTCGACCTGATCTATTCCTGCCAGGACGTGGAGATCGACCGGCGCGAAGGGCTGTGCAGCATTCCTGCGCGCCTCGGCGTGGCGCGCGCCTTGCGGCTCAGTGCGGTCTTTCACGTCGTGAGCATCGCGCTGTTGGCGGCCGTGCTCGCAGTCAACCCTCACGTGGGGTGGCTCTACGCCGTGGGCGTCGCGCTCGCCGGCGCGATCCTGATCTACGAGCATGCCATCGTCAGGCCCGACGACCTGAGCCGCGTCAACCTGGCCTTCTTCGTGCTGAACGGCCTGGTCTCGCTGCTGGTCGGCGCGTTGACGATCACGGACGCACTCCTTTAGGGAGCGGGATGCACCGTCGATAGGGAGCGCATGACGCGCTCTACGTGGATGGCCCTGGCGCTTCTGGCCGCCCTGCTCATGAACGGCTGCACGGCCATCAGGGTGGCTAAGACCGCAAAGAAGGTCGTGACCGAGGACACCGAGATCACCTTCACGGTCAAGGGCGACCAGATCCGCCTGGATTCACTGGAGGTGGACCTGCGCGGGTTCGACGTGCAGGCGTACGTGGACGCGGTCGAAACCGGCATCACGGTGGTGAGGCTGGTCGGCGCCTACGTGGAAATCATGAAGACGCTGGACTGGTTGGCATCCCAGGGCCTGCTGCTGTTGGCCAACGATGACAGCGCCGCCCTCCTGCTCGCCTTCCTGAAATAGCCGCGCAGAGCCGTCTGCCAGCTCCTGTCGGGCGGCGTGGGCTCCAACAGAGACCGGGGGCTGCGACGGGTCCATGCGGCCCGCTAGAATCCCCGCTGTGCAGCCCGGCAAGTCCGTCGTCCTGATCCTCGGCACCGACGCCTTTCGCATCCGCGAGGCGATCGAGAACGCGATCGGCGCCCACCCGGACCTGGAGGTCAGCCGCTTCGCCGGCGAGCGCACGACGACGGCCCAGGTCCTGGACGATCTGCGCACGCCGACGTTTACGGGCGGACGGCGCGTGGTCGTGGTCGAGGGGGCGGAGTCGCTGCTCGAGGAGGAGTCCTTGCATGCGCTCGTGCGTTACGCGCAGGCGCCGGTGAAAGGCACTCTGCTGGTATTGCAGGCGAAGTCCCTCGACAAGCGGCGCAAGGGGTCGAAGGCGCTCCTGCAGGCGGTGCACGTCGAGGAGTGCATCCCGTTCCGCTACGGCCAGGCGCTGCCCTGGATCCGCAGCCACGCGAAGCAGGCCCACGGACTACGGCTCGGCGGCGACGCCGCGCGGGTGCTGCAGGACCTGGTCGGAGACGAGCGCGGGCTGTTGGACTCCGCCCTGGCGCGGCTCAAGCAGCAGATTGCACCGCGCAAGACGCTCACGGCGGACGACATCACCGAGAGCACGGACCCGCACCGCAGCCCGCCCCTGTTCGACGCCATGAACGCGCTGGAAGCGGCGGATTTGCCGGGCTGTCTGGCGGCGCTCGACGCATGCCTGGACGAGGGGCTGCGCATCAACACGGACACCGTCACCGACCCCGTGGGGGTGTCCTTGATCCTGCTCAACAAGTTGCACGACAGCTACGTGCGCTGCCTCCGCTACCTGATGCTGCGCAGGGGCGACTTGGCCCAGGCGGACGCGCTGAAGGCGGTGCGCGTCAGCCCGCAGGCCGCGTCCTACTTCCTCAACCGCGTGCGGCGTCACGATCTGGACCGGCTGGTGGAGCGCCACCATCACTTCATGGAGGCGGACGCGCGCCTCAAGAGCGGCGACGACAAGCGCCACGTGCTGCAGGGCCTGGTGCTCGCCCTGCTGGCGTAACTGTTGCCCCTGTAACGACTCGCAAGTTCTTGTCGCGCAAGCACTAACGACGTCGAGTTGCGGCATTGCCGTCCGCGCCTGTGGATAACTGCGGCAGCCGTGCCGCGCTCGGGGTGGACTAACTCATGCATGCACACGGACTTCGGGTCGTTACATCCGGCAACAGTTGCTTCGCCGGGTTGCTTGTCACCGTTGGACGGGATGATGCGACCGTGGAGAAGAGCCGGGCGATTCGTGTCCTCAGTCCCGAAGTGGTCAACAAGATCTCTGCCGGTGAGGTGGTCGAGCGGCCCGCGTCGGTGGTCAAGGAGCTCGTGGAGAACGCGCTGGACGCGGGCGCAGGGCGCATCGAGATCCAGGTCGAGGAGGGCGGCCGTCGCCTGGTGCGCATCGTGGACGACGGCTGCGGCATGGGGGCGGGCGACCTGGAGCTGGTGTTTGCGGCGCACGCCACGAGCAAGCTCGGCGCCGTCGAGGACCTGGAGCAGATTGCGACGCTGGGGTTCAGGGGCGAGGCGCTGGCTTCCATCGGCGCCGTATCGCAGGCGTCCATCCTGTCCCGCACCGCGCAGGCTGAGCAGGGGTACGCCGTCCACAACCGCGGCGGTGAGATCGTGCCGCCGCGCGCCGCGGGCGCCGCGCCCGGAACCGAGGTCGCGATCCGCAACCTGTTCTTCAATACGCCGGCGCGCGCAAAGTTCCTGCGCACCGTGCGCACGGAGCTCGGGCACATCGAGGACCTGGTGACGCGCTTCTGCCTGGCCTTTCCAGAGGTCGGGTTCCGGCTGGTGCACGACGGGTGCGAGGTCTTGCAGACGCCTCCCGGCGAGGACCGCCGCACCCGGCTCGAATCGCTCTACGGACGCGAGCTCAGCGCGGCCCTGATCCCGGTCTCTGCGGCGGCGCCCGGCGCCCGTTTGGAAGGCTTCCTGGCCGGGCCGGCGGTCACACGCTCCCACGCCCGCGACATGCTCTTCTTCCTGAACGGCCGGCACATCCGCGACCGCATCCTGTTGCGCGTGGTGCGCGACGCGTACCGCGACGTCCTGCACCACGGCCGCTACCCGGTCGTGTTCCTGTTCATGGATGTCGACCCCTCGGCGGTGGACGTGAACGTGCATCCGACCAAGGCCGAGGTGCGCTGGCGCGACCCGAAGCTGCTGCACATGTTGGTAGCGCCGGCGTTGCGCAGAGCGCTGGTGCAGGCAGACCTGGCGCAGCCGGTGGAAACCGGAGAGCACGCGGAGCGGGTGCGCGGAGCGGTCGAGAGCTATCTGGGGGGGGCGGGGGCCGGGTACGAGTACGGGCGCCGGTACGGGCAAGGGCATGGGCACGTGGGGGAGGGACAAGCGGAGCTCACGCAGGCCGGGGCGCCGCGGGTGTTTCAGGTGCACGACTCCTACCTCGTGTGCGAGGTGCCGGACGGCATCGCCATCGTCGACCAGCACGCGCTTCACGAGCGGGTCCAGTACGACCGCATCCTGCGCAAGCTGACCGAAGGCGGGGTGGTTGCCCAGCGGCTGCTCGTAGCTGAAGAGATGGAGGTCTCCGCCTCGGATCTCGGCCTGCTCGAAGAGGGCGCAGACCTGCTGCGCCGCTGCGGCTTCGAGTGGTCGGTCTTCGGGGAGCGCTCCATCGCGCTCGAGGCCACGCCGGCGGCGGTTGTGCGGGAGCAGGCG
This sequence comes from Planctomycetota bacterium, assembly GCA_027297745.1. Taxonomy (GTDB): domain Bacteria; phylum Planctomycetota; class PLA2; order PLA2; family PLA2; genus JAPUHK01. Next base: position 14,660 of record JAPUHK010000076.1, on the reverse strand, counting down.
CCGGACGTGCTGCGCGACCTGCTCGGCCTGTTGCGGGCGCGCGGCGGGAACACCGGCGAGATCGACGGCCGCACCCTGTTTCACGAAGTGGCGGGCACGATGGCCTGCAAGGCCGCGGTGCGTTTCGGCGACCGCCTCAATCGTGAAGAGGCGCAGGCGCTGCTAGAGGAGAGCGGCGCGCTGGAGCGGGCCTTCGTATGCCCCCACGGGCGGCCGACCGTGCTGCACCTCAGCTTCGCGGAGCTCGAGAAGCGCTTCGGGCGGCGCTAGCGTCTACCGTCCGGCCGGCCGGAAGAAGTCGTCCTTCAGGCCCGTGTTGACGGCGATGCGCTTCACCCGGCCCCAGGCCAGGACCGTCTTGTCGTCTCGCGCGGTCGGTACGGCCTTGTGGAAGGAGACCACGATCGGCAACAGCGCGCCCTCGACGTTGCGGTTCGGCTCGAAGAGGCCGAAGTAGAAGACGAACGCGATCTCGTGCGGCGCCTCGCGGTCGTACAGGATCGCCTTGCGCACGGTCCCGTCCTGTTCCCGGATAAAGAGGCGCAGCACCGGTTGCTTGGGCATGCGCACGTCGATACGGCGATAACGCAGCTTCGAGCGCTCTGCTTCCTCCCCCAGGATCTTGCGGATCTCATGCGGGCGGTCGCCCGCCAGCAGCACCAGCTGGGGATGCTCGACATACGAGATCCCATCGCCCTGGAGACTCTTCAGGAACAGGAAGTTGCGGAAGGCCTCGAAGTTGCGCCGCTCCTGCTCGATCTGCTCGATCACCTCGCGGTCGTGGCGGTTGCCCTTCTTCAGGTCGATCCGCTTGCCCTTGCGCGTGAGCTCCCAATACCCGTTCTTGCCCAGGACGCCGCGCTCCGAGTTGTCCTTGCTGGAGATCTTCACGGCCGTCTTGATACGGAACGACCCATCCGCTCTGTAGGAGTATTCGATCCGGATCGAGTGCTGGCCCTTGCTCTCCGTCCACGCGTGTCCCTCGAAGTGGATGGTGATGTCCTGGATTTTGTCCGGGCTGAGCCCCTTTTGGGTTGCCGCGGCGCGTTTCAGCGCCTCGGGGACGGTCTTCGTGGCCTCCGCCTTGTCGCTTTCCGCGGGTGCGGGGGCGGCTGCGGCGAACAGGGCCACAAGCAGCAAAACACGGCTCAAGTTCACGGTTTGGAGCGTAACACACCCCGTGCCATAATCCGGGCTTGGCGCGTGCCGACGGACTTTTTCGCAGCGAGGCGCTGGGAGGCGGCCTCGACCTGCACCTGCTGCGGACCAAGACCTTCAAGACGGTTGCGGCCCGCCTCGTGTTGCATGCCGACCTCGACGCCGGCACGGCCGCGCGCGCGCTCGTCCCGCGCGTGCTGCAGCGCGGGACACGATCGTTCCCGGACATGCGCTCATTGCAGTCGGAGCTCGACCGCCGCTTCGGGGCGGGGCTGAGCGGTAACACCGGCAAGATGGGGGAGCGGCATCTGGTCGAGTTCAGCGTGGACTGGTTGGCGGACAAGATTGCCGGCCGGGGACTCCTGGTGGAAATGTTCGACTTGCTGGCCGAGATGCTGCACGAGCCCGCAACGGACCCGCAGGGCGCGTTGCGCGAGGACTACGTGCTGCAGGAGCGCAAGGTGCAGGCGGATGAGGCTGCGGCCATCTTCGACGACAAGGGGCGCTACGCCCGCCACCGCCTGATCGAGGCCATGTGCAAGAGCGAACCGTATGCGCGGCCGGCCATCGGACGCGCGCAGGAGATCCTGGCCCTCGATGCGGCGCAGGTCCGTCGGGCGCACCGGCGCCTGATCGACCGCGCGCCGGCGGACCTGTTCATCGTAGGGGACGTGACGTGGTCGCAGGCCCTTCGCGGTGCGCGGCGGTTGGGGCTGCACTCCCGCAGCGTCCCGGCGCGCCTCAAACGCACCCGGCGCGGCCGGGCGGGGCGCGTGCGGACCGTGCGCGAGCGCCAGCCTGTGGGCCAGGGCAAGCTGGCCATGGGCTTTCGCACCTCGGTCCGGCTGAGCCACCGGCTGGCCCCGGCCCTGGCCTTCATGAACGCGCTCTACGGCGGCACTGCCACCGGGAAGCTGTTCAAGGTCGTGCGCGAGCGTGAGTCGTTGTGCTACTCGATCGCCAGCAGGATCGAGTGGACCAAGGGCCTGCTGGTCGTGCAGGCGGGCATCGAGCCCGAAAAGTATGCGCAGGCGCGCCGCCTGATCCTGCGTCAGCTCGCCGACCTGGGCGCGGGCCGTGTGAGCAAAGATGAGATGTTCTATGCGCGCCAGGCGATCCAGCACGGGTTGCGCTCGCTGGTGGACTCGCCGCGCGGCTTGATCGAGTTCGCCTTGCAGCGCGCGGTGAACGGCGCGCCGGCCGACCTGGAGGGGCTCAAGCGCTCGATCGACGCCGTGACGGTCAAAGACGTCACGCGCGCCGCCCGCACGGTGAAGCTGGACACGGTCTTTTTCCTGACCGACGAGGAGCGCCGGTGAGCCGCACGGAACGCATCCGGGACGCATACCTCGGCGAGGAGGCGCAAGTGTGCAAGCTGAGCTGCGGCCTGACCGTGCTCGGCGTGCGCAAGCCCGCCTTCACGCGCTCCTACGCCACGCTGGCCACGCAATACGGCTCCGTCGACACCAGCGTGCGCCTCAACGGGCACGTGCGCCGCGTGCCCGACGGCACGGCGCACTTCCTGGAGCACAAGGTCTTCCAGACGCCGGAGGGGGATGCGTTCGACCTCTTCGCCGCGCTGGGCGGCTCGGCCAACGCCTTCACTTCGTTCAACTCCACGCGCTACCTGTTCAGCACGAGCAGCGACTTCTGGGGCAACCTGGGCCTGCTGCTGGACATGGTCTTCGACCTGACCGTGGACGAGGCGGGGATCGAGAAGGAGAAGGGCATCATCGGGCAGGAGATCTCGATGTACGACGACGACCCCGACTGGCGTCTGTACTTCGGCCTCTTGCAGGCGCTGTACGTGCGCCACCCGGTCCGTCTCGATATCGCCGGCACGCGCGAGACGATCGCCGGCATCGACGTGAAGCTCTTGCAGGCGGTGCATCGCCAGTACTACCACCCGAGCAACATGGCGCTGGCCGCCGTGACGGGCGAGCCCCTGGACCGGTTGTTCCGCTTCGTGGACGAGCGCCTGCAGAAGCGCAGCTTCGGACGCGCCCCAGCGCGCACCGGAGCCGCGGCGCCGGAGCCCCACCGTGTCGGGCGGCGCCGCCTGGAGTTACGGCTGCCCGTGAACCGTCCACGGCTGGTGGCCGGCTTCAAGGACGCGCCGAGCCTCCGGCGCGGTTTGAGCCTGCTCAAGCGCGAGGTGGCCAGCGCGATGGCGTTGGATTGCCTGTTCGGCAGCGCCGGCAGCGTGTTCAACACGCTCTACGAGCGCGGTCTCGTGGACGAGGGCTTTTATCACGACCACAAGGCCGACCGCGGGTACGCCTTCACGATGGCCGGTGGGGAGACGGATGACGTCGGCCGATTGCAAGAAGCCCTGGAGCAGGAGATCGACGCTGCGCTGCAGCGCGGCATAGGCGCTGCAGACCTGGAGCGCGTGCGCAACAAGGCCTGGGGCGATCTGGCGCGCGCGTTCAACAGCCCCGACGCGATCGCGCACATGCTCATCGGGCACCACTTCCGCGGCACGCGCTTGCCCGACTTCCGTCGCGTGCTGGATGCCGTCACGCCGCGCGCGCTCACCGCGCGGCTGCGCCAGCTGCTGGATCCCCGCTCGCGCGCCTATTGCGCGGTCTTGCCGGCGTAGATCTCGAGCAGCCGCGGGACGATCTGCTCCGGACCCTCGCCGGGAGCGGCATCGACCCAACGGATCGGGAAGCGCTTGAACCACGCCGACTGCCGGCGCACCAGCCGCACCGTGTGGCGCACGACGAGGGCGCGCGCCTGGTCGAGATCGTGCTCGCCGTCCAAAGCCGCGCGCACCTCTTTGTAGCCCACCGCCTGCGCAGCCGTGGGGCCCAGCTCGAGTCCACGCACCTCGTCCACCAGGCCGCCGGCGAACATGGCGTCGACGCGCGTCCGGATGCGCGCGTGCAGGTCAGGCCGGGAGCGGCGGATGCCACAGAAGACGGCGGGGTAGCGGTCCGGGCCCTGGAACTGCCGCTGCAGCTCACTCAACGGCGTGCCGGTTTGCTCGTACACCTCGGCCGCGCGCCTGAGGCGGCGATGGTCGTTGGGATGCACGCGCTCCCAGAGCTCGGGATCGATCTGCTCCACCCGCGCCCGCAGCTCCGCCGTGGGCAGCGCTTCGAGGCGCGCCCGCAGCTCCGGATCGACGGGGGGGCTCTCGAACACGCCCTTGCAAAGCCCCATCAGATAGAGCCCCGTGCCCCCGGCGACCAGCACGCGGCGGCCCCGCCCTTGGACCTCCGCGACCGCGGCGTCGGCCGCGCGCAGGTAGCGCCGCAGGTCGAAGGGCTGCCAGGGGTCCAGCAGATCGATCAGGTGGTGGGGGACCCGGGCGCGCTCGGCCGCCGGCGGCTTGTCGGTGCCGATCTCCATGCCGCGGTAGACGAGCATCGAGTCCATGGACAGGATCTCGGCACCCAGCCGCTCCGCCAGCGGCACCGCCACGGCGGACTTGCCCGAGGCGGTGGCGCCGACCAGGACCAGGAGCGGGTTCGACACGGCGACAGATTACGATGACGGGGGATGCGCTGCGGAATCTTCGGTGGCTCCTTCGACCCCGTGCACAACGGGCACGTGCAAGCGGCGTCTGCGGTCGGGGGCATGCGCGGGCTCAAGCGCGTGTACCTCGTCCCGGTGGGGCAGCCACCGCACAAACCGGACGGCTGCGAGGCCTCGTTCCCGGAGCGCCTGGCCATGCTGCAACTGGCGCTGAGGGAGCACGCGGACGCCGGTCCGCCGCTCGAGGCCGTGGACCTGGAGGGACGGCGCGCGGGCCCGTCCTACACCGTGGACACGGTGGAGCATCTGCGGCGCTCCCACCCCGGCGTGCAGTTCGAGCTCTTGGTCGGGGCCGACATGCTCGCGGACCTGCCCCGTTGGGAGCGGGGACCGGATCTCGTGCGGCAGGTCTGCGTCGTCGCCTTCGGGCGCGCGGGGACGGCACTGGACCAGGCCCGACGGGCCTTCCAGGGGGCCTTCGAGCAGGAGGTCGTATACGCCGGCGAGGCTCCCCTGGCGGATCTCAGCTCTACGGAAGTGCGGCGCTGCCTGGCAGCCGGCGAGCCCGTGGAGAGGCTCCTGAGCCCCTCTGTGGAGGCCTTCATCCGGGAAAAAGGACTCTATGGTGCGGGCCCGCAGCCCGCTGGGAATTGATTTGACCCCCGGGTTGCGGTCCGTGTAAAACCCCCCCCGGCGGAGGTTCCGCCGAAACAGCAAGAGTCTGGGAGGGCATCTTCGATGCGAAAGCTCGCTTTGGTACTCGTCCTTACGGCGGTATTCGTCCTGCCCGCCTGCGGCAGCTTCAGGGATGGCGGCGTTATCGGCATGGCCGACAAGGGCCTCTGGACAGGCGTCAAATGGGTCGACTACACGTTGATGGGCCAGTACCCCGACAGCGGGCACTACAACACCAACGCGCGCTGGCGCAACTGGCAGAGGAACTGGTCCAGCATCTGGAACACGATCGACATCTATCTCTTCAACTACGACGTACGCGACCCGTACGTGGACGCCCCCTTCTTCGGCGATCCGCGCTAAACTTGTTTTGATCCAAAGGACGGGAGGCCATGGGCCTCCCGTTTTTGTTTGGCTTTGACGCGTTTCGGCGCGGTTCCCTACCTCAACGCCCGCCCTCTGGTTGAGGGCCTCGACCCTTTGACGCTGGAGGCGCCGGCCGCCCTTGCGCACGCCTTCGAAGCGGGCCAGGTCGACGTCGCGCTGCTGCCGGTGGTGGCGGGCGAAGCACTCGGGGCCCCTCGCATCGCCGACCTCGGCATCGCAGCCGACGGGCGCGTCGACAGCGTGCTGCTCTTCCTGCGCCAGCTGCCGGAAGAGGTGCGCACGGTTTACCTGGACCCGGACTCCCGCACCTCCAACGTGCTGGCCTTGTTGCTGCTGCGTTCCTACGGCCTCGACCCCGAGGTGGTGGACGATCCCTTCGGTGCCGACGCGGAGCTGGTGATCGGCGATCGGGCGCTGTTGCGCAACCGCGAGAGCCCCGACGACGTGCTCGACCTGGGGGCGGCGTGGAAGCAGCGCACCGGCCTGCCGTTCGTTTTCGCCGCCTGGTACGGGGACGAGTCCGCGGCCGGGGAGCTCAAGGCAGCCTACAAGCGGGGGCGCGGGCGCCTTGCCGAGTACGCCGCCGCGGGAGAGCGCTCGCTCGGCATCCCGGCCGTCCTCCTGGAACAGTACCTGCGCGACCGGATCCGCTTCCAGCTTGGCCGTGCGGAGCGCAAGGGCCTGCAGTTGTTCCTGGACGAGGCGCGCAAGGAGTCGCTCCTCTAGCGCAAGACGCTGTAGGGGCGCATCCATGTGTGCACCCTGCCGCGCGCATGCCCGACGCTCACGACCCCGGGATCGGATGCAACCGGTGCTCGGGCCGGAGGGCGGCCACACAGGGCCGCCCCTACAGCGTGTGTCTGCGGCGGTTTAGAATCGCTCCGCATGCTGGACCTGCGCCTGCTGCGCGAGCAGCCGGATGCGATGCGCGCCGCCCTCGAACGGCGGGGCGAACCCGTCGACATCGAGTCGATTCTGAAGCTGGACGCCGAGGTGCGCGACCTGATGACGCGGCGCGACGAGTCGCGCGCCGAGCAGAAGCGCATCAGCAAGGAGGTCCCGCGCCTGGAGGGTCCGCAGCGCGAAGAGGCCGTAGCACGCTCGAAGCAGAAGGGTGCGGAGGTCACCGAGTGCGAAGGCAAGCTCAAGCCGCTACAGGCGGAGTTGCAGGAACGGTTGCTGGAGCTGCCGAACGTTCCGGACCCCGAAGTGCCGGACGGCGAGAGCGCCGAGCAGAACGTCGAGCTGCGCCGCTGGGGCGAGCCGCGCAAAGAGTCCTGGATGAAGGATCACCTCGCGCTGGCGGAGTCGCTCGACCTGATCGACGTCAAGCACTCGGCTCGCTTCGCCGGCAGCCGCACGTACATTCTCAAGGGCGACCTCGTTCTGCTCGAGCTGGCTGTCCTGCGCTACGCGCTGGATTTCATCGCGTCGCGCGGCTACGTGCCGCACAGCCCGCCGGTGATGGTGCGGCGCGAGGCGATGGAGGGCACGGGCTACCTTCCGGTGGGCGCGGACCAAAGCTACGAGCTGACGCGCGACGACGGCTGGCTGGTGGGGACCTCGGAGGTTCCATTGACCGCGATTCACGCCGGGGAGACCTTGAAGGAGGAGGACCTGCCCCTGCGGTACGCCGGGATCTCGGCCTGCTGGCGCCGGGAGGCGGGTACCCACGGCAAGGACACGCACGGCGTCTATCGCGTGCACCAGTTCACGAAGGTCGAGCAGGTGGTCATCGGCCGCAACGACCGCGACGAGACCCTCAAGCTGCACGAGGAGATCGTGCGGAACGCCGAACACGTGCTGCAGGCGCTAAAGCTGCCGTACCGCGTCGTCTCACTCAGCACCGGCGACCTGGGACGGCAGCCGGCGTACACGTACGACATCGAAACCTGGATGCCGGGCCGCGGCGTCTACGGCGAGACACACTCCGCCAGCCGCTACTACGACTTCCAGACGCGCCGCCTGAACCTGCGCTACAAACAGGGCTCCCAGAAGCCGCAGTTCTGCCACACGCTCAACAACACGGTGATCGCCAGCCCGCGCATCCTGGTCGCGCTGCTGGAGAACTACCAGCGCGAGGACGGAACGGTCGCAGTCCCCGACGTGCTCGTGCCGCTGGTGGGCAAGGAAGTCCTGGGCTAGCCTGCCGCGCCTCCGCGGCTGGATCCGGGCCTGAAGAACACGGAGAAGCGATGGATTGGATCACGAGCCCCGAAGCATGGGTCGCGCTGGCCACCCTCACGGCGCTGGAGATCGTGTTGGGCATCGACAACGTGGTGTTCATCTCTATCCTGGCGGGCAAGCTGCCCGCAGCGCAGCGCCCCCGCGCCCGTCGTCTCGGTCTCGGGCTGGCTATGCTGATGCGCGTCGCCCTGCTGTTCGCCATCAACGGGATCACGCGCCTGACCAGGCCGCTGTTCAGCGCTTTCGGTACGGACATCTCGGGGCGCTCGCTGATCCTGATCGCGGGCGGCGCGTTCCTGATCGCCAAGAGCACGCGCGAGATCCACGACAAGCTCGAAGGGCCGGAGAAGGGGACCGCGGCTGCGGTCCGGGCGTCCTTCGGAGGCGTAATCGTGCAGATCCTGATCCTGGACCTGGTCTTCAGCCTGGACTCGGTGATCACCGCCGTCGGCATGGCCAACCACATCGGCGTGATGGTCACGGCCGTCGTGTTGGCGGTGGGCTTCATGATGGTGTTCGCAAAGTCGGTCGGTGAGTTCGTCGAGCGGCACCCGACGATGAAGATGCTCGCGCTGAGCTTCCTGCTGATGATCGGGATGGCGCTCGTGGCCGACGGGCTGGGCCTCTACATTCCAAAGGGCTACATCTACTTCGCGATGGGCTTCTCGGTCTTCGTGGAGATGTTGAACCTCAAGCTGCACAAACGCGCTCGCGCGTGACGCGGAGGAAACCGCCGCGGACGGGGCTCGGTCCGGCCCGGCGTCCGGCCGTGTGTCAGCGACACGGGACCCGCGTCGAAGCGAAAGTGCCGCTGCCCTCGCCTGGCGGCGAAAGCAGCGGCTAGGTGGGTGCGATACCAAGCAAAGCCCGGCACCGCGCGGTCGGTTTGGCTTGAGTACCCGGATCCCGCTTCCGTCTTGTGGTCTACCCCATTCCGCAGGACCCGGCTAGCTGTCAAAACTGACAGGTCCCCCAAAAGCCCGCAGGCACGCCGTTTGGCGGGAAGGTGCGTATGATGGCCGTCTGGAGAAGGAGGACCATCGATGCGCCCGCGCGTGTTGCTGGCGGACGACCATACGCTGCTGCTGGGAGCTTTCCGGAAGTTGCTCGAGCCCGAGTGTGAGGTCGTGGGCGCCGTGGAGAACGGGCGGGCGCTGCTGGACTCGGCCCGCGAGCTCCGGCCGGATGTGGTCGTCGTGGACATCAGCATGCCGCTGCTCAACGGCCTTGACGCGGGCCGCCAGCTCAAGCAGATGTTGCCGGGCGCGCGGCTGATCTTCCTGACGATGGACGAGGACCCGGACCTCGTGGCGGAGGCCCTGCGGATAGGCGCGTCGGGTTACCTGTTGAAGAACTCCGCCGCCTCGGAGCTCGTACTGGCCATCCGCGAGGCGATGGACGGGAAGACCTACGTGACGCCGCGGGCCGCCGAGCGCATGGGCCACGCGCGTCTCGGGGACGGCCTCACCCCGCGCCAGCGCGAGGTGCTGCAACTCCTTGCCGAGGGGCACTCGATGAAGGAAGCGGCAGGCATCCTGAACGTGACCCCGCGCACGGTCGCCTTCCACAAGTACCGCTTGATGGAAGAGCTGGGGCTCAAGACGAACGCCGATCTGGTGCAATACGCGGTGCGCCACAAGATCGTGTCCGTCTAGGTTTCCCCACCGCTGCACCTGTCAGTTTTGACAGGGGGGTCGCAACTTTTTTCGAAAGACTGTCAGTTCTGACAGTTCCGGGCGCCGCCTCGTCTATCTAGGATGCAGTTGTCTGATTGTCCTCCAGGGGTCTGAACCGCCTCCCGACGCGCCAACAGGCTCCTGGGGGATGTCTTTTTGGGGGCCCGGCCCGCTGATGCTCGCCGTGCATCGAGGGCCATGCCTTCGTCTCGCCGTCGGTTGCCGCCGCGCACCAAGGGTCTGTCTGAAAACCCATCTGGATTCGGTCGGCTGCGGATTCGGGCGCCGCTAGGATTCCGCTTGCGCCCAGCCGCGCGAACGCGATACGGCCTCGGACCAACGCCTGCGCAGGGCCGCAGCCTGTTCGGCACCCAGCTGCGGATCGAAGCGGCGGTCGACGCCGCCGTTTGCGGAGATCTCGTCCAGGCCGCTCCAGTAGCCGGTTGCCAGACCCGCCAGGTAGGCCGCCCCGAGCGCGGTCGTCTCGGTCACGGACGGGCGTACGACGGGTAGCCGCTGCAAGTCCGCCTGGAACTGAAGCAAGAGGTTGTTCGCGGCCGCGCCGCCGTCGACGTGCAGTTCTTTCAGCCGGATCCCGGAGTCCTCGCGCATCGCGTCCAGCACGTCCGCCACCTGGTAGGCGACGGCCTCGAGCGCCGCGCGCGCCACGTGGCCCGCCGTCGTGCCGCGCGTCAGGCCGATCAGCGTGCCGCGCGCGTGCGGATCCCAGTGCGGGGCTCCCAGCCCGGCGAAGGCGGGTACGAAGTAGACCCCGCCGTTGTCCTCCACGCTTCGCGCCAGCGCCTCGATCTCCGCAGCGTGCTTGACCAGGCCGAGACCGTCCCGGAGCCACTGCACGACCGCGCCGCCGACGAAGACGCTGCCCTCGAGCGCGTAAGTCAGCGTGTCTCCGAGCCGCCAGGCGACGGTCGTGATCAGCCGGTTCCGTGATGTGACCGCCTGCGTACCTGTGTTGAGCAGGAGGAAGCAGCCCGTGCCGTAGGTGTTCTTGGCTTCGCCCGCCCGGAAACAGGTCTGGCCGAACAGGGCCGCCTGCTGGTCGCCGGCGATGCCTGCGAGCGGCACGTCGCGCGCGGCGGGCGTGGCGCTCACCGCTCCGTAGATCTCGCTCGAGGAGCGGATTTCGGGCAGCACGGCGCGCGGGATGCGGAACAACTCCAGTAGCTCGTCGTCCCACGTGCCGCTGTGGATGTCGCACAGGAGCGTGCGCGACGCGTTGCTGGCGTCGGTCACGTGGCGCTCGCCGCCGGTCAGCTTCCAGACCAGCCAGGAGTCGATCGTGCCGAAGGCCAGCTCGCCGGCCTCCGCGCGCGCGCGCGCCCCGTCCACGTGGTCCAGGATCCAGGCCGCCTTCGTGGCCGAGAAGTAGGGGTCCAGCAGGAGGCCGGTCTTGCGCTGCACGCTTTCCCCGTGGCCGTCCCGCTCGAGTTGCGCGCACACGTCCGCCGTGCGCCGGTCCTGCCAGACGATCGCGTTGTAGATCGGCTCGCCGCTCTTGCGGTCCCAGACTACGGTCGTCTCGCGTTGATTCGCGATGCCCAGCGCCGCCACGTCCGTGGCGGTCGCCCCCGCCGCGTGCAGCGCCTCGGTGAGCACGGCCTCCTGCGTGGTCCAGATGCTGCGGGCATCGTGCTCGACCCAACCCGGTTGCGGGAAGATCTGCTCGAACTCCCGCTGCGCGGAGGCCCGCACGCGCCCGTCGCGATCGAAGAGGATCGCGCGCGAGCTGGTCGTACCCTGGTCGAGCGCAACGACGTACGGCATGCCTCGAGGGGCAAGAGTACGTCGCGCTTCAGCGCTGCGCCAGTAGGTCCCTTAGCCGCGCGGGGTCGTCGGTGATGATGCCGCCGGCGCCCCAGTCCAACAGCCGGCGCTGCTCGGATTCGTCGTTCACCGTGTAGGGGACGGCGCGGGTGCCCCCGTGGGTGAGGCGCCGGATGTCCGTGTGCGTCGCTCGCGCCGCATTCAGCGCGCAGAACAGCGCGGAGTGTGCGCGGCAACGGGCCGCGGCGTCCTCAGGCGGCGCGGCGTACACAAGCCCCACCGGGAGGTCTCCGGTGCGCGTCAGAAAGCCGTGCTCGAAGCTCGAGACCATGACCGAGCCGAGCAGGCCGAGCCGCTCGGCGAGCGCGTGCACCTGGCGCTCGAGCGCGTCATCGGGCGCGCGCGACTCGAACGCGAAGGGCCTGAGCTCGATATCGAGCACGACCTGCGCCCCGATCCGCTCCAGAACGGCCTGCAGCGTGGGGAGGCGCTCCCCTGCGAACTCGGGGGCGAACCAGCTGCCGGCGTCGAGCGCTTCAAGCTCCGTGGCCGTATGCGCATGGAGGGGCCCGCGCCCGTTCGTGGTGCGCTCGAGCGTGGCGTCGTGGAGCACGAACGGCACGCGGTCCGCGCTCAGGCCCACGTCCAGCTCGACCACGTCCGCGCCCGCGTCGATCGCGGCCTCGAAGGCGCACAGGGTGTTCTCGGGACAGCGAGCGCTGTAGCCCCGGTGCGCCACGACCCATGGGCGGGACACGCGGACGAGCTCGGCCACGGTGCGCACGGCTACAGGTTACCGATCGACTCCCCGTGGGGGCGCACCTGTGTGTGCGCTCTTTCGCGCGGACTCCTGTCGGCCTTGCGATCAGCGGCCGGTGTTGCCTGTGCCCGGGCTCCCGGTGTTGCTCGGGTTGACGGTGGGGGCGGGTATGTCCCCCGCCTGAAGGATGGGGATGATACGCGTGAAGCGCGCGACGGGCCGCTCCGCGTCGCGGTCCGGGAGCGTGCCGCCGAGGTTCGGCGCCTCGACCTCGATCGTGATGATCACAGCCGCCGGGAAGCCCCGGCGCTCTTCCGAGTCCCAGCTCTCGAACTTCTCCAGGCGGTGCCGGCCGAGCGTATCCTGCGAAGAGCGCTCGCTTTCCTCCACGGGGTAGCCGGCATAGGTCACGTTGAACGAGACCACGCGGTCGTAGATCTCGAAGTAGTCCCCGCCGTCGAGCGGCGAGCCGTCCACGTAGTAGGCCTCGCGCCGGTAGATGCGGCGCACGTCGCCGAGATCGCTGTCGCCGCGGTGCAGGCGGTAGCCGACCTCGTTGATCGGGCTGCGCACGTACTCGCCGATGCCGCCGATGTTCTCCTGGTGGATCGAGGCGCGGCGCGCGACGAACGACATGCGGTCGGCGGCCTTGCTCGACAGCGTGTGCTCGTCGCCCCGGAAGGGGAAGGCGTCCGGCTGGCGCGGGCTCGTGTACAGGGACTGCAGATCGTCCTCGATCAGGTCCAGGATCGCGGGACCGATGCTGCTGAAGGAGCGCTGCGCGCGCACCTCCTCCTCGAGCGTGATCACGTTGTTGAGCACGACCGAGTACATGCCCATCACAGCCGCGAACAGTGCGGTCGCGATCAGCACCTCGATCATCGTGAAGCCCGCCTGCGGGCGCCTCACTCCTCTTCCTCCTCCTTGGGCAGGATGATCGCCGTCCAGGCGCTGCGGGGGCCGCCGGGACGCCCCTGTGTGGGGACTTCGTTGGGATCGTAGCCAGGCGGATAGACCGTGACCCTGATGAACAGCATCATGTCGACGGCGTCGGTGTCGACTTCGTCGTAGTCCTCGTCCCCGCTTGAGGTCGGCTGCCCCTCCTCGTCCTGGGGCAGGCCCAAGTTGGACTCCTCGGGGAAGAGCATCTCCGCGACGTTGCCTGCGACCCGGACGGTGCTGGCTGAGCCGGCGCCGATGACCTCCTTGCGCTCGACCTTCCAGGTGTAGCCCCGGTAGCTCGTGCCGAACAGTTCCTCCTCGTCCACCAGGCGGGAGGAGACGCCGGTGGCGGGAAACTCCCCGACCATCTCGTCCTGGTCGTACTCGTCCGGGTCCAGCGCGACGGCATTGAGGCGGAAGGGGAGCAGGAAGGCGATGTCGCGCTCGATCTGTGCGTCGAGCGCCGCCTCCGCCGCCGCACCCTGGCTGCCGAGCAGCAGCGTGCTCATGAGCGAGAACAACATCAAGGAGACGATTACCTCGAGCAGCGTGAGGCCGCGTTCGTCCTGCGCCTTGCGCCTTGTGCCGTCCGCCCCTGTCGGCGGTGTCGGGCCGGGCCCGTGAGGGCGCGGAGAGCGGATCGCGGAGAGCGCAGGGCGCATGCTAGTTCCCCATCTCCGCCTCGGACTTCTTGAAATCCTCCGTTCGGATGCCGGGCAGGTAGGAGATGATGCCCGTGAAATTGACCTTCAGCGTGCGTGCGCGATCCTCGTCGTGCAACGCCTTGATGTCGTTGTGGATCAGCACGAGGGCGTGGGGGTCGACCGTTCCGCGCGGGCTCAGCTCGACCCGGAAGCGCCCGTCGTCGATCTTCTTCGTGCCCTCGTAGAGTTGCAGGTCGATCCCGTCCGGAAGCGCCCGCCACTCGAGGTCCGGGTCCTCCTCCAGCACCAGCGTCGTGGCCGAGTCGGTGTTGCCCGTGGGGTCCTCGTAGACGACTTCGATCGGGAGCTGCATCGCGTAGCGGTCGCCCTGGGTGTCGTAGTGGATGGCGTAGGGAACGCCGTCGAGGACGGCCTGGCGCAACAGGATCTCGATCGTGTCCCCGAGCCGCGCGACCTCCGCCTCGAGCTGGCGCTCGACGATCACGGAGTCCAGGATCAGGGGCGCGAACGCGGCCAGGAGGCCGACGATGATGATCACGGCGATCAACTCGAGCAGCGTGAAGCCGTCCGCGCCGGACCCGTATCGCATCACGCGCCTCCTACTCCTCTTCGCGCTTCGGATAGACGATGTCGTCGTCGTTGCCGTCGATGCCGTCCGGCCCCGGCGACACGATCCGGAAGCGGCGCCCTTCGGGCTCGATGTAGTACTGGCCGCCCCAGGGATCCTGTTCGATCTTGGTGAAGGGGTCGGCGCCGTCCTTCAGCGGGGCTTCCAGCTCGAACAGGTCGGCTGGGATCTGCTTGTTCTTGGTGAACAGCTTCCACGTTATGACCAGGTCGTAGTAGCGCTGGCACTGCGCCGCCGCGATGTCCTCCTGGCCCGCCGCCAGCAGCGCCCAGACCTCGGGACCGACCAGCGCGGCCAAAAGCCCGATGATCACG